>DATGOB010000202.1:0-16958 GCA_036010205.1 Promicromonospora sp. | reverse complement strand
GCCGGATCCACCTGCAGGAGGCCACGCGCGGCAACTTCGACGTGGCGATGCTCGGCTCGGTCGCGGTGTTCCTCATCGGCTTCGCGTGGGGCGGCCCCGTCGGCTGGTGGGACACGGGCAACTGGGAGTGGCTCGCCGTCCTGTTCTGGCTGGCCGTCCTCGGCGTCACGATCTACCTCATCGTCCAGGGCGTGCAGCGGCACCGCGAGTCGCGCCGGGCGGGCTTCCCGGGCGCGGCGACGGCGGGCGCCGTGCCGACCCCCGGCGTCCCCACGCCCGGCACCCCGGGCTCCGACACGTCCGTCGGTACCCCGCACGGCGCGCCCTACACGCCCGCGCCGACGGTCGACTACCGCCGGCCCGACGCCACGGCGCCGGTCTCCGGTGCGGTCCCTGCGGTGTCCGGTGCACCTTCCGCGAGCGCTGCCGCGCCGCAGCCGACCTACCGTCCGGCGCCGGCGCCCACCCCGCAGCCGCAGCTCGTGCGGACCGCACCGCCCGCCCCGCGCGTGCGCCGCGGACCCGGCGCCGCCGCCGTCGGCATCACGCTCGGCCTGGTGCTGCTGACCGGTGCCGCGCTGCTGGCCATGGGCCGGTGGAACCTCGGGGGCCTCTTCGGCGGTGACGACACCCTGGGGGCCATCTGGCTGGGCGGCTCGACGGTGATCATCGGCACGGCGATCGTCGTGTCCGCGCTCCGCGGCCGCTCGAGCGGCTGGCTCGGCTTCTTCGCGATCGTGGCGCTGATCTTCGGTCTCGGCTACATCACCGTCGCCACGGCGGGAGCGTCGTGGTGGGCCGACGAGGCGGTGGGCACCGGCCGTCAGATCGAGGACATCGTGACCGAGCCCTCCAACCCGCGGGCCGAGACGCTCACCGAGGGCATCGTGACCGTGACGTCGGTCGACCAGGCCGAGAACGGGTTCTACGTCCGGTGGGGCGCCCCGCAGATCGACCTCTCGCAGCTCGACCTGGCCGACGTCGAGCCGGGCGACCCCGTCGTCGTGCCCATCGAGCTCGGCGCGGGCCAGACCGTCGTCACCGTCCCCGCCGACGTCGCGGTCGAGGCGGACGCCTCCGTGGCGGCGGGCAACGTCCGCTGGACCGTCGACGACCAGGACCGTTCCGCGAGCGGGGTCGGGCAGGACATGTACTTCGCGAGCGACGAGGTCGGCGCGGACGGCGCGGTGCTCAGCCTCGACATCCGGGCCGGCGCCGGTGAAGTGATCGTGATCGAGGACGAGGGAGACAGGCCATGAGCGAGCGCGACACCCCGGGCGACACCCCGCCCACCACCTCAGGCCCGACCGAGGGCCAGGACGCGAGCGAGACGATGAACGACACGGCACAGACCCCGACCACCCCGGACGACACCGTCGACGACACCCAGGTGCTGCCCCCCGCGGCCGTGGACGCCGCGGAGCCGACCCAGGTGACGCCCACGCCGTCGACCCCGCCGACGCAGGAGATCGCCCAGGCGACCCAGCGGATCCCGGCGGGCATCCCGGCAGGCAGCGCCCCCGAGGGGCAGGTGCACCCGGCCTACGGAGCCGCCGCGGCGCGGGTCCAGGCCGAGGAGGCCGGGGCCGCCGCCCGGGTCCAGCTCGAGGAGGCCGCAGCCCGCTCCCGGGACGAGGCCCGGCGCGAGGCTGTGCAGGACGAGGTGCAGGACGAGGTGCAGGACGAGGTGCAGGACGACGTGGTGGACGGTCCTGTCGCTGACGCTCCGACGGCCGGCGCTCCCCTCGCGGGAGCGCTCGGGGCCGACGGCCCCGCAGCCGAGCGGCCCGCGGAGACGACCGCCCCTGCCGCCGCCCCGACGGCGCCCGTCCCGCCCCCCGCCGCCTCGCCGACCTCCCCGACCGCGACCACGGCGCCCGGCGCCCCCACGGCGTCTGCGCCGGCCCCCGCACCGGAGCCGCGCAAGGGGACGCGCGTCGGCACCGCGGTCTGGGGACTGATCGTGATCGCCGTCGGGCTGGGCGTGCTCGCCGTGGCGATGGGCATGATCTTCGACCCGGGCGCCGCGCTCATCGGAGTCCTGGGCGTGGCCGGCCTGCTGCTCGTCGTCGGCTCGGTGATCTCCAGCGTCCGCCGGCGTTAGCCGCGGCGGGGCCCACCGGCCCCGCCGCACCGCCCGCCCTGACCGGGCGGGCTCCCGGTGCGAGGATGGCGCCGTGCGGATCACCCACGTGTCGGACACCTACCTCCCCCTGCTCGGCGGCATCGAGGCGCAGGTGAGCCGCCTCGCCGAGCAGCAGGCGGCCGCCGGCCACGCCGTCGAGGTCCTCACCACCACGCCCGGCGTCCGCGGGGCACACGGCGTGACCACGTCCGTCGAGGGCGGCGTCACCGTGCACCGCATCGCCGCCAGGATCCCGGGCGGCTGGCCGATCCACCCGCGCTCCACCGCCCACGTGACCCGCCGCCTGCGCGAGGTCGTCGCGCGGGGCGAGCGGCCCGACGTCGTGCACCTCCACCTGGGCGTGCTCGCCCCGACCGTGCAGGCCGCGCTGCGTCCCGTCACCCGGCTGGGCCTGCCGACCGTGCTCACCGTGCACAGCGTGTGGGGTGCGGCCACCCCTGCGCTCGCCGCGCTCGACAAGATGACCGGCTGGTCAGGTTGGCCGGTGCGGTGGACCGCCGTCAGCGAGCTCACCGCAGCACCCCTGCGCCGGATCGTCGCCCGCCGCGGCGCCGACGTCGCCGTCCTGCCCAACGGCCTCGACCTCGACGCCTGGCGGGTGCCGCGCACCGAGCGGGCCGAGCGGCCGGAGGGACCCGCCGTGCACGTCGTGTCCGCCGCACGGTTCGCCCCGCGCAAGCGCATGCTGCCGCTGCTGAAGGCCGTCGCCGACGCCGCGGCCCAGCTCCCGCCCGACGCCCTCTTCGTCACCCTCGCCGGGGACGGCCCCGAGCGCCCTGCCGCGCTGCGGTTCGTCGCCGAGCACGGCCTCGAGCACGTCGTGGCACTGCCCGGACGGCTCACCGCGACCGAGCTCAAGCGGCTCTACACGCGCGCCGACGTCTTCGCCGCCCCCGCCGTGGCCGAGGCGTTCGGCCTGGCCGCCCTCGAGGCGCAGGCCGCCGGGCTCACCGTGGTCACCCGGGCGGGGTCCGGCGTCGCCGAGCGCGTGCAGGACGGCGCGACCGGTCTCGTCGTGCCCGACGACGCCGCGCTGGCCACCGCCCTGGTCCGTCTCGCGACCGAGCCCGCGCTCCTCGACGCGCTGCTGGCGGCAGCCCCCGCCCCGGCGTCGGCCATGGCCTGGCCCGCGGTGCTGGCGACGACCGAGCGCACCTACGCCGAGGCCGCAGCGCTCGTCGAGGCGTGAGGTGGCGGAGGCCGGCGACCCCTCGTCTTCGAACCCGACGTTGCTCGGCTCTCAGGCCCCGCAAAGCCGAGAAACGTCGGGTTCGAAGACGAGCGGCCGCGGACGCCGCCTGCCGATCCCCCGCGCCCGACGGTCCTCCACAGGGCCCGCCGAACGGCTGCGCCGGCACCGCGACGCCGATAGCCTCCCCGGGTGAGCCCCAGCGAACCGGCGTCGACCCAGCCCGCCGGCCCTCTCGTCGTCCGGCAGTACCGGCGTGCGCGGGACGAGGTGGCGCCGTTCGCCCTGGTCGTCGGCATCGTCGCCGTGCCCGTCGTCGCCTGGGCGGTCTGGGCGAGCGGACCCGGCTGGCTGACCCCCGCCTACGTGGTGCTCGCGATCTTCGGCACCGCGCTCGGCGTCATCGACGGGCGCACGCACCGGCTGCCCAACGCGCTCGTCTTCCCGCTCACCTGGGCCACGGCGCTCCTGCTCGGGGTCGCCGCGCTCGGCACCGGGCAGTGGGGACCGCTCGGCCGGGCGGCACTGGGCGCACTGGCCTTCTTCGCGCTCTACCAGGTGCTCTACCTCGTGGCCCCGCGCGGCGGCATCGGCTACGGCGACGTCAAGCTGACCCTGAGCCTCGGCGCGGCGCTGGCCTGGCACTCGTGGGGCACGCTGCTGGGCGGGGTGTTCGCGGCGCACCTGCTCGCGGGCGTCGTCGCGATCGCGCTCCTGCTGGGGCGGCGCGCCGGGTGGAAGACCGGCATCGCGTTCGGTCCCTACATGCTGCTCGGCACCGTCGTCGGGCTCACGTGGGCGCGACTGGTCGGGTTCTAGTCCCAGGACGACCGCGGCCCCGCCCCACGAGGGGACGGGGCCGCAGGACGTCACTCCCACTCGATGGTCCCCGGCGGCTTGCTCGTCACGTCGAGCACCACGCGGTTGACCTCGCGGACCTCGTTGGTGATGCGCGTCGAGATCGTCGACAGCACGTCGTAGGGCAAGCGCGTCCAGTCCGCCGTCATCGCGTCCTCGGACGAGACGGGGCGCAGCACGATCGGGTGGCCGTAGGTGCGGCCGTCGCCCTGCACGCCCACCGAGCGCACGTCGGCGAGCAGCACCACGGGGCACTGCCAGATGTCGTCGTCGAGGCCGGCCTTGGTCAGCTCCTCGCGGGCGATCGCGTCGGCACGGCGCAGGATCTCGAGGCGCTCGGCCGTGATCTCGCCGACGATGCGGATGCCCAGGCCCGGACCGGGGAACGGCTGGCGGGAGACGATCTCCTCCGGCACGCCGAGCTCGCGGCCCACGGCGCGGACCTCGTCCTTGAACAGCGTGCGCAGCGGCTCGACGAGCTCGAAGTTCAGGTCGTCGGGCAGGCCGCCCACGTTGTGGTGGCTCTTGATGTTCGCGGCGCCCTCGCCGCCGCCGGACTCGACGACGTCCGGGTACAGCGTGCCCTGCACGAGGAACTTGACCTCTTCGCCGTGCGCACCCGCCTCCGCGACGATGTCGCGCTGCGCGTCCTCGAACACGCGGATGAACTCGCGCCCGATGATCTTGCGCTTGGCCTCCGGGTCGCGCACGCCCGCGAGCGCCGTGAGGAACCGCTCCTTCTCGTCGCGGACGACGAGGTTGACGCCGGTGGAGGCGACGAAGTCGTTCTTGATCTGCTCGACCTCGCCCTCGCGCATGAGGCCGTGGTCGACGTGCACGCAGGTGAGCTGGTCGCCCACGGCGCGCTGGACGAGCGCCGCCGCGACGGCGGAGTCGACGCCGCCGGACAGCGCGCAGATGACGCGCGCGTCACCGATCTGCGCCTTGATGGCGGCGACCTGGTCGGCGATGACGTTGCCGGCGGTCCAGTCGGGCTTCAGCCCCGCGCCCTCGTAGAGGAAGTGCTCGAGCACCGTCTGGCCGTGCGCGGAGTGCCGCACCTCGGGGTGCCACTGCACGCCGTACAGGCGGCGCTGCGTGTCCTCGAACGCGGCGACGGGCGAGCCGTCCGACGTCGCCAGCACCTCGAACCCGACGGGAGCCTTGTGCACGGCGTCGCCGTGGCTCATCCACGCGGTCTGGTGCTCGGGGGTGTCGGCGAGCAGCACGCCGGCGGAGCACACCTCGACCTCGGTGCCGCCGAACTCGCTCAGGCCGGTCTGCGCGACCTCGCCGCCGAGCGCCTGCGCCATCGCCTGGAAGCCGTAGCAGATGCCCATGACCGGCACGCCGGCCTCGAACAGCTTGGGGTCGACGAAGGGCGCACCCGTTGCGTACACGGACGACGGGCCGCCCGACAGGATGATCGCGGCCGGGTCCTTGGCGAGCATCTGCTCGACCGTGAACGTGTGCGGCACGATCTCGGAGTACACCTTCGCCTCGCGCACGCGGCGGGCGATGAGCTGGGCGTACTGCGCGCCGAAGTCGACGACGAGGACCGGGCGGGGTGTGGGCGGGCTGTCCGGCTGACCGGGGCCGGCGGTGGCGGGAGACGTCACCGCCCCAGTCTATGTGCCCGACGGCGGCCGGGCGCCCCGCGAGGGTGTTACGTCTGGCACCCGGCTCACGGCCGTCCGGTCACCACTCGGCGAACGACCCGTCGGCGTGCCGCCACACGGGGTTGCGCCACCGGTGCCCCTCGGCGGCGCGCTCGCGCACGTAGTCCTCGTCGACCTCGATGCCGAGGCCGGGCCCGCGCGGGATGGCGACCGACCCGTCGACGTAGTCGAAGACCGACGGGTCGGCGAGGTAGTCGAGCAGGTCGTTCGAGGTGTTGTAGTGGATGCCGAGGCTCTGCTCCTGGATCACGGCGTTGTAGGCGACGGCGTCGAGCTGGAGGCACGCGGCGAGCGCGATCGGCCCGAGCGGGCAGTGCGGCGCGACGGCGATGTCGTACGCCTCGGCCATCGCGGCGACCTTGCGCACCTCGGTGATACCCCCCGCATGGGACAGGTCGGGCTGCACCACGTCGACGACGCCGGACGTGATGACGTCCTTGAAGTCCCAGCGGGAGAACAGCCGCTCGCCGAGCGCGACCGGCGTCGCCGAGCCACGCAGCACGTCCGCGATGCCGTCGACGTGCTCCGACAGCACCGGCTCCTCGACGAACATGAGGTGGAACGGCGCCAGCGCCTCGAGCAGCACGCGGGCCATGGGGCGGTGGACGCGCCCGTGGAAGTCGACACCGATGCCGACGTCCGGGCCGACCGCCTCGCGCACCGCCGACACGTTGGCGACCACCTTCTCGACCTTGGCGCGCGTGTCGAGGTACTGCAGCTCCTCGGGGCCGTTCATCTTCACCGCGGAGAACCCGCGGCCGACGGCGGCCCGCGCCTGGGCGGCGGTCTCGGCCGGCCGGTCGCCGCCGATCCACGAGTAGACCTTGATCCGGTCGCGCACGCGGCCGCCGAGCAGCTCGTGCACGGGCGCGCCGAGCGCCTTGCCCGTGATGTCCCACAGCGCCTGGTCGATGCCGGCCAGCGCGCTCATGTGCAGCCCGCCGCCGCGGTAGAACCCGGAGCGGTACAGCACTGTCCAGTGCTCCTCGATGCGGCGCGGGTCCCGGCCGACGAGGTAGTCGCTGAGCTCCTCGACGAGCGCCGCGACGGTCGCCGCCCGGCCCTCGAGCGTCGCCTCGCCCCAGCCGACGACGCCGGTGTCGGTCTCGACCCGCACGAACAGCCACCGGGGCGGCACGGCGAACGTGGACACGGAGGTGATCTTCACGAGGGTCCTTCCGGGGGGCGGTGGGTGGTGGGTGGTGCCGGCCGGTGGGCCTGGCCGGTGCCTGAGATCTGGTGTTCGCGTCGAGATCTGGTCGTGCACGGCCAGATCTCGACGCGAACACCAGATCTCGCCGGGCGGAGCGGGCGGGAGCGGAGCGGGCGGGAGCGGAGCGGATGGGAGCGGAGCGGGTGGGGGTTATGGGGCGGCGCGGGCCGTGCGCCAGGCGGTGACCAGGGTCGCCGCCCGCTCGGCGACCGCGGACGCCGGGTCGCCCGGGCGGTACAACGACGTGCCGATCCCGGCGCCGGCCGCACCCGCGCGGGCCCAGCCGGCGAGGTTGTCCGCGTCGACGCCGCCGACCGGCACGAGGCCCGTGCCCGCGGGGAGCACGCTCGCCCACGCGCGCATCCCGTCGACGCCGACAGCCGTGCTCGGGAACAGCTTGACCGCGCGCGCCCCGGCGTCGAGCGCGACGAACGCCTCGGTCGGCGTCGCGGCCCCGGGATAGCTCTCGAGGCCGAGGCGTACGGTCTCGGCGACGACGTCGGCCCTCGTGTTCGGCGAGACGATGAGCGACGCCCCGGCGTCGGCGGCCCGGCGGACGTCGTCGGGCGTGAGCACGGTGCCCGCCCCGACCCGGCTCTCTGCCGGGGTGGCGGCGCGGATGCGGCGGATCGACTCCAGCGGGTCGGGCGAGTTGTACGGCACCTCGACGGCGTCGAACCCGGCGTCGAGCACCGCCTGCGCCACGGCGACGGCGTCGGCGGGCGTCACCCCGCGGAGGATGGCGACGAGGCCGGCGGTCGGGTAGGTCATCGGGAGTCCTCCCCAGTGGTCGGCACGTGCGTAACGGCGGGCGTCAGACCCGCGTCGGCGGCGACACGCCACAGCCCACGGACGGCCGCACCCTCGGGGACCACGCGGACGGACGCCCCGTGACGCTCGAGCGCGGTGCGGTAACGCCGGGTGGTGGACGGCGGTCCGCACAGGGCGACCCGCGCGTCGGGCACTCGTCGCAGGCCGTGCCGTACCTCGGCGCCGATCAGCAGGCCGGAGACGTAGTCGGCCACACCCTCGGCCTCGAGCAGCCCGGCCAGCACGTGCGTGCGCGCGGTGAAGAGGAGGGCGGGCAGGCCTCGCTCGTCGCCGTGCGCCGCCTCGGTGTCGAGACCGCGGGTGAAGGCGTCGGTCATGTCCGGTCTGGGCGAGCCGGCGGCCAGGCGGGACAGGATGCTGTCGCGCAGCAGCAGGCCGTAGAGCTCGCCCGTCATGGCCGTGGTGAACCCGGTGACGCGCGTGCCTTCCACCCGTACCCACTTCGAGTGCGTTCCCGGCAGCAGCACCGTGCCCGGCCCGCCGTCACCGGCGAGGGCGCCCACCAGCTGCACCTCCTCGCCGCGCATGACGTCCGGGTCGGCCCCGGTCACACGCAGACCGGGCACGAGATGCACCACCGACCCGCCCGCGGGGACCACGGTCAGACGGCTCGCCAACGTACCGAGGTCGGCGGGCACGTCCACGTACCCGGCCTCGGCCCAGCCGAGGTCGGAACCCGCCATGCCCGAGCACACCACGGGCAGGCCGGGGTGCGCCCGGAGCCAGGACCCGCACACCCGGGCGAAGGTCCCGGCGAACGCCGCGGCCCGCGCCGACCCGGAGTCCTGTCGCGCCGAGACGGCGAGCGCGCCGTCGTCCGACCGGATCCGGTCGAGCACTCCACCCGCACCGTCCAGGAGCCAGGCGCGGAACGTGGTGCTGCCCCAGTCGAGCGCGATCAGCGCGGCGTCGCGCTCCGGGGCGTCATCGACCATGCCGTGACCGTAGGTCGGCCGTCCCGATCCTGAGAACCGCATCCCGATAATCGGGATACCGTGGCGCGGTGATCACTGCGCCGCCCGGCACCCAGACGCTCGCCCGCGGCATCGCGGTCGTGAACGCCGTGTCCGCCGGCCGCACGCGGCTGCGCGACATCGCCGAGACGACCGGTGTCAGTCGCAGCACCACACACCGCCTCCTCCAGCTGCTGGTGGCCACCGGCTACCTGCGCAGGCACGACGACGGCGCCTACGCGCTCGGCCCCGCCCTCATCGAGCTCGGCTACCAGGCGCTGCAGGAGAACCCCGTGACGGCGGTGGCCGCGCCGGTGCTGCGGGCGCTCGCCGAGCGGGTGCGCGACACCGTGCATCTCGCCATCGAGGACCGCGGTCAGGTGCTGTACCTCGACAAGATCCCGGGCACGCGTGGCGCGGTGATGCGCTCGCAGATCGGGCACCGGATGCCGCTGAGCCGCACGGGCATCGGCAAGGCGCTGCTGCTCGACAGCCCGGGGCGGTGGCGTGAGCAGTTCGTCGCGGAGCGCCCGGCGGGTGCCGCGGACGGGCTCGCGCGGGATGTGCTCACCGCCGACGCTTTCGTGCAGGTCATGGAGGCTGCCGCCGCCCGTGGCGTCGCCTTCGACCTGGAGGAGAACGAGCCCGGCATCCTGTGCGTCGCGGCCCCGGTGCGTGACATCTCCGGCTCGATCGTCGCCGCGCTGAGCGTCACGGCCACCCGCCCCTTCATGCCACCGGAACGGCTCGAGACGCTGGCCCCCGTGGTCCGGGACGCCGCCGGCCGCATCTCGGCGGCCCTCGGCGGGCCGGGACGCTAGCGCACCGCCCGCCGACCGGACGGCCGCGCGGTCAGTCCGCCGGCCGGTCGTACCCCACCTCGACCCGCCGGTTCTGCGCCCGACCCACCGGGTTGTCCTTGCCGTCGATCTCGTTGTCCGCGATCGGCTCCCGCTCGCCGTGACCCCGCACGGTGAGGTGCAGGTCCGGCCTGGCGTCCGCGAGGACGGCCGCGACGGCGTCGGCCCGCTGCTCGGACAGCCGGTCGTTGAACGCGTCGTCCCCGATCGAGTCGGTGTGGCCGTCCACGGTCACCTCCGCGCCCTGCGGGATGTCGTCGAGCAGGTCGCGGACCGCCGCGTCGGCGGCCTCGGTGAGGGCGTGCTCGCCGAACCGGAAGAGCAGGTCGGACGTCAGCCGCACGGTCGTCGCCTCGTCCTCCTCGACCACGGTCTCCAGGGCTGTCGTGGAGTCGTCGGGCCGCAGGTCGAACGTGGCGTCGGCAGGCACGAGCCCCCGCACGGCGTCGTCCGCGTGCAGGTCGAACGTGGCGTCAGCACGCTGCGCGTCGCTGATCGTCGCGGCCTCCAGCGCTGCCAGGGCCTCCTCCTGCTGCTCGGCGACCTCCGCCATCAGTGCCGGGTCGGGCGAGGGCTCCGACGACGGGTCGCCTGCACCGGCCGCCAGACCTGCCGCGAGCGCCAGCACGAGGGCACCGGACGTGACCGTCACGAGTCACCGTCGAGGTAGGTCACCTCGGCCTGGGTGAATCCGGCCAGGCCCTCGACCGGGATCACGTCCACGGTCGCGGGCTTGCCCTCCGGGGCGGGGAAGGCGGCCCAGCCCTCGACGGTGCCGTGGTTCGGGAACTTCGTGAAGACCTCGTCACGCACCGAGGTGAGCATGGATGCCTTGCACGCACCGGCCTCGGCCGCGCCCTCCTGCCACGCGCCCTCCGTGCAGAACGGTCGGTACGCCTTGAGGTTCGTCGCATCGATCACGGTCGCCGCCGCGCCGAGGCCCAGGTCGTAGTACGAGACGGCGCTGTCGGGCTCCGCCTCGTCGTCGTCCCAGCGGGTGGCCCAGCGGACCGTCATGGTCTGCTGGGACACCTCGACCGATCGCAGCACCAGCGTGACGGTGCCACCCGCCTCGGCGTCGCCCGGGGTGTCCGACGTCGTCTCGG
This sequence comes from Promicromonospora sp., assembly GCA_036010205.1. Taxonomy (GTDB): domain Bacteria; phylum Actinomycetota; class Actinomycetes; order Actinomycetales; family Cellulomonadaceae; genus Promicromonospora. The sequence goes on along the minus strand of DATGOB010000202.1, from coordinate 6,123 downwards.
CCATGGACCCCGTCGCGGTACGGGCCGTACCGACGGGGACCCCGGCTCGGCCGTCACCCGTGGCCTCGCCGTCCGCCGCGTCGCCGGTGCAACCGCTGAGCGCCAGCATCCCCGCGACCACCAGCGCGACGACCCCACCCGACGTGTTCCTCATGCATCTCCCTCTCGTGGACGCCGGCTCCTCGGCCGACGGTCCGAACATCCCATGTCCACGGCGCGGGCGCACTGCTTCCGGCAGGGGACCTCTCCCCTGGACACCGGGTTCTACTCGTGCTGCCAGCTGTGCCACAGGCGCGCGTACTCCCCGCCCGCGGCGACCAGTTCCTCGTGGGGACCGATCTCCGTGATGCGGCCGCCGTCGAGCACGGCGACGCGGTCGGCGTCGTGGGCCGTGTGCAGCCGGTGGGCGATCGCCACGACCGTGCGCCCCTCGAGCACCGCGTTGAGCGAGCGCTCGAGGTGCCGGGCGGCGCGCGGGTCGAGCAGCGACGTGGCCTCGTCGAGCACGAGCGTGTGCGGGTCGAGCAGCACGAGCCGCGCGAGGGCGATCTGCTGGGCCTGTGCGGGCGTGAGCTTGTGCCCGCCGGAGCCCACCTCGGTGGCGAGCCCCTCGTCGAGCGCCTCGACCCACCCGTGCGCGTCGACGGCGCGCAGGGCGTCCATGAGCTCGTCGTCGTCCGCGTCGATCTTGGCCAGGCGCAGGTTGTCGGCGAGGGTGCCCACGAACACGTGGTGCTCCTGGGTCACGAGCGCGACGTGCCTGCGCAGGTCCTCGAGCGGCAGGTCGACGAGCGGTACGCCTCCGACCCGCACGCTGCCGCCCGTGGGCGGGTGGATGCCCGCGAGCATGCGGCCGAGCGTCGACTTGCCCGATCCCGACGGGCCGACGACCGCCAGCCGCTCCCCCACCCGCAGGTCGAGGTCGATGCCGTGCAGCACGTCGGTGCCCTCGCGGTAGGCGTAGCGCACCTGCTCGCCGCGCACCTGCTCGTCGGTCGGCACGGCGCCGCTCGCGGTGCGGTCGGTCGGCACGAGCCGGACGCCGATGATGCGCGACAGCGAGGTGGCGGCGACCTGGATCTCGTCGAGCCAGAAGATCAGCTCCCAGACCGGCCCCTGGAGCTGGTAGGTGTACATGACGATGCTCGCGACCATGCCGAACGTGACCATGCCCTCGGACGCGAGGAAGCAGCCCCACACGAGCACGGAGATCGGCGCGATCATGAACGCGAAGTCCACGCCGGGGAACAGCACGGTGCGGAGGAACAGGGTGCCGCGCTCGGCCTGGAACGCCTCCTGAAGATCCTCGTCGCCGCGGGCCGTGCGCCGGCGTCCGATCTTCAGCGCGTCCACCGTGCGGGCGCCCTCGACGGACTCGGTGACGGTGCCGTCGAGCCGCGCGTACGCCGCCGACTCCCGCTGGTAGGCGGGCGTCGCACGCTTGAGGTACCAGCGCGCCGTGACGACGAGCACGGGCACGCCGACGAGCATCCCGACGGCCACGAGAGGCGCCACCACGAAGCTCACGGCGATGGTGAGCACCAGGCTCACGACGGCGATCACGAGACGCGGGACGCCGAACCGCACGGCGTTCTGGATGCGGCTGACGTCGCGCGTCGTGCGGGCGATGAGGTCGCCCGTCCCGGCCGTCTCCACCGTCGACAGCGGCAGCGACGTCACCGTCTCGACGAACTCCTCGCGCATGTCGGCGAACACGGTCTCGCCGAACACCATGGCCCGGCGCTGCGCGAAGCGCGTGATGAGCGACTGCAGCACGATGGCGCCGACCGCGAGCAGCACGAGGTTGCGCGCGGCCTCGAGCGTCGTGCCCCGCGTCACGCCGTCGACCAGGCGCCCCAGCACGAACGGCCCCACGAGGCCTGCCACGGCAGCCACGGTGTTGGCCACGGTGATGACGACCAGCGGCGTGCGGTGCCGCCCCAGCAGCCGGCGCGTGTACGCCCAGGTCTCGGCGGCGTCGGCGATCGGCAGGATCTTTCCCGAGCTCATGCCGTGCCTCCTTCCTGTGCGTTCGCGCCCAGCAGGGCGTCGAGCTCCTGGTCCAGCTCGGTGCCGTCGTCCTCGGTCAGCGAGCGGCCGACCACGCGGCGGTAGCGCGCGGCCTCCTGCCCGCCCGGCGCGTCCGGCGGCAGGTCGAGCAGCTCGCGGTGCGTGCCGCGCGCCGCGACCGTCCCGTCGTCGAGGAAGAGCACCTCGTCCACGTGGTCGAGCACGAGCGGACTGGCCGTGACGATCAGCGTGGTGCGCCCGCGGCGCCACTCGGTCAGCCGCTGCGCGATGCGTGCCTCGGTGTGCGCGTCCACCGCGGACGTCGGCTCCACGAGCACGAGGATCTCCGGGTCGGTGACGAGCGCCCGCGCGAGCGCGACACGCTGCCGCTGCCCGCCCGACAGCGAGCGCCCCTTCTCCGGGATCTCGCCCTCGATGCCGTCGGGCAGCGACTCCAGCACGTCGTGCGCGTCGGCGACGTGCATGGCGCGCAGCAGGGCCGCGCGGTCGGCGGCGTCGCGCACGTCGAGCTCACCGGCGAGCCGTCCGGAGAACAGGGCGGGCGTCGCGTCGGCCACGACGATCCGCTGGCGCAGCTCCTGCTTGTCGAGGTCGGCCAGGCGCACGCCCCCGAGCGTGACCGGGGTGTCCACCTCGGCCTCGTCGTCGAACCGGCCCATCCGCACGGCGACCCGCGCCGACTCGTCCGGGTCCGCGCTGACCAGCGCCAGGACGCGGCCGGGCTCGAGCGTGACGCCCGTCGTCTCGTCGACCAGCGGCGCGTCGGCGGGCGGCATCGCGGCCGACGGCTTGGTCGCACCCGTCGCCGGGACGACCTGCAGCACCTTGACCACCTTGCCCGCCGCCACGTGTGCCTTGGTCACGACGTTGACCGACTGCACGAGCAGGTGGACCGGCCAGGACAGGAACGACGCGTACCCGTAGAACGCGACGAGCTGGCCCGTGCTGATGCGCCCGGCGATCGCCTCCGCAGCACCGAGGTACACGACCAGCGCGATGAAGAGGCCGGGGAGCAGCACCTGCAGCGCGTCGAGCACCGACTGGGTGCCCGCGACGTCGACCCCCGCCTGCCGCACCTTCTGCGACTGGTCGCGGTAGCGGCCCGTGAAGACCTTCTCGCCGCCGATGCCGCGCAGGATGCGTAGGCCCGAGACGGTGTCGGCACCGAGCGTCGTGAGCCGGCCCTGGGCGTCGCGCTGCCTCTTCTGGTGCTTCTGCAGCGGCTTGACGAGCAGGGCGAGGATCGCGGCGACGACGGGCAGGCCGAGCGCGATGACGAGGCCGAGCATGAGCGACTGCCGCAGCATGAGCACGACGACGATCGCATACGTGGCGACGCTGCCGAGGGTCTGCCCGAGGACGGCGAAGACCTCGCCGATCCGCATCGTGTCGTTGGCGACCGACGAGACGACCTCGCCGGTCGGCAGCTCCTTGGTGATGTTGTGGCCCGACCGCGCGACGGTGCGGGTCACGAGCTGCGAGGTGCGGAAGGCCGCGTGCATCCACGCCGTGATGTCCCAGCGGTGGCCGATCGCGTTCGAGGCGATCCACACGACCCCGACGCCCGCCATGACGACCGCCCAGGTCCACGTGGTCCGGCTCAGGCCGGACTCCGTCGCGCTGTCGATGATGTGGCCCACCAGGTACGGCTGGAACGAGCTGCACGTGAAGCCGAGCACCCCGAAGAACATGGCACCGGCCAGCACGTGGGCCTGCTTGCGGGCCAGCCACAGCAGGAGCGTGACCGGGCCGCGCAGCGGCGGCGTGCCGGGATCGGCGAAGGGGAGGGAGCGCACGACCACCACGGTACGGACGACCACTGACACCGATCCACGCTTTATCCACAGGCCGGCCGCCGCCGGTCGGGAGGGCGCCCGGAACGGCCTATCCTCGAGGGGTGAGTACCCCGCAGACCGCACCCGAGATCTCCGCCGAGGCGGCGGCCACCGCGATCCGCAAGGCGCGCGGCGCGATGTCCCGCTACCGCTTCATGGCGCTCGTCACCGGCGTCATGCTGCTCATCCTCTGCGTCGAGCTCGGCATCAAGTACGGCCTGGGTGCCGTCACGGACGTCGACGGCATCATGCCGTTCATCGCGTGGGTGCCGTTCGCGCACGGGTGGATCTACGTCGTCTACCTCGTCACGGTCGCCGACCTGTGGTCGAAGATGCGCTGGGGCTTCGGCCGCCTGGTCACGATGGTGATCGCCGGTGTCGTCCCCGTCATGTCGTTCGTGCTCGAGAAGAAGATCCACGGCGAGGCCGAGGCAAAGCTCGCCGCCCTCGAGGCGCGCTACCTCTCCTGACCCGGCGGGCGCGAGAGCCCACGACGAGGGGCCCACGCACCGGTCGCACCGCGCGACCACGCAGGACGGCCTGTTTCAATGCGAGGGTGAACGCGCACCCCTTCGACGCCATCACCGCCGCCGACCTCCGCGCGGCGGGCAGCCTCAAGTGGACGGCCTACCCGGACGCGCTCGGCGCGTGGGTCGCCGAGGCCGACTTCCCCGTCGCGCCGCCGGTCGCCGCCGCGCTGCACGCCGCCGTCGATCGCGGCCTGCTCGGCTACCTCCCGCCCGCGCTGGTCCGGGCCACGAGCGAGGCGTACGCGTCGTTCGCCGCCGACCGGTACGGCTGGGACGTCGACCCGGCGCGGGTGCGGCCCGCCTCCGACGTGCTCACGGTGCTCGAGCACACCATCCGGCACTTCTCGCGGCCCGGGTCGCCGGTCATCGTCCCGACGCCGTCGTACATGCCGTTCCAGACGCTGCCCGGTGAGCTGGGCCGGGAGGTCCTGCAGGTGCCCATGGCGCGCGACGCGTCCGGCCGCTACACCTACGACCTCGACGCGCTCGACGCCGCCTTCGCGGCGGGCGGGCACGTCCTCGTCGTCTGCAACCCGCACAACCCGATCGGCCGTGTGCTGGAGCCCGCCGAGATGCTCGCCGTCGCCGAGGTCGTGGACCGCCACGGCGGGCGCGTCTTCTCGGACGAGATCCACGCCCCGCTGGTACACCCCGGCCGGCGCCACGTGCCGTACGCATCCCTGAGCGCCACGACGGCGGGGCACACCGTGACCGCGACCTCGGCGTCGAAGGCGTGGAACCTGCCCGGCCTCAAGTGCGCGCAGATCGTGCTCTCGAACGACGCCGACGTGAAGCTCTGGGACGAGGTGGGCGAGCGCACGGAGATCGGCGCCTCGACCCTCGGCGTCGTCGCGGCCGCCGCCGCGTACACGGAGGGCCGCGACTGGTTGGACGACGTCATCGGCTACGTGCACCGCAACGCCACCCGGCTGGCCGAGCTGCTCGACGGCTCGGGCATCGGCTACCGCCCGCCCGAGGGCACCTACCTCGCGTGGCTCGACTGCCGCGACCTCGACCTGCCGGGCGAGAGCCCCGCCGCGTACTTCCGGGAGCACGCGGGCGTCGTGGTCGTCGACGGCGCGGCCTGCGGCGACGCCGGCCGCGGGTTCGTGCGCTTCAACCTGGGCATGCCGCGCCCGCTCCTGGAGCAGGCGGTCGGCCAGATGCTGGGGAGCCTGCCGCGCTGAAGGTGACCGCTGCTGTGACCGGCAGGGCCGCGCACCGCCTGGTGGGACGCCGGCCGGACTTCCGCGTGGCCGCTCGGGTACTCGGGGCGGTCGCCATCGGTCGCAGACGTGGTTGGGGTCGGCACCGCGAGGACGAGTGCACAACCCGTCGACATGAGCACCTTGTCCGCCCCGCGACGCCCAGCTGCCGTGAGCCAGGCTCGGGACTTCACTGACGCGTCAGCCGCGCAACGCTGTGGTTCACCGGCCACGACGGCTGGAACGCTAGGCCGCGGACCGCATCGGTAGCGACGTCCACGCGGGCGGTGCCCGCAGCCCCGGCGCGGCACTGGGTCCTGTGACCACGACGGCATCCGCCGATCATCTCGTTTCCCAGACGGCCCGCAGGGCGGTGCGTGGTGGTCGTGGTCTGGGTGGGGTGAGCTCGCTGGTCTGTGATGTCCAGGGCACGCCGGTGGCGTCGGTGCCGAACACGGTGTGGACGGCTGATTCTGTCGAGCGGTTGTACAGCGACCCGTTCGGTGGTGACCGGACACCGGT
>DATGOB010000201.1:0-9222 GCA_036010205.1 Promicromonospora sp. | reverse complement strand
ATCAGATGGCGCGCAGGCCCTGCGACCCTGGTAATCTCTCCGTCGCAAGGCACGCGCCATTAGCTCAATTGGCAGAGCAGCTGACTCTTAATCAGCGGGTTCGGGGTTCGAGTCCCTGATGGCGCACAGCACGGCGAAGGCTCCCACCACGGTGGGGGCCTTCGCCGTTCCCGGTGCTGCTCAGCGTTCCCGGACCGGGAACAGCTCCGTGCGCTCCACGACCCGGTCCCGCTCCGCCGCCAGTGCCGTGCGGCGGGGGTCGGCGAGGTAGCCGTCGAGGTCCTCGCTGCTCCCGAACCGGTAGAGCTGCACCTCGTGCGGGTGGCCGTCCGCGCCGTCGGAGGCCGCGCGCTGGAGCACCTCGCCTCCGTGCTCGGCCACCAGCGCGAGCACCGTGTCCTCGTAGGCGGCCAGGCCTGCCTCCTGCCCGGGGCGGGCCCACAGGAGGCAGCACAGCCGGATCTCGGTGGTGCCGGTCAGGTCGTCGCTCATCCCTCGACCCTAGGCGGCGCCCGCCTGGGCCGAGGATTCGTCCAGGTTCCAGACAGTTCGTCCGGCAGTTGCCTGACGCACCCGTGCCGTTCACCCGGCGGGTCCAGGTTGGCGTCCGGGCGTGCGCAGGGACGCCCGGACCCGACACACGACCCCAGGACACTCAGGAGGGCGGCCATGCGGCCAGTCACCAGGAACCAGCCGAGCAGCACCCACAGACCCGGACGGCGGACCCCGCGCCAGGCGGGGCTCGTCGCGGCCGTCACCGCGGCCGCGCTGGCCGTGACGGGGTGGGCGGCGACCTCGTCGTCCGCTGCGCCCGCTGACGACGCCCACGACGCACGCCCGGCCGGCCGGCCGGCGCCGCACGAGCCCGGTCCGACGCCGGACGGTCCGCTGCTCACCCCTGCCGACGGTGCGTTCCTCGAGGGCTCCGTGACCGTCGCGGCCGAGCCGGTGGCACCGGGCGACGACGTCGCGCGGCTCACGGTCGACGGCGCGCCCGTACCCGGTGCCACCGAGACGCTCGGGACGTCCGTGCTCGGCTTCCAGGTGGGCAGCAACTCGATCGAGGCGCGGTACGGCAGCACCGTCTCCGTGAACGGCGCCGCGCCGATCCCGCTGCCCGATGCCGTGAGCGAGCGCGTCGAGCTCGAGGTGCCGAACGAGCAGCTCCGCGCGGGCGAGAACACCGTCGAGGTGGTCGTCGGGGCCATCGAGACGAGCTGCGGCTCCAACCACGACGACTTCGTGCTGTCGGACTTCACGCTCGAACCCCTCGGCGAGATCGCCGACGGCGAGGAGAACGAGTACACCTACGCGTTCGGTGACGGCAGCTGCGGGTCCACCACGAGCCTCCTGCTGCGCGCGGAGCTGACCTTCTTCGTCCAGGGCGACCCGCAGGGCACGACGGGGCTGCGCGCCGAGCTCGACACCACGACGCTGACCAACGGCGCGCACACGCTCGAGGCGCGCACCGCCTCGGGCGACCGCACGCGGCACACGGTGCGCGTGAACAACGCACCGGCCGGCGCGCCGCGGCTCACGCCCGTCGACGGCACGCTGACCACGGGCGCGGTCGTCGTGACGGGGGCGCGGCCCGCGGACGGCGAGGGCGGCACGGCCGGGCTCGCCGTCGACGGCGAGCCGCTGGACGCGACCCAGACCCTCGGCACGGGCGACGCGACGTTCTCGTTCGACGTCGGGTCGAACTCCGTCGACGGCCGTGCGGCGAACCTGCTCGTGGTCAACGGGATCGAGACGCCGCTCGGCGGCTCGTACGCGAGCGAGCGCGCCGACGTCGTCTTCCCCAACGAGTGGCTGCGGCCGGGGGAGAACACCGTCCGGGTCGTCACCGGCGCGTTCGCGGACGACTGCAACCGCGACGACTTCACGATCTCGGCCCTCGCGCTGGCCCCGGCAGCGGGCACGGCGGCCGGCCTCGACCTCGAGCCCACCTACCGCATGGGTGACGGCACCTGCGGCTCCAACGAGACGCTGCTGCGCGAGATCACGCTGACGTTCGACGTCGACGCGCCCGCGCGCGGCCTGCGCGCCGACCTCGACACGGCTGACCTGCGCGACGGCGAGCACGAGCTCACCGCGACGTCGACCACGGGCGAGACCGCCGCACGCACGCTGGTCACGGACAACACGGGTCCCGCGCTCACGCGGGTCACGCCCGCCCGGGGCGCGCGGCTGAAGGCCGCCGTGCCGCTCGACGTGGCGGTCGACGACGCGTCCGGCGTGGTCGAGGGCCCGGCCGTCACGCTCGACGGCGAGGAGGTCGCGCCCGGCGACCCGGTCGGGCCCGGCCTGTCCGCGGGCCGGCACACGATCGGGGTCACGGCGACGGACGGCCTGGGCAACGCGGCGACCCACGAGGTCACCTTCGTCAGCGCCGGGATCCCGGACGTGCCCTCGGAGGTCGCGCCGGCGTCCGGGACCTCCGACGTGGGCCGCACCGCGACCCTGCGCGCGAAGGTCACCGAGCCCGACGGCGGCCGCCTCACCGCGCGGTTCTCCGCCGCCGAGATCCTCACGCCGAAGCGCGCCTGGGAGGGTACGGCGACCGAGGTGCCGACCACGCTGGACCCGCGCGGGCAGCGGAAGATCGGCACGACGGCGCTCGCGCCCGGCGACGGCCGGTCGGAGGAGGCGCCGGCCTCGGCCGACGTGACCTACCAGCGGTTCGACGTGCCGGTGCACGGCACGGTCGACGCGCCGGTGCTGCGCTGGGAGGGCACGGCCGACCCCGCCCGCCTGGTGACCCTGCGGGCCTGGAACCCGCGGACCGACGCGTGGGACGTCGTCGCGTCGGCGCGCGGCGCGGTCGACGGGCCGACCGTGCTCGAGGGCACCGTGGACCGCGGCCACGTGGACCGCGGCGCCGTCCACGCGATGGTGACGGGCGAGGACCCGTTCGCCGACGACCTCGCCGCCGGCGACGGCGACCGGTTCGAGGACCCGGAGGACTACGACTTCTCGATCGTCCACTACACCGACACGCAGTACCTGTCGGAGGGTGCGGTCGAGCAGGAGACGCCCGAGGAGCGCGCCGTGTGGGCGCAGGGCTACGAGGGCGTCATGAACTGGATCGTCGACAACGCCGACGAGCGGAAGATCGCCTACGTGGCGCACACCGGCGACATCATCGAGAACAACATCCGGGCCTTCCCGCCCGAGATGGAGGACCAGGTCATCGGTGAGCTCGAGTTCGCCTCGCAGGCCCAGGGGCGCATCGACGCGGCGGGCATCCCGAACGGCGTCGTCGCGGGCAACCACGACAACCAGTCCGGCACCGACCCGACGCTCTACGACCGGTACTTCGGGCCCGACCGGTACGAGGCGCTGTCCGAGGGCTGGGAGGACGCCTCCTACGGCGGCGTCATGGAGCCCGGCTCGAACGAGAACCACTACGACCTGTTCTCGGCGGGCGGCCTCGACTTCGTGGTGGTCGGCCTCTCGTACGGCGTGACGCGGGACGAGGCCGAGTGGGCGGCGTCGATCTTCGAGCGGTACCCCGACCGCAACGGCATCCTGCTCACGCACGACTACCTCGAGCCCTCGTCCTCGCCGGACGGGCGGGGGGCCGCCTTCGGCGGGTCGGACGGGCCGCTGCTGTACAACCTGCTCGTCAAGGACAACCCGAACGTGTTCCTCGTGCTCGCGGGGCACCGGCACGGCGTGGGCACCAACGTGCGCCCGCCCGTCGTCGGCGACATCGGTGGCGGCGTGGTCGAGCTCCTGGCCGACTACCAGTTCTACACGGTGTCAGCGGGCCGGCTGGGCCTCGACCGGATCGGCGGCTACGACCCGGCCGACCAGCTCCAGTTCGGCGCGTCGTTCTTCCGGATGCTGCAGTTCGACGTCGACCGTGGCGAGATGTCGGTGGACACCTACTCGCCGCTGCTCGATGAGTTCGGCGCCACCGAGTACGACACCGAGCACCGGTACGACGGCCGTGAGGACGACATGGTGCTGCCCGTCGACCTGACGTCGCGCACGACGTCGTTCACCACCGACGCCGTGGTGCTGTACGACCCGTCGCACCAGATCGGCCAGGACGTCGTGGCCTCCGGCCGCACCGCGTCGGTCCGGTGGACGGGCCTGAAGCCGGGCCGCACCTACGCCTGGTTCGTCACGGCCCGCACCTCCGGGGGCGGCACCGCGACGGCGTCCCCGGCGTACTTCACCACGGCGCGCCGGTGAGGATCCGGCACACCGTCGCCCTGGCGGGGCTGCTCGCGGTCGTGAGCAGCCCCGCCGGGGGCCTCGCCGCGTCCGCGCACGACGCGACGAGCGACGTGTACGCCCAGGTGCAGGCCGCGGCGCCCGGCTCGGCCGACGTGTCGGTCGTGCTGGACCTCGAGTACGACCTGCTCATGAAGTCCGCGTGGCTGCGTGCCGAGGCGTACGAGGCGACCGGCCGCGCGGCGCAGCTCGCCGAGCTCGACGAGCACGAGGCCGCCGTGGACGGCTACGTCACGGACCGGTTCGCCGTGACGTCCGACGGCGACCCCTGCACGCCGACGCTCGCCGCGGCCGACGTCGTCGAGCGCGGCGGGCGGGCGTACGCCTCGCTCGCGTACGCCTACGCGTGCGCGGGCGCACCGGACGGCGTGCACGAGGTGTCGAGCGCGCTGTTCCCCGACGCCGAGTCGTTCGTGCACTCGACCGAGACGATCGTGGAGTACGCCCTCGACGGCGAGGAGGGCTCGGCGGTGCTCACCGCGTCGTCGCCCACCCTGACGACCGGGGAGCACCGGCTGCTGAAGCAGCTCGCGGAGTTCTTCGTGCTCGGCGGGGAGCACCTGCTGTTCGGGCTCGACCACGTGCTGTTCCTGCTCGCCCTGCTCGTCGGGGCACGCCGCCTGCGCGACGTCGTGTGGACGGCGACGGCGTTCGCCGTGGCGCACTCGATCACGTTCCTGCTGGCGGCGCTCGGCGTGGTCGAGGTGCCCGCGATCGTGGTGGAGCCGGTGATCGCCGCGTCGATCGCCGTCGTCGCCGGGGTGGACCTCGTGCTGCTCGCACGGGACGGGGCGGCGCTCCCGAGCGGGGTCCGCGACGCCCTCGCCTGGCGCGGGACGGTGCGGGACGAGCGGACGGCGTGGGACCGGTGGCGGCTGCCGCTCGTGTTCGTGTTCGGCCTCGTGCACGGCGTGGGGTTCGCCGGTGCGCTCGGGATCGACGCGGCGTGGTCGTGGTCGCTGCTGTGGTCGCTGCTCGCGTTCAACGTGGGCATCGAGGCGGTGCAGCTCGGCATCGTCGCGGTGGTGTTCCCGCTGCTGGTGCTGCTGCGCGCCCGCGCCCCGCGCACGGCCCGCTGGGCCCTGGGCGCCGGCTGCGCGGTGATCGCGGTGGTCGCACTGTGGTGGCTCCTGGAACGCACCGCCCTGGCGTGAGCCGCTCGCGGTCAGCGGGCCGGGTCGTGGGTGTCCCAGAAGGACAGGAGCTCGGCGTCCAGGGCGGGGGCGACCTGCATGGGGAGCGAGTGCGTCGTGTCCGGCCAGATCTTCACCGTGGCGTCCGGGATCAGGCCCGCGCGCTCCGCCGCACCCTCGCCGCCGGCCAGCGACGAGTCGCTCGCGATCGCCACGTAGACGGGCATCGGCAGCGCGCGCAGCTCGTCGTCGGTGAGCTGGACGGGGTTGGGCAGCGAGCCCGAGCTGAAGTGCCGCGAGCCGGCGGCGATGAGGCGGGCCAGCGGGTCGTCGGGGTCCACCTCCTCGGCCTCGACGCCGCCGATGCGGTGCAGCGCGGCCTCGCGCCACGCCTCGGGCACGAAGGGGAGCGAGGCCGGGATCGACACGAGGATCGTCGACAGCGGCATCATGCCGAGGGTGAGCACCGGCTCCAGGAGCGTGAGGCTTGCGAGGCGCTCCGGGTACCGCACGGCGACCGCCGCGGCCAGCCCGCCGCCCTGGGAGTGGCCCACGAGGTGGGCCCGCTCGATGTCGAGCGCCGCCATGGCCTCGTCGACCCAGCGCGCCGAGTCGCCGACGCCGGCCAGCGGCAGGGTCTGCGTGGACAGCCCGGTGTCACCGAGGGTGTCGAAGGCGTACACCGTGCGGTGCCCGACGTAGTCCGGCAGGTTGTCGCCCCACATCGGCACCGACGCCGACCGGCCGGGCAGCAGGACGACGGGCGCGGCGTCGGGGTGCTCGTCGTCGACCCAGGCGTAGGCGCGGACGGTGCCGAACGTGGTCTCGAGGTCGTGCGTCGCCGTCGGCTCGGGCAGGCTCGCCAGCGCGGCCGCGTACGCCTCCTCGTACGCCGCTCGCCCCTCCGGGCTGCGGAAGTGGCCGACGCCCGGGCCGCTCGCGGCGAGGAGCAGCACGAGGCCGCTCGTCGAGAGGGTGGCGACGGTCGCGAGCAGGACGACGGGCCAGCGGCGGCGCGGGGCGTGGGGCTCGGTGCGCATGATGTCTCCTCGGGGCTTGTTGCAATACGTTCGCATCGTAACAGATGGCGATGCGGGTGCATTGCTAAACTCGACGTATGCCGAGGATCGTCGACCACGCAGAACGCAGGGCCCAGATCGTCATGGCGCTGTGGATGGTGATCGCCGAGCGCGGCATCGAGGGTGTGAGCCTGCGCACCGTGGCCGCGGCGGCGGACGTGTCGATGGGGCGGATCCAGCACTACTTCGGCACCAAGGAGGCCCTCGTGCTGGCCGGGTGCACCGCGCTGATCGACTCCGCGTACGAGGGCTACCTCGGCACCACGGACGACCCGCCGCGGGAGCGGCTCCTGCACGTCGTGAGCCAGCAGATCCCGCGCGACGACGGGCAGCGCGCCGCCGTCAGCGTCTGGTACGCCTATGTCGCCCGGTCGATCAACGACGACGCCGTCCGCCAGGTGCTCGCCGAGGCGCGGCGTGGTGCCGAGGAGGAGTGCGCGCGGCTCGTGCGGGAGGCGAGCGGGGTGGACGGCGCCGTGGCGCTGCAGCGGGCCCGTCGGCTGCTCGCTCTCGCCGACGGCCTGACGCTGCGCGCGCTCGTCGGCGATCTCGGCGCCACGGAGGCGGTCGCGATGCTGGAGACGGAGCTCGACACGATCTGCCCCACCACCCGGCGAGGTAGTCACGTGGCGAGGTAGTCATCCAGCCAGGTAGCCACGAGTGCTCTTGCCGAGTGACTACTTCGCCAGGTGACTACCTCGCCACGTGACTACCTCGGCACCTCGTACCATCGGGCTGTGAGTCAGCCCGTGCCCGCTTCGCCCGCCGCCTCGTCCGACAGTCCTGCCGACAGCCCCGCCGAGCGCCCGCGCCCGGACGCCGAGGGGCGTCCAGGGCTCGCGGGGTTCCGGACCCGGCCGGTGTCGTTCGTGCGCCGCTCGGGCCGCCTCACCGACCGGCAGAAGCGCATGTGGGAGACGCGCCGCGACGCCTACCTGATCGATGTCCCGCGGGCCGTCGCGCGCACCTCGGTCGACCCGACCTGGGTGCTCGACGCCGCCGCGGTGTTCGGGCGCACGGCGCCGCTCGTCGTCGAGATCGGCTCGGGCATGGGCGACGCCGTCGTCGAGGCCGCCGGCACCGACCCGGACCGCGACCACCTCGCCGTCGAGGTCTACGAGCCCGGCCTGGCCAACACGATCGCGAACGCCGACCAGGCGGCCGGGGAGCAGGGGCGCGAGGGCCTGGCCAACCTGCGGCTCGTGCAGGCCAATGCCACCGAGCTGCTGGAGACCGCCCTGCCCGCCGGCACGGTGGACGAGCTGTGGGTCTTCTTCCCCGATCCGTGGCACAAGTCCCGGCACCACAAGCGCCGCCTGGTCACTGCCGAGTTCGCGGCCCTCGCCGCACGCGTGCTGCGGCCCGGCGGCACGCTGCGCCTGGCCACGGACTGGGCCGAGTACGCGGAGCAGATGCTCGAGGTGCTCGACGGGCACGCCGAGCTCGACAACGTCCACGGCGCGGGCGGCACGGCGCCGCGGTTCGAGGGGCGCGTGCTCACCAGCTTCGAGCGCAAGGCGCACCGCGCGGGCCGCACGATCACCGACCTCACGTACGTGCGCCGCTGACCTGCCGCTACGCCGCGCGGCGCGGGCGAGGCCCGGCCGAATAACGACTTGGTCAAGTCGATCGACCCGCCGGGGGATCCCATTGCCCCGACGATGTGAAATGCGGCACATTGGGCCACTGGTGCGAGAGCGCACCGGGCCGCGGGAGAGCGCGCGCCCGCATGAGCCAATGGAGGCGGCATGAGTGACGTTGAGGCTTCAGGGCCGGTCGAAACCGATTACCAACGCGTCGAACGGTCGGACGAGTTCCAGAGCCTGCGCAAGGCGTTCCGGAACTTCGTCTTCCCGATGACGGCGCTGTTCCTGGTCTGGTACCTGCTGTACGCGCTGCTCAGCGTGTACGCCCACGAGTTCATGAGCACCCGGGTCATCGGGACCGTGACCGTGGGGCTCGTGTTCGGCCTGCTGCAGTTCGTGTCCACGTTCGTCATCACCACGCTCTACGCGCGCTGGGCGAACAACAAGTTCGACGCACGGGCCCAGGCCCTGCGCGAGGAGATCGAGGGGGGCCAGCTGTGAACGGGACCGTCATGGCCGCCGAGGCCACGAACGTCGGCAACACCTGGATCAACATCGGCATCTTCGCGGCGTTCGTCGTCGTCACCCTTGTCGTCGTCTTCAACGTGGCGCGGCAGAACAAGAGCGCCGCCGACTTCTACGCGGGCGGCCGCTCCTTCTCCGGCACGCAGAACGGCACCGCCATCGCGGGCGACTACCTGTCGGCCGCGAGCTTCCTCGGCATCGCCGGCGCCATCGCCGTCAACGGGTACGACGGCTTCCTCTACTCCATCGGCTTCCTCGTGGCGTGGCTCGTCGCCCTGCTGCTGGTCGCCGAGCTGCTGCGCAACACCGGGAAGTTCACGATGGCCGACGTGCTGTCGTTCCGCCTGCGTCAGCGCCCCATCCGCATGGCGGCGGCGCTCTCGACGCTCGCCGTCGTCTTCTTCTACCTGCTCGCCCAGATGGCCGGTGCCGGCGGCCTCGTGGCCCTCCTGCTCGGCATCACCGACCAGGCCGGCCAGGGCGTCGTCATCGCCGTCGTCGGCGCGCTGATGATCCTGTACGTGCTGGTGGGCGGGATGAAGGGCACCACGTGGGTGCAGATCATCAAGGCGACCCTGCTCATCCTGGGCGCCGGCGCCATGACGATCTGGGTGCTCGCGCTGCACGGCTTCAACCTGTCGGCCGTCATGCAGG
>DATGOB010000200.1:0-5025 GCA_036010205.1 Promicromonospora sp. | reverse complement strand
CTCCGACGAGATCGAGGTCATCAGCCGGGTGTACGCGCGTGTGCACGGCGTGGAACGCACGGACGACTGGCTCGTCCTGAAGCTCCAGGAGGAGATCGGCGAGCTCACGCAGGCCTTCCTCACGCTGTCCGGGCGCTCGCGGGACCGTGGTCTGTCGGCCGACGAGGTGCGCGCCGCCTTCCGGGGCGAGGTCGCCGACGCCCTGGCGCAGCTGCTGCTCGTGGCACGTCGGTTCGACGTCGACCTGGACGAGGAGCTCGAGCGGAAGTGGTTCCGCTGGCGGCACCTCGTGCGGCCGGAGGACACCGAGGGCGTCCCGGGTGTCAGTGGGTCCGTCTAGTCTCGGACCGCTGACAGGGGAGGTGTGGCATGCCGTACGTCGAGGTGGACGGCGCGAAGGTCCACTACGTGCAGGAGGGGCCCGCGGCGGGTGACGCCGTGGCGACGGCCGTGCTGGTGCACGGGTTTCCCGTGGACCACCGACTGATGACCGGCGCGTTCGAGCCGGTCTTCGCGCGCCGCGCGGGGTGGCGCAGGGTGTACGTGGACCTGCCGGGGATGGGCCGGTCGCCCGCGGGGGCCGTCGCGGGCACGGACGACGTGTTCCGCGTGCTGCGCGCGGCCGTCGGTGAGCTGGTGCCCGAGGGGCCCTACGCGGTCGTCGGGCAGTCCTACGGCGGCTACCTCGCGCGCGGCCTCGTGGCCGCCGATGCCGGGCGCGTGGCCGGGCTCGCCCTGGTGGTCACCGTCGTCGATCCCGTGCACGAGCACAGGACGGTGCCCCGGCACGAGGTGCTGGTCCGCGAGCCGGCGCTGGCCGATCGGGTCGACGCGGCGACGCTCGACGCCGAGGACGTGCTCGTCGTCCAGACCACGGAGACCTGGGACCGGGCGCGTCGCGAGGCCGACCCCGGCGAGGCGGACGCCGACGTCGCGGCGGTCGAGCGCATCGCGGCGCGCTACGCGGGCACCTTCCCTGTCGAGCCCGCGGGCTTCGACCGCCCGGCCCTCGTGGTGGTCGGGCGACAGGACTCGGTGACGGGCTACCGCGACGCCTGGGCGCTCCTCGAGCACTACCCGCGCGCGACGTTCGCCGTGCTGGACCGGGCTGGTCACGCGCTCCACCTCGAGCAGCGTGGACTGTTCGAGGCGCTGGTGGGGGAGTGGCTCGACCGCGTCGAGGAGGGCCTCGACGGGCGCGTGGGGGCCCGGACGGCGCGGTGAGCGGTCGTCAGCTCGAGGTGGCGACGAAGGCCAGGAGCGCGACGATCGCCGCGATCACGATGCCGAAGACCACCACCATGACGACGGGGAAGGGGAGCTTGTCGTCGTCCTCGGGCATGGTGCGCCTCCTTCGCATGAAAAGAGGCGCGCTGCACGATGCAGGCGCCGTCTTTACCTCTGCATTACGGCGATATGGTGCCCCAAAACGGTCATCCTGCGCAAGGCCGCCCGAGTGATGCGCCCGGCCTAGGCTGTGCCCATGATCATCGGGACGGGCATCGACGTGGTCGACGTGGCCCGGTTCATGGAGACGCTCGAGCGCACGCCCCGGCTGCGCGAGAAGCTGTTCACCGAGGTCGAGCGCGAGCTGCCCGCCGCGTCGCTGGCCGCGCGGTTCGCAGCGAAGGAGGCGATCGCCAAGTCGCTCGGGGCGCCGGGCAACCTGCGCTGGCACGACGTCACGGTGCACCGCACGGTGGGCGGCCCGCCGCGGATCGACGCGCGGGGCACGGTGGCGGCCCGCGCCGACCAGCTCGGCGTGCGTACCTGGCACATCACCATCTCGCACGACGCGGGGATCGCCTCGGCGATGGTCATCGCCGAGGGGTGACGGGGCATCCCGCGCCGGGCCGGTGCGGGGACCGGCCCGGCCCGGGCGAACCCGTCACTGCAGGTGCGGGATGACCTGCTTCTCGAAGAGCTCGATGCCGCTGGTGTCGTACGCGGCCTCCGCGAAGGCCGTGATCGCGTACCCCAGGCCGCGCGCGCTCATGTCCTGCAGACGCTCGACGATCTGCTCGGGCGTGCCGACCAGCAGCCCGCCGCGCCAGTTCGCGGCCTCGCGGTCGGCGTGGGCGGGCACGAGCTTGCGGAAGTGCGCCTCGATCCAGTCCAGGCGCTCGGCGACCTCGGCCTCGGTCTCCCCGATGACCACGTTGTAGTCGGCCGACCGGGTGATCTCGCCGAAGTCGCGGCCCAGGTCGCGGCAGTGGGCCTCGAGCACGCTCGACTTGTGGTCGAACTCCTCGGGCTGACCCGCGAAGTTCGTGTACTGCGCGTGCTGTGCCGCGATGCGCAGCGTCTTCTTCTCGCCACCGCCCGCGATCCACAGGGGGATCGACGGCATCTCGGCGCCGCCGTCTTCCACCGGGAGCTGCTGCAGGGGCTGGGGGTAGCACAGCGCGCCGTCGACCTGGTAGCGCTTGCCCTCGAACGTTCCCGAGGAGCCCGTGCGCCACATGCTCGTCATGATCTGCACGCCCTCGTCGAGGGCGCGCAGGCGCTCACCCGCCGACGGGAAGCCGTAGCCGTACGCCCGCCACTCGTGCTCGTACCAGCCGGCGCCGATGCCCATCTCGACACGGCCGCCCGAGATCGCGTCGACCGTCGAGGCCACCTTGGCCAGGTAGGTCGGCTCCCGGTACGACATGCACGTGCACATCTGACCCAGGCGCACGCGCTGGGTCGCCGCGGCGAAGGCCGCCATGAGGGACCACGCCTCGTGCGTCGCCTCGGTCGTGGGCTCCGGCACCGTGTGGAAGTGGTCGAACACCCAGGCCGACTCCCAGGCGAACTCGCCTCCGGGGACGGCTTCGCCCGCAGCCTGGTTCTCGGCTCGGTGGACGAGGGACAGCATGGTGGCCCACTGCTCGGCGGGCGGGATGCCGACGAGGTCGAGCCGCCAGCCCTGCGGGATGAAGAGTCCGAATCGCATGCCCCGACCCTATGCCGAGCGGCGTGCCGACGGGACGCCGTGTCCATACCGCTACCTGAGCCCGCTACCTGGACCCTGCCGGACACGGCACCATAGGACCGTGAAGGACGCGTGGAGCTCGGACGAGGTACGCAAGGCGGAGGAGCCGCTCATCGCGGCAGGGGTGCCGCTCATGGCGCGGGCGGCGTACGGCCTCGCCCAGGTGGTGCTGCGCGAGGTCGCGGCCCGGCGAGCGCAGGGGCGGCCCGGTGCGGGCGGCCCCGGTGGTGCGCGCCTGCGAGGCAGCCTGGGGTCCGACGGCCTGCCCGGCACGGCGCGGGCACGCCCCGCGCGAGGGTCCGGCCGGGGCGACGTGCGCGGCGCGCGTGCCGTGCTGCTCGTCGGCCCGGGCAACAACGGCGGCGACACCCTTTACGCCGGCGCGCACCTCGTGCAGCGCGGGCTGACGGTCACCGCCGTCCTCGCGTCCGCCCGTGCGCACGAGGCGGGACTCGCCCGGTTCCGGGAGGCCGGTGGCCACGTGGCGAGCCTGGCCGACCTCCGCGTCCCCGCCGTCGTCGAGGCGGTGCGCGGCGCCGACGTCGTGCTCGACGGGCTGGTCGGCGTCGGTGCGCGCGGAGCGCTCCGGCCCCCGGCCGGAGGCCTCGTGCGGGCGCTCGCGGAAGCCCGCGATGCCGCGGGCGAGCAGTGGCCGTACACCGTCGCCGTCGACATCCCCAGCGGGATCGGCGTGGACGACGGCGCGCTCCCTGGCCCGGTCCTGCGAGCTGACCGCACGGTCACCTTCGGCGCCCTCAAGCCCGGCCTCGTCCTGCCGCCCGCCGCGGGCGTCGCCGGCGTCGTCGAGCTCGTCGACATCGGGTTCCCCGCCGCGCCGGGGGCGGCGTGGCGTGCCACGGCCCCCCGGCACGCCTGGGGGGCCGCCGACCCTGCGGCCGGGCGCGTGCTGCGCCTGGAGCCCGCCGACGTCGCGGAGCTCTGGCCGGTGCCGGGGCCGGGCGACCACAAGTACACGCGGGGCGTGGTCGGTGTCGTGGCGGGGACGGGCACGTACCCGGGGGCCGCGGTGCTCGCGACGTCGGGTGCGGTGCTCACGGGCGCCGGCATGGTGCGCTACCTGGGGCCGGAGTCCGTCGGCACGCGGGTGCTGCTGGCCCGGCCCGAGGTGGTCGTGGCAGGCGGCCGGGTCCAGGCCTGGGTGCTCGGCCCCGGCGTCCCTGCGCTCGACCCCGACGACGACGGACCGGACGACGAGGGTCAGGCCCGGCGCATCTTCGGGGCGCTCGCCGCGGTGACGGGCGTCCTGTCGGAGGACGTCACGGGCGGCCGGGTGCCCGCCGTCGTCGACGCGGGCGCGCTGACGATGCTGGAGCACCGGCTCCCGGCGTTCGCGGTGCTCACGCCGCACGCGGGGGAGCTGGCGGAGCTGCTGCGCGGGCTGGGCCACGACGTGGACCGGGCGGCGGTCGAGGCGCGTCCGCTGCACTGGGCGCGCACCGCCCACCAGGCGACGGGCGCGACGATCCTGCTCAAGGGCGGCGTGACCGTGGTGGCGGGCCCGGGTGACGTCTACACCCAGGCCGACGCGCCCGCGTGGACGGGGACGGCGGGCGCAGGCGACGTGCTCGCGGGCATCCTCGGCGCGCTGCTCGCCGGGCGCTCGGCCGAGGCCGTCCGGGACGAGACGCTCGCGGCGCGCCTCGCCGCCGCGGCCGTCCTGGTGCACGGGCGGGCCGCGACGCGGGCGTCGGCGGGCGGGCCGGTCGCGGCGCTGGAGATCGCCCGTGCGGTGCCCGCCGTGGTCGCGGAGATCCTGGGCCGTTGACGGGCGGCCGTCGCCCCCGCCGAGGGCCGGGGGACACAGCCACGAGATGCCGACTCCGTTCGACTGGTGTAGTGAAATGGGCATTCGTGATCTAATTCCGTACCACAGTCACAATTCGCACGAATTCTCACCTGACATAGACTCCCTGACGCGCTTCTCATCAATATTCATGTAAGTGGCGAATTGGGGTTTGCGTGCCATCAAGCTACGGGCCTTCCGTGGCCGTTCCTCCGGTGCTGCCGGAGTCGATGACGGGCCAGGC
>DATGOB010000199.1:0-7812 GCA_036010205.1 Promicromonospora sp. | reverse complement strand
CGCCTGGTAGACGGTGGTGTTGCCGCGGAAGTCGAGCACCAGGGACGCCAGCGTGCGGCCGAGCGTGAAGATGTCGGACGCCACGGACGGCCCGATCTCGGCCACCTCCGGCGCCTGGTAGCCGACCGTGCCGTAGATCGGCGAGGTCATGTCGTCGGCGCGGCGCACGCCGCCCAGGTCGATCAGCTTGACGCCGTCGCCCTGCGCGATGATGTTGTCCGGCTTGAAGTCGCAGTACAGCAGCCCGCGGTCGTGCAGGTAGCTGAAGGCGGGGAGCACCTCGAGGATGTAGGCGATCGCCTGGTCGACCGGCAGGGGGCGCGGCTGCCCGCCGCCGCTGTCGCGGCGCTCCTTGAGCACGTCCTTGAGCGACTTTCCGCCCACGAACTCCATGACGGTGTAGCCCAGGCCGTCGTGCAGCACGAAGTTGAAGATCTCGACGATCAGCGGGTGCTCGACCTCGGCCAGGTACTGGCGCTCGGCCACCGCGGCCTCGTACGCCTCCCGGTCGCCCGAGTTGAGCAGGCCCTTGAGCACCACCCACCGCCCGCTGACGTTGCGGTCGCGCGCGAGGTAGATCCAGCCGAGGCCGCCGTGGGCCAGGCACCCCACGACCTCGTACTGCCCGCCCACGAGGTCGCCGGCCCCGAGGGCGGGCGCGAAGTCGTACCGCGCACCGCAGTGCCCGCAGAACCCGGCGATGCGGCCGGGGACGCCCTCGCGCGCCCGCCCGACGGGATGACCGCACGTCGGGCAGTACCGCTTGCTCTCCGCCAGCTCGGGCGTCGCCATGACGGCCTGCATCGGGTCGGCCACCGGCATGTGCGGCACGGTCGTCAGCCCCGCGCCGAGGCGGTGGCCGCGCAACCGGGTCGAGCCGGTGCCCACCCGGCGCGTCTGGTACGAGCCGGACGCCATGCGCGCGGAACCCAGCGCGGTCGAGGCCAGGCGCGAGGAGCTCGTCCGGCCCGTGGACTGCTGCCGCATCGGCGAGGTCGTGCCGCTGCCGGGCGCCGGCACGGGGCTGCCCGCCGCGCCGTCCGCCGAGCCGGTCTGCGCGCCCCAGGACGCCGCGACCGCTGCGAGCGCGTTGCCCGTCGGGTTGCCGCCCGCGGGCGCCCCGCACACGTCGCAGTAGCCGTCCTGGATGGTGCCGGGGCAGCCCGGCTCCGCGCACGTCTGTGTCGTCATCGGTGTCCCTCCGGGAGATCGCGCACGAGCATCTCGAGCTGCTCGGTGAAGTGCCGGGCCAGCACCAGGTCGCACGGGGCCGCCTCGATCGCGTCGCGCGCCTCGTCCTCGCCCGCCTTCACGACGGGCGACGCCGCACGCCCGTTGCCCTGGGCCTTCGTCATCAGGTTCCGGACGCGGTAGCGCAGCTCGGCACGCTCCCGCAGCGGTGCCGTGTACGCCTCCTCCGCGCGGTCCATCGCTCGCTCGACGGCGCCCAGCCGCCGCACGTACGTCGTCAGCCGGTCCGCCTCCTGCGGCACGTCACCGAGCCGCGTCACGTCGGGCACGGCGAGCAGGGGCGGGTCGGCGATCTCGCGGCGGCACCGGTCGGCCACCTGCTCGATCACGGGCGACCGGTCGGCCAGCGCCGACCGCAGCGCGACCGCGCGCTCGCGGTCCCGCGACAACGCGCGGTTCCGCGCCGCCGCGACGATGAGGTCGCGCTCGGTCCGCGCGACCTCGTCCTCGAGCGCGCCGAGCGGGCCCGTGACGTCCGCGCCGCGCGCCACGTCGGACCGGATCCGCCCGAGCCGGTCCCGCAGGCGGGCCACCGCGGCGTCGTCGTCGGTGTCCGCGGTCGCGCGCGCCGCGTCCTCCGCGCGGACGACGCCGGCCGAGACCGCGCGCAGCCGCGCGGCGACGTCGGCCGCGTGCGGGTCGAACGAGAGGCGCGCCGCGAGCTGGTCCGCCTGCGCGTCGCACAGGCGGGCGGCGTCCACCAGCGACAGCAGCGACGTCGCGGGGTCGCCGCCCAGGCGGCCCCACACGAGCTGCGACATGCGCTCGCGGTCCACGGCGTCCGCGCGGCCCGAGTCCCACACCGCGACCAGCTCGTCGGCGCGCGTGCGCACCGCCTGCCACAGCGTGAGCGCGAGGACGACGTCGGCCGTCACACCCTCGACCGCCGACCGGCGGGCCGCCGCGTCGAGCCGGTCCAGGTCGGCCCTGCGCGCGTCGAGCCACGTCTGCAGGTCCGCCAGGTAGGTCATGAGCTCGCCGGGCTCCGCCGCCACGCCGAGCGCCCCCGGCGGTGCCGGGGCGCGCGGGGTGCGGCTCACGGCGTCCGCCCGTAGACCGGCTGCGGCGGGGCGGGAGCCGGCCCCAGCGCGCCGCCCAGCCAGCGCTCGTACGACGCCGCCCACCGCCCGCCGTCGACCATGTCCTCCAGCACGGCGTTGACGAACCGCACCATGTCGGGCTGGCCGGCGGGGATGCCGACCCCGTACGGCTCGTCGCTCACGGCGTCGCCGACGACCTTCGCGTACGGGTCCTGGGCCGCGAAGCCCGCGAGCACCGTGTCGTCGCCCGTGATCGCGTCGACCGCACCCTGCTGGAACAGCACGAGGCACGTCGTGTGCGTCGCGGCCGGCACCGCCTCGACACCCTCCCACTCGAGCAGGCGTTCGAGCGTCGTCGTGCCGTCGGGCGCGCACACGCGCTGCCCCGCCAGGTCGTCGATGCCCGTGACGTCCGACGTCGAGCGCACGAGCAGCTTCTGCCCCGCGTGGTAGTACTCGGCGGAGAAGGCGATGTTCTCCCAGCGCTCGCAGGTGATGGTGAACGCGCGCACCACGATGTCGACGTCGTGCTCCGTCAGCACGCGCTCGCGGTCGCCCGACGTGATGACCCGGTACTGGATCCGCTCCGGGTCGCCGAGCACGGCATCGGCGACCTGCCGGGCCACGTCGATGTCGAAGCCCTCGATCTCGCCCGAGAACGGGTTGCGCGAGCCCATGAGCAGCGTGTCGGACGAGACGCCCACGCGGAGCACCCCGCGGTCGCGGATCGCCGCCATGGTCGAGCCCGCGGTCACCTCGGGGGGCCCGGCCGGCTCCAGCGAGGCGACGGCGGGCCTGCCGTCGGCGCACTCCGCCGGGGCCTCGGTCGCGGGCTCCTCCGTGCGCGGCGCCGCCTCCTGGGCCGAGCGCTGCGCGGGCTCCTGCGCCACCGAGCCGACGCCCGCCGCGCCGGTGAGCAGGTGCGTCGCCGGTTCGGGCGCGCACGCGGCCGTCGTGCCGAGCAGGGCGAGCGCCACGAGCGCCGTGACGAGCGGGCGGCGGGCTGCGCGGGTTCTCATCGGTACTCCTTCAGACGGACGTTCATCCCCGCGGCCGCGGCGACGGCGCCTGCGACGCCGAGCACCAGCGCGATCCACGCGGCGACCCGCGTGGTCGTCGCAGCCGATCCGAGCCGGTCGACCGCCGCGGTGCTCGTGGCCTCGACGTCGGCGTGCGCCGCGTCGGAGAAGGCGGTGAAGGCCGCGCCCGCCGAGTCGTCGGCGGGCGACGTGGCCGCCTCGACGGCCTCGTCCCACGTGCCTGCGTCGTCCAGCTCACGGATGGCGGCGTGCTCCGTGTCCCACGCGTCGAGCAGGCCGCGCAGGTCGGAGCCGCCGTCCTCCCCGGCGGACGCGGCGCTGTCCAGCAGGCGGGCGGCCTCGGCGAGCGACTCCTGGTAGGACTTCTCGAACTGCGCGCCCGACCCGCGCTTGATGAGCGTGAACGACTCCATCGACTTGGCGTCCGTGGCCAGCGACAGCGCCTGCGACGTCGCGACCGTCGCCGCGTAGGGGCCGCTCGCCACGGACCGGGCCATGCCGTTGCCGCCGAGCACGGCGGCGGCGGTCACCACGGCCCCGACGAGCAGGGCGGCGCTCGCCGCGGCGAGGCCGGTGTTGAGCACCCGGTGGGTGCGGCGCGCGAGCCAGACCTGGACGACCGCGAGCGCGACCAGCGCCAGCAGCACCAGCACGAGCAGGAGCTGGGCGAGCGAGACGGCGCCCATGTCGGTGTCGACGCGCTCGGAGGTGGAGACGGCCACCTCGTCGAGCGTCGGCAGCACCTCGGTGCGCAGCGCGGCCGAGGCCTGGTCGAGGTACGCGGCACCGACGGGGAAGCCCTGCCGGTTGTTCGCGCGCGCCGACTCGACGAGCCCCGCGTACCGCTGCACGGAGTCGGACACCGTGGCGAGGGCGTCGGCCTCGCCTGCGCCGCGCGCGGTGGCCGCCAGCTCGGGCAGGGCGCGCGCGGCCTCCGAGAGGCTCGCCTCGTACCGTTCACGGGCGTCGGCGGGCTCGAGTCCGCCGACGAGGAAGGCGTTGGTCGCGGTCGCGTCGGCCGAGACGAGGTCGTTGCGCAGCTCCTGCATGCCGACGAGCTGCGCCGCGTCGCGCTGCGCGTCCTGCAGGGCGTTCGCCTGGCTGCTGCCCGCCAGGAAGCCGGCGGCGCCGAGCAGCAGGCAGGCCGCGACCGCGACCGCCGTGGCCAGCGCGAGGCGGCCCGGCGTGCTCGACAGCCCTGCGGAGAACCGGCCGGCGGGGCGGGGCGGGCGGGCGGGCGCTGCGGCCGGTGCGGGCGCCGTCACGGGGTGCCCCCGCCGTCGGTACCGATGTCCACGACATCCTCCAGGTCTTCCGGGACCAGCGTGCGCAGCTGGTCCAGCGTCGGTCGGTCAACGTCCCGCAGGCGCCACGCGTGCCGGGCGATCGCGGCGTCGAGCACGTTGCGCGCCCAGCGCCCGTTGCCGAAGCCCTCGCCGCGGGCCTGCGCGGCGGCGAGGCGGTCGAACCGGTCCAGCGTGGCCTGCTCGGGGGTGAAGTCGGCGGCATGCGCCATGCTCGCGAAGATCTGCCGCAGCTCGTCGGCCGAGTAGTCCTCGAACGTGACGGTCCGGGAGAACCGGCTCTCCAGCCCGGGGTTGGTGCCGACGAACCGGGCCATCGGCCCCGGGTAGCCAGCCACGATCACCACGAGGTCGTCGCGGTGGTCCTCCATGTCCTTGACGAGCGTGTCGATGGCCTCGCGGCCGTACTGGTCCTCGGCCAGGGCGTACGCCTCGTCGATGAACAGCACGCCGCCGAGGGCGCGCTGCACGACGGCGGTGGTCTTCTCCGCGGTCTGCCCCAGGTAGCCCGCGACGAGCTCCGAGCGGTCCACCTCGACCAGGTGCCCCTTCTCGAGCAGGCCGAGCGCGCGGTAGATGCCCGCGACGAGGCGGCCCACCGTCGTCTTGCCGGTGCCGGGGTTGCCCACGAACACGAGGTGCCGGGTGAGCGTCGGTGCGTTGAGGCCCGCCTCCTGGCGCAGGCGCTCGACGCGCAGCAGCTCGGTCTGCTGCCGGACCTCCGTCTTCACCGAGCGCAGGCCGACGAGGCCGTCCAGCTCGGCGAGCAGCTCGGACAGGGGCCGGGCCGGGGGCTCGGGGGCCGCCGTCGTGTCGGGCTGCGGTGTGCCTGCCGTCGCCGGGAGGCTGCCGGGGCCGGGGCCGGTGCCCGGCGTCGGCAGGCCGTCCGGGACGGGAGCGGCCGCCCCGCGCCCACGGGCCGCGCCGCGATGCACCGCCTTCGTCCCCTCGGCCGCGGCGATCGCGCTGATGCTCGGGTCGCCGAGCTCCGTCGCCGCGTCGACGACGACGGCCAGCGCCTCGGCGTACGCCGTCGCGTGCGGCGAGGCGTGCGCGACGAGGTCGGCGAGCAGGTCGGTCGGCGCGGAGCGCCAGCGCCGGGCGCTCACGGCGGCGTCGAAGAAGGGCTGCAGCGTGCCCGCGGGGCGGCCCGTCGCGGCCAGCCAGGCGGCCGGTGCGCCCGGCGACGACTCGGCGACGGCCGCGGCGAGCCGCTCGCCCTCGTCGCGCGCCGTCGAGGGGTCGAGGCCCGCGGAGCTCCCTGCGGCCGCGAGCGCGTCGAGGGCGGTGGCGAGCGCGCCGGCCGGGCCGCTGCTCACGGTGCCTCCAGGGGAGCGGGCCCCTGGCCCGGAGCCTGCCCGGGTCCCTGCCCTCGACCGGGCAGCGTGAGCCCTGACGAGGTGCCGAACTTCTCCTCGAGGAACCGCCCGTGGGCCACGAGGGCGACGGCGTCGGCGCGCGAGACGGCGTCCGAGATCTTGTCGAGCGTCGCGCCGAGCAGGTCCAGCTGGTCGCACAGGATCATGAGCGACGTCTTGCCGCGGTCGACGACGCGTCGGTCGGCGAAGTCGCGGGGGAGGCGCAGGTAGGCGTCGACGGCCTCGGGCAGGTAGCTCGTGGCGGTGGCCACCACGGTGTGCGCCTGCTGCGAGCCCGCGCCGAGCCGGTCCAGGCGGGGCACCATCTCGTGCACCGTCTCGGCCACGCGCTGTACGCGGGCCGTGACGGCGGCGGGCGCGCGGCCGGTCGCCCGGTCCACGACGGCGTCGACGGACGTGACGATCTGCTCCGTGGTGGGCGGCGCGGGCACGGCGGGCGCCGGGTCCGCCGCGGGACGGCCACCGCCGAGCAGGCGCCGCCACCAGCTCGTGCCTGCCACGCGTGCCGTCACCGGGCGTCGAGGTCGAGGGAGCCGCTCGCCACGCCGTCGGTGTCCGTGCGCCGGGCACGCTCGACGTACTCGGCGGCCTTGGTGGTCTCGGTCTGCAGCACGCCGATGGTCTGCGACATCGAGTCGAGCGCCCGGGTCTTGAAGTCGCTGATCGAGTCCATCGTCGCGTAGATGTTCGCGAACGCCGCCTGGAGCTGCTCGATGCCGACGGTCGAGCTCGCGGCCTGCTCCTGGATCGTGGCGGACTGGTCGGCGAGCATCTTCGAGGTCGAGGCGATCATGGCCGACGTCGTGCTGTTCAGCGCCCCGATCTGGTCCAGGACCAGCTTCTGGTTCGCCAGCGCCTGCGCCACGACGACGGCGGTGCGCAGCGCGGAGACCGTCGTCGTCGTCGCGCGGTCGACGCCCTTGGTGAGCTCGAGGTTGTTCTTGATGATGATGTCGATCGCGAGGTAGCCCTGGATCGAGACGGCGAGCTGCGTGAGCAGGTCCTGGTGCTTCTGGCGCACGTAGAACAGCACGTCCTCCGACAGCGCCTTGGCGCGGTCCGGGTCGGCGGCCTGGAGCTCGGCGATCTTCGCGGAGAGCTGGGCGTCCAGCCGCTCCGCCACGTAGATGTACTGGTTGAGCCGCGTCATCGTGTCCCAGAGGCTCTGCTTCTCCAGGTTGAGCGCGGCGTTGTCCTTGCGCAGCTCGTCCTGCCCGTTGTAGAGCGCCTGGATGATGGCGTTCAGCTGGCCCTGGGCGGACTCGTACCGGCGGAAGTAGTCCTGCAGCTTGTCGCCGAACGGGATGATGCCCAGGATCTTGCGGCCCACGCTCGCCTCGGACGGGTCGAGGTCCTCGACCGTGCGGCGCAGCTCCAGCAGCGTCCGGCCCACTGTCGAGCCGTCCGACAGCCCGCCCTCCTTGAGCGCGCGGACGGGCGTGGCCAGGAGGCGGTTGCTCGCGTCGGCGGCCTGACGGATGTCCTGGTCGCCCATGGTGCGCACGTCGTCGGCGCGCCGGGCGAACTCGGGGCTCTTCGTGTCCGTGGACAGCAGGCCGTCGAGGTAGGTGGACACCTTGCGGTCGAGGGCCGGCGCGACGGCGGGGTCCACCTTCGGCGCCATGGCGGGCGCCTGCGTGCCGGCGACGGGCTGCACGGGGTCGGGCGCCGTGAGCACCAGCGGCTCGGCGGGTGCCGGTGGTTGAAGCGGCGTCGGCTCGGTCATCGGTGCTCCTTGCGATAGGGCGTCCGAACCCGGCGAGTATATGTGGGCCATGCTGCCCGCCGGGAGGAAAAC
>DATGOB010000198.1:0-7370 GCA_036010205.1 Promicromonospora sp. | reverse complement strand
TTCGGGCTCGCGCACGTCGAGGTCGCGCACCTGCTGCACGCCTTCGAGGACCTCGACGAGGTCGCGCAGGAGTGCCCGCGCGGCTGCACGCACCTCGCCGACGCGCCCGACTGCGCCCTCGACGAGTGGATCGAGGCCTCGCCCGCCGGCGAGCGCCCGGCCCGCGAGGCACGCCTCGGCTCGTTCCGCCGCCTCCTCGCGTCCCGCACGGGGTCGGACGCCTGATGGTCGGCCGCTACGGCTGCAGGAACATCCAGCGATGCCCCTCGACGTCCTCCGCGCGGTAGAGGCGGCCGTACGGCTCCTCCTCGATGTCCGACAGGAGGCCGGCACCCGCGGCCTTGGCGCGCGCGTGGTGCGCCTCGACGTCCGCGACGTGGACGAGCACCCCGTCGATGACCCAGGGCGTGGAGAGCCAGGCGTCCGCGGCCGTGCAGTGCGTGCGGTGCAGCGCGGGCCCCTCGTAGGACGCGAGCTCCGAGATGATGACGCGGCCGCCGCCCTCGGCGTCGAGCTCGCCGTGGGACAGGTGGCCGTCCTCGTCCAGCCACCGCTCGGCCTCGGTGAATCCGAACGTCTCGATGAGCCAGTCCATGGCGGCGACGCCGTCCTGGTAGGACAGCATGGGGACCACCGCGGGTACAGGCATGGGTACGGGCATGTCACACCTCCTCGTTCTCGAACAACTGTACGATCAGTTGGAGGCGCCTGTCGAGCGGGCGGCGGGATCAGGCGAGGATCTCGAAGCCGAACAGCTCCACCGCCCACGGGTCGAGGCGGCCCGCGGCGGGTGCACCGTCGTCGCCCAGGACCTCGAAGCCGAAGAACTCCCGCACCGCGAGCTCGCCGAGCTCGAGCGGGTTGAACGGCACGGCGAAGCCCTCCTTCGCCCGTGCCGTGCGCTCGCCGGCCCAGAACGGCTGCTCGAACGCGAGCGGCTCACCCGTGTCCTCGAGCACGCCGTCCTCGCCCGAGAGGCTCAGCGAGCGCACCAGCACGCCGTCGCGCCATACCGCGTAGGCGCACCAGTGCACGACGTCGTGCATGGCGTGCAGGTAGAGCGTGCGGCCGACGCTCGCGGCGACGAGGTGCGCCGGCAGCTGCGACGGTCGGTCGAGCATGAGCGCCTGGTCGCACAGGACGTCGACCTCCGGCGTCGAGAGCGCGCACGCCCGGCTCTGCGGCGGGAACATCGCGTCCCCGAGCTCCCACGGTTCCTCGCCGTCGGGCCGGATGCGCGCGGGCGGCCACAGCAGGCCCAGCAGGTCGGCCGCACCCGCCTCGTCGGCGAACTCCGTCGCGCCGGAGAGCCCCGTCGCCACGTCACCGTCCGTGTACACCAGCATCGCCGTCCTGGCCGCCATCCTCGTCCTGTCCTCCGCTCGTGGTCCCCGCACCGGCCCCCGCCGCGCCGTCCCGGCACCGCACCCGGCCAGACGAGGGTACGGGTACTCTGCGCCGACGCCACCTCACTCGCAGGTCCGGCAACCCCGGGCCGTGCGGGGTCTCCGCTGCGCCGAGCTCGGTGCCGGGTGCGCGATTCGACGGCAGACTGTGCACATGCGCATCTACGTGCCCGCCACGCTCGACGAGCTCGACGCCGTCACCCACGCCCCCGACGCCGCCCGCTGGAGCGTGGCCCCGCGCCGAGCCCACGCCGTGACCGCCGAGCTGGAGCAGGCGCTGCCCGAGGAGGACGCCGAGGGCCTCGAGTACGTCGCCCTGCTCAACGCGGCGGACGACTCGCTCGCCCTCGTCGCCGGGCGGCCCGCCGCGCCGCACCAGCGCGTGGTCGTCACGGTCGAGGTGCCCGACGCGGCGGTCGCGCCGGTGGGCGACCCGGCTCCTGGCGACGACGACGAGCCGGTCGCCTCCGAGGTGCAGGTC
Organism: Promicromonospora sp.; assembly: GCA_036010205.1. Lineage (GTDB taxonomy): Bacteria > Actinomycetota > Actinomycetes > Actinomycetales > Cellulomonadaceae > Promicromonospora. The sequence goes on along the minus strand of DATGOB010000198.1, from coordinate 5,483 downwards.
ACCCGCACCGTCGACGACGTGGCGATCGTGTGCGTGCACGTCGACGAGGCGGAGGCGGCCGCAGACATCGCCGACGTGCTCGCCGCCGCCGACGAGGAGAGCGACAGCGAGGACGTCGCCGAGGTCGGTGAGGAGTCCGACACCGCGCTCGACGACGCCCTCCAGCGAGTCACCGACCGCGACCTGCTCTGGTACGACTGGAGCGAGCTGCGGGACGTGCCCCGGGCCTGACCGCTCGCCCCGGCCCCGGACGGGGTCAGGCCTGCGGCGTGCCGAGGTAGCGCAGTGCGACGTCGTGCAGCGGGCCGTTGGTGGCCACCGCGTTGCCGCCCCACGGGCCGGGCGTGCCGTCGAGCGACGTGAACCGGCCGCCCGCCTCGGTCACGATCGGCACGAGCGCCGCCATGTCGTAGACCTCGAGCTCGGGCTCCGCGGCGATGTCGACCGCGCCGTCGGCCACGAGCATGTAGGACCAGAAGTCGCCGTAGCCGCGGGTGCGGGCGCAGGCACGCGTGAGGTCGAGGAACCCGTCGAGCGACCCGCGCTCCTCCCAGCCGCCGATCGAGGCGTAGCTGAAGGACGCGTCGTGCACGTCGGAGATTCCCGAGACGGACATGCGCGTCGCGGACGCGAGGGACTTGCCGGTCCAGGCGCCCGACCCCTTGGCCGCCCACCAGCGTCGGCCGAGCGCAGGGGCGCTGACGAGGCCGACGACGACCTCGTCGCCGTCGGCCAGGGCGATGAGCGTGGCCCAGACGGGCACGCCGCGGACGAAGTTCTTGGTGCCGTCGATCGGGTCGACGATCCACCGGCGCGCGCCGTTGCCTGCCGAGCCGTACTCCTCCCCCACGATCGCGTCACGCGTGCGCGCCCGCGCGAGCTGGTTGCGGATGAAGTCCTCCGCGGCGCGGTCGGCGTCCGACACCGGGGTCAGGTCCGGCTTGGTCTCGACCTTGAGGTCCAGCGCCCGGTACCGCGACATGGTGATGGAGTCGACCTGGTCGGCGATCACGTGCGCCAGGCGGAGGTCGTCGGCGTAGTTGTCCTTCGTCATGGCGGCCACGGGCACAACCTAGCGCCGGATGGCACCTTCCGGTCGGCGCAGCGCGCCGGGTGGACGGAATCGTCGCTCAGGAGAGAGCCGGCACGGGCTGCGGCACCGCCTCGCGGACCCGTTCGGCCAGCGCCTGGAAGCCCGCACGGGCCGGGGAGGCCGGTGCGCACTCGGCGAGCACCCGGCCGCTGAGGAGCGCGGCGTCGAGCGCCACGGGGTCGTCCGGCACGAGGTGCACGTCCTCGACCCCGGCGTACCGGGCGAGCGCGTCCCGCACGTGCGTGCCCGCGTGGCGCCCGGCCACGGCGTCGCGCACGCGGTTGACGACCACGACCCGTGCCGCCGGGACCGGCACCGAGGCGTCCCGCAGGTCCTCGAGCCCGCGGACCAGCCGCTGCACGCCCACCGGGTCGGCGCCACCGACCACGACCACGACGTCGGCGGCCTGGAGCGCGCACAGCGTCGCGCCGTTGCGCTGGGGGGCTCGCGTGTCGTACATGATCAGCTCGTCGGCCTCCAGCACGGGACCGCAGTCCACGACCGTCCAGGTCGCGAGCTCGCGGCAGCGCTCGAGGACGACGTCGAGCGACGCCGGCGGCAGCTCGGGCCACCGGGCCGCCCGCGTGATGCCCGTGAGCACGCGCACCCCTGGCAGGACGACGGGGCTGTGCCGCGCGAGGGTCACGAGGTCGAGCACGCCCTGGCCCGCCGCGCGTGCGGCGGCGGCGAGCCCCGGCGCGTCGTCGAGCAGGCCGAGCCGGGAGGTCACCGACGACGCGTACGTGTCGGCGTCGACCAGCACCGCCGTGTCCGCGTCGTGCGGGCGGACGGCGGGACGCCGCCTGCGCAGGAGAGACCGGCGCGCGGGCGCCGCGCCGACGTCGGCCAGCGCAGCGGCGAGCTCGATCGCGGTGGTCGTGCGGCCGGGCGAGCCCTGGGGCCCCCACACGGCGACGACGGCGCCGGGCGCACGCTCCCGGACGGGCACCGGAGGCGCGCCGACGTCGGGCACGCCCCCGCGGACAGCCGCCACGAGCTCGTCGGCGTCCCCCGCCGCGACGACGACGTCGCACCCCAGCGCTGCGAGCCGCTCGCCCGGCGTGGCCCGGTCCTCGACAGCGACGACCCGCAGGCCCGCGGTCCGCAGGCGCGCGACCGCCTCGCGGTCCAGACCCGGCAGGTCGCCCGAGACGACGGCGGCGGTCCCGGCCCCCGCCTCGGCGGACGCCAGCAGCTCGGGGAGCTCGGCGCACCGCCGGGTCACCGTGACGCCCTGCTGCGTGCCGAGCACGGTGACGGCGGCGGCCTCGTCGGCGGGCGCGCGGACAGCCACGAGCACGGTCACCGGCCGGTCCTGGTCGGGCCTGCCGCTCATCGCACACCACCCGCCACCGGCACGACGGCGACCGTGCCGGCGTCCGAGAGCGCGGCGAGGACGGTCGGCAGCGCGTCCTGCGGGACCAGCACGTGGAGCGTGACGTCGCCGTCAACGACGATCGCGCCCTCGCGCGCGTCGACCTGCTCGACCACGACGTCCTGCGCGAGCGTGCGCGGCTCCGGCCGCTGCCGCTCCGCGCCGCCGGGTGCGACGGGGGCCGCCGGCACGAACCACAGGTCCACGACGGCGCCGGGCCGGATCCGGTCGGAGAGCCCCGACCCGACGGGCACGGCGACCGAGCGCACGTCGGCCCCTGCGCCCAGGGCTGCGTGCGGCACGAGCTCGCCCTCGCCCACCACCCGCAGCGCCACCAGGTCGGCGGGCAGCGGCTCGTCGGCCCGCAGGTACGGCCCCGTGCCGGTACCGAGCCGGACGTCGGCCACACGCAGTGCCGACGCGGTGACCGGTTCGCCCGGCGTCAGCGCGCCGTCCGCGACGTAGACCGGTACCGTGCGGCTCGCGGTCGAGACGGCCCAGGAGCCGAGAGCCACCGACAACGCGACCACCACCAGCCCCGTGACGAGCCGGGGATCTCGCCAGCGGGGCCGGCGCAGCCGGGCGGCCGACAGAGCGGGCAGCGCGTCCAGCGCGGCGGCCGGGGCGGGCGGGGCAGAGGTCATCTCGGTCCTTCCGCGGACTTTCGTGGACTTTGTCGCGACCGTCGCGTACAACTCCCAGTGCGGGCGCACGGGCACAACGACGCGAACCGGACAGAATGCCGCCCCAGCCTGAGCAGAGCGCCGCAACCATAGTGGTCGAACACGGCCGATCCGGCATCACATAAACACTTCTTGTGGATAACCCCCTCATGTCGGTGTCTCGTGCCACACTGGTGTCATGGAAAAGCGCTTTCTCTCACTGGCCGATGTAGTCGAGACGCTGAACATCTCGATGGCCCAGGGCTACGCACTGGTGCGCACGGGCGACCTCCCGGCCATCCAGGTGGGGCCCAAGAAGGTCTGGCGCGTCGAGGCCGCGGAGCTGGAGGCATACATCGAGCGCATGTATGCGAAGAGCCGCGAACGACTCAAGGGTTCCGCCGCCACCGACGCCTGAAAGCATTCAGCGCATCGTCGGGACCGGCGTGCTCCGCACGTTCCCCCGGAACGGGAGCGACACCGGTCCCGATCTGAGTTTCCGGATTTTCGAATCCGGCCCGTTCTTCCTTTGTGCCCCTGACCTGGGCCGACACCGCGCGCTGCCGCACGCCCGCCGGCCCCGGCGCGTCAGAGCGCCTCGCCCACGACGAGCAGGGCGGCGAACGGGATGAGCCTCGGTCCCCTTCCCGGCACCTCGACGTCCAGGTGGTCCCGCCCGACGCGAGCGATCCGGCCCGCGGTGACGCCGGCGGGCGTACGGACCGTGACGCGCACCCGGTCGCGCTGGAGCTCGCGCAGCGCCGCGGCCAGCGCGGGCGCACCGAGCCGCCGCGCCGCCGGAGCCGCCTGGCGCCCGAGGCCGAGCACGCCCGCCACCGCACCGAGCGGCACCAGCTGACGGCCGACCGGCTCCGGCGCCCTTCCCTGGAGCGCCACCCACTCGTCCGCGACATCGCGCACGACACCGCGCAGCGGTGTCCCGTCGAGCACCTCGACCGTGACCTCCGCGCCGACGGCGGCCCGGAACCGGTCGGCCAGCGTCATCGTCGCGTGCTCGGCGCGCGTCAGCTCGGACACCAGCGCATCGGCCTCCGCCGCCTCCTGCGCCCGGGCCTGGGCCTCGAGGTCCCCGAAGAGTGCCGCCCAGCGCGCGGGCTCGTCCGAGGGGCCGACCGGTTCCGGGGGTGCCATGCGCCCAGCCTCCGTCATCCACAGCCGTTGCGCTCCCGGTGGACACCCCGGACCACCGCCGGTTGAATAGCGACACCGGACGACACCAAACGACATCAACAGTGTCGAGCACCATGCACTCGCCCGGGAAGCCGACGATCACAGGGGGAACGATGTCGACAACCATCGCGGGTGCCACGCCCGCAGCATCCACGCCGGGCAGCCGTCGCAGCACCGCCGTGCTCGCGCTGGTCGCGGTGGGCCTGGTCGCTGCCGCCATCGCCCTCGGGGTCCGCGCGTGGCACGTCGGCAGCGGTCTGGGCAGCGCACTGTTCCCGGTGGACGGCATCGTCGAGCTCGCCGCCGTCACGACGGGCACCGTGGTCGCCGGGCGAGCCGGGTGCCACGCGCTCGTCGCGCTCGGCTGGACGCTCGCGTACCGCAGGGGGGTGCGCTGGGCCGCGGGCGAGCGCGCGGTGGCCCGGCACGCACCGGCCGTCGTGCGCCGCCTCGCGCGGTCCGCGGTCGGCGCAGGGGTCGGGATCGCGCTGGCCGCCCCGACCGCCTCCGCGCTGCCCGCGCAAGGAGCCGAGCCGAGCGGCAGCGGCCCTGCCGCCGCGGTGAGCCTGGCCTGGCGGACGACGGGCGACGCGGACGCCGGCCAGGCGGACGCCGGCCAGGCGGACGCCGGCGGCCCCGAGCGATCGGCGCTGGTCGACCGGGGTCTGCCGGGCGGGGGCGAACGGAGACCGGTCGTGGTGGTCGAGCCGGGCGACACCCTCTGGGCCCTCGCGTCCGACCGCCTGACGGACACCAACCCGTCCGTCACCGACCCGCCCGACGCCGAGATCGCCGCGGCCGTGGAGCGCTGGCACCACGCGAACCGTGCGGTGGTCGGCGACGATCCCGACCTCCTGCTGCCCGGCATGGTGCTGCGCAGGCCCTGACGCCTGCTCGTACCGCCTGCCGAACCGCCCGCCCGCCGAACCGTCCTCCCCAACCGCCTGCCTGCCGACCCACCCTGCCTGCCGACCCACCCTGCCTGCCGATCCACCCTGCCTGCCGACCCCAGGAGCTCGCCGTGACCGCCGTGGAGACCCCGTACCCGCCCGACGTCCAGCCCGGCCCGGAGCCGGCCGACCAGCCGGACCCGCTGCCGCCGCCCACCGCCGCACCCGCCACCAGGCCCCCCACCGGCGCGGCGCGCCCCGCACCCCCGCGC
>DATGOB010000197.1:0-4198 GCA_036010205.1 Promicromonospora sp. | reverse complement strand
GGGTCCATGCGCTTGGTCTCGGGCCGGGACAGCACCTCGGCCGGGTCCACCTTGATGGTCGCGGCGAACGTGACGGGGATGCCGTAGGTCTCGGCCCAGTCGTTGTCGAGCGTGTGGGCTCCCGAGACACCGGCGAGGGCGGCCTCCCACGTGGACGTCACGTCCCCGCCGAGCGGAGTGGTGGCGCCGAGGCCGGTGACGACGACTTCGCGTGCGGAGGTCATGATGCTGCTCCCGGAGGGGTGGTGGGACAAGGGGTGGGGCGGGTGCCCGGCGGCGGCGCGTGCCGTGGTGGGGCCCGCGGCCGCCGCCGGGGGCGGATCAGGCCTGGGCGCTCTTGATGAAGTTCACCGCGTCGCCGACCGTGGCGAGGTTCTTGACCTCCTCGTCCGGGATGCGGACCCCGAACTTGTCCTCGGCGTGCGTCACGATCGTCATCATCGACAGCGAGTCGATGTCGAGGTCGTCGGTGAAGGACTTCTCGGGCACGACGTCGGCCGTGTCGAGGCCCGTCTCCTCGGCGACGATCTCGGCGAGGCCCGTGAGGATCTCCTGGTCCGTGTTGGCCATGGGACTTCCTTATCTTTCGTAACGGTCACCGGCGCCGTCGGGCACCGGAGTCTTGCTGGTCAGATCTTGGCGCATCCGGCGACCGGAATGCACAACGGGCACCCCCGTCAGGGAAGGACGACGACCTGCGCGGCGTAGACGAGGCCGGCGCCGAACCCGATCTGGAGTGCGAGGTCGCCGGACTTCGCCTGCCCCTCGGACAGGAGCCGCTCGGCGGCCAGCGGGATCGACGCCGCCGACGTGTTGCCGGTCTCGGCGATGTCACGTGCGATCACCACAGACTCCGGCAGCCCGAGCTGCTTCTTCATCTGGTCGATGATCCGCATGTTGGCCTGGTGCGGGATGAAGACCTGGATGTCCTCGGCGGTCACGCCCGCCTCGGCCAGCGCCTTCTCCGCGACCGGCGCCATCTGGAAGCTCGCCCACTTGAAGACCGTCGGTCCGTCCTGGCGCAGCGTGGGCCAGCCGAGCGAGGGGTCCTCGCGCAGCTCGGTCCACGAGTGCGTCTGCCGGATCGCGGTCGCCTTGGAGCCGTCCGACCCCCACACCGTCGGGCCGATGCCGGGGGTGTCCGACGGGCCGACGATCGCGGCGCCCGCGCCGTCGCCCAGGAGGAACGAGATGGAGCGGTCGGTCGGGTCGATGATCTCGCTGAGCTTCTCGGCGCCGATCACGAGCACGTGGCGGGCGAGGCCCGCGCGCACGAGCGCGTCCGCCTGGCCGATGCCGTAGGCGTAGCCCGCGCAGGCCGCCGACACGTCGTACGCGGCGGCGGGCGTCGCGCCGAGCCGGTCGGCCAGGATCGCGGCGGCCGACGGCGTCATGTGCATGTGCGTGATCGTCGAGATGATCACGGCGTCGATGTCCGCGCCGGTCAGGCCCGCGGCGTCGAGCGCCTTGCGCGACGCGGCCTCGGCGAGGTCGAGCACGTCCGTGCCGGCGCCGGCGCGGCGGCGCGTGACGATGCCGGTGCGCTGGCGGATCCACTCGTCGGACGAGTCGATCGGGCCCGCGATGTCGTCGTTCGTGACGACGAGCTCGCCGCGCTCCGCGCCGATGGCGAGGATGCGCGAGAACTGCGTGGTCTGCGCCTGCTGCAGCGTGGCCATCAGGCGGCCGCCGCCGTGCTGTGGGCCGCGACGAGCGCGCGGGCCGCGTCCAGGTCGGCCGGCGACTTCACGGCGACGGTCTCGACGCCCTTGAGGCCGCGCTTGGCCAGGCCGGTCAGCACACCGCCCGGGGCGAGCTCGAGCAGACCCGTGACGCCGCGCTCCGCGAGGCTCGCCATGATGAGGTCCCAGCGCACCGGGGCCGTCACCTGGCCCGCGAGGTTGCGCAGCACGTCGGCGCCCGTGCCGTGGCCGTTGGCACCGCCGGTGTAGGCGGTGCCGTCGAGGTCGGCGAGGAACGGCAGCGTCGGGTCCGCGGCGTCCCAGCCGAGCGCGACGGGCTCGAACTCGGCGCGCGCCGCGTCCATGAACGGCGTGTGGAAGGCGCCCGCGACCTGCAGCGGGATCACGCGGGCCCGGGTGGGCGGGTTCTCCGCGAGCTTGGCGAGGTTCTCCAGCGCGCCCGCGGCGACCGTCTGGCCCGCGCCGTTGACGTTCGCGGGCCACAGGCCCGCCGCCTCGATCGCGGCGAGCACCTCGTCCGGGTCGCCGCCGACGACGGCGCTCATGCCCGACGGTGCGGCGGCGGCGGCCGTGGCCATCGCCCGCGCGCGGCGCGCGACCAGGCCGGCCGCGCCGTCGTCGGTCAGGGCGCCCGCCACGGCGGCGGCGGAGAGCTCGCCGACGGAGTGGCCCGCCGTGACGTCGACGACCTCTGCCGCCTCGCGGCCGTCCAGGACGGCACGCAGCGCGAGCAGGGAGGTGGCGACGATGAGCGGCTGGGCGACGGCGGTGTCACGGATCGTGTCCGCGTCCGACGTCGTGCCGTGGGCCACGAGGTCGAGGCCCGCGGCCTCGGACGCCGCGGCGAGACGTTGTTCGGTGCCGGGCAGCTCGAGCCAGTCGCTGAGCATCCCGGGGGTCTGTGAGCCCTGTCCAGGGCAGACGACGGCGAGCACGCGTCCACTCTGCCAACACGGGCCGCCGTTGCGACCTCGCGACCCGTACCAACCTGGTCGGGGGCGCTTGTGCGGAACCTACAAGGCGGCGGGCCGCGTCACGGGTTAGGGCCGTGCATCAGCCGCGGCCGAGCTGACCGAGGGCGAGCGCCACCTGCAGCACGAACGACTCCCGCGCGTCCAGCGGGTCCCACCCCGTGATCTCGGAGACCTTGCGCAGCCGGTAGCGCACGGTGTTGGGGTGAACGTACAGATGGCGGGCCGCGGCCTCGAGCGACCGGCCGGTGCCGAGGTATGCCGAGAGGGTCTCCAGCACGGCGCCGCCGGCGTCCTGCAACGGGGTGAACGCCTGGGCGATGAGCGTGGCGCGTGCGGTGTAGTCGCCCGTCAGGACGCGCTCCGGCAGCAGGTCGTCGGCCATGACCGGGCGCGGGGCCTGGGGCCACGCCGGTGCGGCCGTCAGCCCGGCGAGCGCCGAGCGGGCGGAACGGGGCGCGTCGGTGAGGCTCGGTACCTGGGTGCCGATCACGACGGGCCCGGTGCCGAACCGGTTCACGAGCGACGTCGCGGCGGCGACGAGGTCGCCCTCGCCGCCGAGCACGAGCACGAGCCGGTCGCCGTGGATGCCGACGAGGGCGTCGCCGGCGGCGCGTCGTGCCACGCGGCGGATCTCGGCTGTGCGGATCTCGTCCAGCTCGGGGGTGGCGTGGCCCACGACGACGAGCGCGTTGCCGCGACCGCTCCAGCCGAGGGCGGAGATGCGCGAGCGCAGGGAGTCGTCGCCGTCGCCGCGCACGAGGGCGTCGACGACGAGGGCCTCGAGCCGCGCGTCCCACGCGCCGCGCCACTCGGCGGCGCGGGCATAGACCTCCGCGGCCGAGAAGGCGACCTCGCGGGAGTAGCGGAGCACGGCCTCGCGCAGGTCCCGCTCGCCGCCCGGCGCGGCGATGCGGTCGGAGTGCGTCTCGACGACGTCGACGACGATGCGCACGAGCTGCAGCGTGTGCTGCAGGGAGATGGACCGCGTGAGCTCGGTGGGCGCCGCCGCGAAGATCTCGCTGACGCCGTGCGGCGGCCGCTCGGGGTCGGTGAACCAGGATGTGAAGGCGTTGATGCCCGCCTGGGCGACCAGGCCGACGTACGAGCGGTCCTCCGCGGGCAGCTCGCGGTACCACGTCAGGTCCTCGTCGAGCCGACGCATGGCCGCGGCGGTGAGCAGGCCGCTGGCCTCGCGCACACGCTGCAGGTTCATGGGGAAACCGGCGGGGTCGGTCCCGGGGCCCGGGTCCGGAGCGACGGCCGGGGCGTCCCCCTCGTCGGGCGTGGGGGAGTCGGAGGGCGCGGCCCGTCGTGTAGCTGGCACCCGCGCAGCATACGAGCCCGGGTTGTGGAGAGTCCACAAACGGACTTTCTCGACAACGTCGGCCCAGTGAGCAGGGGTGGAAAACTGTAGGGTCGAGGTATGGCCCTGATGCAACGGCTCCGCCGCCTCATCCGTCGGCCCCTGTCCGCGTCAACGGTCGGCACGCGCCGTCCGTCGCCCTCGGCGCCGCGACGCGG
>DATGOB010000196.1:0-3445 GCA_036010205.1 Promicromonospora sp. | reverse complement strand
GCCGGGCCGCCGGGTGCGGGCCGGCTGCCCGGCCCACCCTGCGCGGGGCCGCCGCCGGGGGCGGGCGCACCACCGGGGCCGAAGGGCGAGGGCGGGGTGTTGCCGCCCGGCTGCTGCACGGGCGTGAGGCGTCCCGTCGCGTCGACGCCGCGCGAGCCACCCGTGGCCTGCGGCGGGCGCGCGACCGGCGGGTTCTGCGGCGACCAGCCGGCGTCGGGCGCGCCGCGGTGCGGAGCCTGCTGCGGCTGCCCGCCCTGCGGCGGGTAGCCGCCGCCGCCCGCGGCAGCCGCCGCGGCCGCGGCCGCGGCTGCCTCCCGCTCGCGGATCTCGCGGCGCGTCATGGGACGACCCTTGTTGTCACTCATCGTGAAGACCTCGATACAGTCCGTGCTTGGCGATGTACTGGACCACGCCGTCAGGCACCAGATACCAGACCGGCAACCCCTCCTCGGCCCGCCTGCGGCAGTCCGACGAGGAGATGGCGAGCGCAGGAACCTCGAGCGTCGTCACACCGTCCCGAGGCAGCCCGTCCACGGAGAGCAGGTGCCCTGGCCGTGTGACAGCGACGAAGTGTGCCATGTCCCACAGCTTGTCGGCATCCTTCCACCGAAGAATCTGCTGGATGGCGTCGGCACCCGAGATGAAGAAGAGGTCCGCGTCAGGGCGCTGCGCACGCAGGTCCCTGAGCGTGTCCACCGTGTAGGTGAGGCCCTCGCGGTCGATGTCGACGCGGCTCACGGTGAAGCGCGGGTTGGAGGCCGTGGCGATCACCGTCATGAGGTACCGGTGCTCGGCCGGGGTGACCCGCTGGTGCTGCTTGAACCCGGGCCTCCCGGTGGGGACGAAGACGACCTCGTCGAGCCCCAGGTGCGCTGCCGCCTCGCTCGCGGCCACGAGGTGGCCGTGGTGGATGGGGTCGAACGTACCGCCCATCACTCCGATGCGGGGCCGGGTCCCGGCGGGAGCACTCATGCGGCGGGCGGGCTCAGTGGCGGTTGCCGACGTTGCGGAACGCGTACGTGACGATCAGAGCGGCCACGAGCGAGCCGAAGGCGATCAGGCCGAGCGCGATGGGCGAGATCGACTCGCCGGCGTGCTCCGAGGCGGCCTCAGCGGCCAGGACGGCGGTGTGCAGCACGGGTGTTCCTCCCAGTCGGACGTGCTCAGGTGCGCTTTAGTCTCTCACGGACGCTCCGGGCCCCGTGCACGTCACGGCTTCACGTGCCCGTCGCCCGTCACCACCCACTTGGTCGTGGTCAGCTCGGTCAGGCCCATGGGGCCGCGCGCGTGCAGCTTCTGCGTGGAGATCCCGATCTCGGCACCGAGGCCGAGCTCGCCGCCGTCGGTGAACCGGGTCGAGGCGTTCACCATGACCGCGGCGGAGTCCACCTCGGCCACGAAGCGGTCCGCCGCCGCGATGTCGCGCGTGACGATCGCCTCGGTGTGCCCGGAGGACCAGGTGCGGATGTGCTCGATCGCCTCGTCCAGCGACGGCACGACGCGCACGCCGAGCTCGAGCGCCAGGTACTCGGTCGCCCAGTCCTCGTCCGTCGCGGGCAGCGCGGTGGCACCGGTCGGCGCGTAGGACAGGGCGGCGGGGTCGCCGTGCAGCACCACGCCGGCGTCGGCGAGCGCCGCGAGCGCCACGGGCAGGAACGCCGGTGCGGCGTCCTCGTGCACGAGGAGCGTCTCCGCGGCGTTGCACACGCCCACGCGCTGGGTCTTCGCGTTCATGACGATGGCGACGGCCATGTCGACGTCGGCCGTCGCGTCCACGTAGACGTGCACGTTGCCGACGCCGGTCTCGATGACGGGGACGAGCGACTCGCGCACGACGGTCTGGATGAGGTCCGCCCCACCGCGCGGGATGAGCACGTCCACGAGGCCGCGGGCCCGCATGAGCGCGACGCCGCCCGCGCGGCCGTGGGCGTCGATGGACTGCACGAGGTCGCCGGGCAGCCCGCTCGCCTCGAGCGCACCGCGCATCACCGACACGATGACGGCGTTCGACGACGCCGCGGCGCTGCCCCCGCGCAGGATCACCGCGTTGCCGGACTTGAGAGCGAGGCCCGCCGCGTCGACGGTCACGTTGGGCCGGGCCTCGTAGATCATGCCGACGACGCCCATGGGCACGCGCACCTGGCGCAGCCGCAGGCCGTTGGGCAGGGTCTGGCCGCGCACGACCTCGCCGACCGGGTCGGGCAGCCCTGCGACGTCGCGCAGCGCGTCCGCGATCGACGCGATCCGCTGCACGGTGAGCGCGAGCCGGTCGAGGAGGCCGTCGGTCATGCCGTTCGCGCGGCCCCGGTCGAGGTCCTCGGCGTTGGCGGCGACGATCGCGTCGGCGTGCGTCACGAGGGCGTCGGCGACGGCGCGCAGGGCGGCGTCCTTGGTCGCGCGGGTCGCGGTGGCCAGGGCGCGCGAGGCGACCTTGGCGCGGCGGGCGACGTCGTGCACCGCTGCGGTCACGTCGGTGCCCTGCGGCGGCTCCACCGCCCCGGTGGTCTCGCCTCCGGTCAGGGTCGCCTCGTGGCTCGTTGTCGTCATGCGTCGAGCGTACGTCGCCCGCGCCGGGATGCCGAGGCCGATCCGTGGTGCGGACAGGTCAGCGGTCCAGCACCAGGTCGTCGCGGTGCACGACGACCCGGTCGTACCCCTCGCCGAGCTCGTCGCGCAGCGCGTACGTGGACCGGCCGAGCAGCGCGGGCAGGTCGCTCGCGTCGAAGGCGACCAGGCCGCGCGCGAACACGGTGCCGTCGGGCGCGACGAGCTCGACCGGGTCGCCGGCGTCGAAGTCGCCCTCGACCCGCGTGACCCCGGCGGGCAGCAGGGAGGCCCGCCCGCCGAGCACGGCGCGGGCGGCGCCGTCGTCCACGTGGAGACGGCCCTCGGTGCGCGCGGCGTGCGCGATCCACAGCCTGCGGGCCGACGTGCGGGGGCCGGTCGCCGCGAAGAAGGTGCCGACGTCGCCGCCCGCGAGCGCGTCGGCCGCGTTGGCCGCGCGGGTGAGGACGGCGGGCACGCCCGCGCCGGTCGCGATCCGCACCGACTCCAGCTTGGTGACCATGCCGCCGGTGCCTACCGAGCTGCCGCGCGCGGTGACCTCGACGCCCGCGACGTCCTCGAGGTCGGTGACGAGCGGGATGCGGCGGGCGCCCGGGCGCGACGGCGGCGCGTCGTGCAGGCCGTCGACGTCGGTGAGCAGCACGAGGGCGTCGGCGCGCACGAGGTGGGACACGAGCGCGGCGAGGCGGTCGTTGTCGCCGAACTTCAGCTCGTCCGTGGTCACGGCGTCGTTCTCGTTGATGAGCGGCACGACGCCGAGCGCGAGCAGGCGCTCGAGCGACCGCTGCGCGTTGCGGTAGCGCGAGCGGCGCACGGTGTCCTCGGCGGTGAGCAGGATCTGGCCGATCTGCAGGCCGTAGGCGGCGAACTCCTCCTGGTA
>DATGOB010000195.1:0-4044 GCA_036010205.1 Promicromonospora sp. | reverse complement strand
ATGAACCCGGCCGCACACACCCCGCCGCCGCCCCCGACCCAGGAGACCCCCGTGCCCACCGAACCTCTGCTCGTCGCCGAGCACCTCCGGCTCTCGTTCGGCGCCACGACGGCGCTCGAGGACGCGTCCGTCGCCGTCCACGCGGGCGAGGTGCTCGCGCTCATGGGCCCGTCCGGGTCCGGCAAGTCCACGCTGCTGCACTGCCTCGGCGGCATCCTGCACCCCGACGCCGGCCGCGTCACCTACGCCGGACGCGACCTGACCGCCATGCACGACAGCGAGCGCAGCGCGCTGCGCCGCTCGGAGCTCGGGTTCGTGTTCCAGTTCGGCCAGCTCGTGCCCGAGCTCACGTGCCTGGAGAACGTCGCGCTGCCCCTGCGGCTCAACGGCGCGAGCCGGCGCGCCGCGCACCGCAGCGCCTCGGCCTGGCTCGAGCGTCTCGAGGTGCTCGACGTGGCGGGCAAGCGTCCCGGCCAGGTCTCGGGCGGGCAGGGGCAGCGTGTCGCGGTCGCCCGCGCGCTCGCGACCCGGCCCCGCGTCGTCTTCGCCGACGAGCCGACCGGCGCGCTGGACTCCCTCAACGGCGAGCGCGTCATGCAGCTCTTCGTCGCGGCCGCGCGCGAGACCGGTGCCGCCGTCGTGCTCGTGACGCACGAGGCGCGTGTCGCCGCCTACTCGGACCGCGAGGCCGTGGTGCGCGACGGCCGCGTGCGGACCGTGGAGTACGCACGATGACGGGGTGGGTCGCGGACCTGGCCCTCGGCGTGCGCCTCGGCGTCAGCGGCGGGCGCTCGGGATGGGTCCGGCTCGCGCTGATCTCCCTCGGCGTCGGGCTGGGCGTGGCGATGCTGCTGGTCGCCGCGTCCGCGCCGGCCGTCCTCGACGCCCGTGCCGACCGCGCGGCCGCACGGTGGGTGGACAGCGACCAGGTGATCGAGCCGGGCACGCCCACGCTGCTCACGACGCCGGTGCGCTCGATGCACCGGGGCGAGGCGATCGAGGGCAGGCTGCTGCAGCCCGAGTCGCCGGACGCGCCGCTGCCGCCCGGCGTCGACCGGCAGCTCGCGCCGGGCGAGGTCGTGCTCTCCCCCGCGCTGGAGCGTCTGCTCGCGTCGCCCGACGGCGCGGCGCTGCGCGGGCGCTGGGGCGACGTGACCGTCGGCACCATCGGCCCGGAGGGCCTCACCGGGCCGGGCGAGCTCACCTTCTACCTCGGCACCGACCGGCTCACGGACGAGACCGCCGTCCGGATCAGCTCGTTCGGCGGTGACCAGGAGCCCGACGAGGGCACGAGCCCCGTCATGGTGCTGCTGGCGCTCGTCGGCATCGTGGTGCTCCTGCTGCCCGTCGGCATCTTCGTCGCCACGGCGGTGCGGTTCGGCAGCGAGGCACGGGACCGGCGCCTGGCCGCGCTGCGGCTCGTCGGTGCCGACGCCCGGACGACGCGCCGGGTCGCGGCCGGTGAGACGCTCACGGGTGCGGTGCTCGGCCTCGGCGTCGGCGCGCTCCTCTGGCTGCTGGTGAGCCGCGTCGCCGGGACGCTCGTGCCCGGCGCCCTCAGCTTCTTCCCCGCCGACGTGCGCCCGTCGCCCGCGCTCGTCGTCCTCGTGGTGGTGCTCGTGCCGCTGACGACGGTGCTGGTCACGCTCTCCGCGCTGCGGCAGGTCGTGGTGGAGCCGCTCGGCGTCGTCCGGCGCAGCGGCGCACGCAGGCGGCGGCTGTGGTGGCGGCTGGTGTTCCCGCTGGCCGGCCTCGCGCTGCTGCACCCGCTGGTCACCGGGCTCGACACCGCCGTCGGCACACAGGTCTCGATCACCACGGGCCTGATCCTGCTGCTGACCGGTGTCGCGCTGGTCCTGCCGTGGCTCGTGGAGGCCACGGTGCACCGGCTGGGC
Organism: Promicromonospora sp.; assembly: GCA_036010205.1. Taxonomy (GTDB): domain Bacteria; phylum Actinomycetota; class Actinomycetes; order Actinomycetales; family Cellulomonadaceae; genus Promicromonospora. The sequence goes on along the minus strand of DATGOB010000195.1, from coordinate 2,149 downwards.
AACGGCCCCGTGGCGTGGGACCTCGCGGTGCGCCGCCTGCAGCTCGACAGCGGCACCGCCGTGCGTGCCGTGTCCGGCGTCGCCGTCTCGGTCGCGGGGCTGATCGCCCTGCAGGGGCTGGTCGGAGCGATCGGTGCCCTGACTGCGGGGTCGGCAGCGGACACGCGGACCTACCAGGCGAGCGTGCTCGACATCTTCCCCGACGAGCAGACGGGCGCCGACGTCGCGGGCACCTGGACGGGTGCGCTCGCCGCGGCGCCCGGCGTGACCCGGGTCGACGCGCTGACCTCGATCGGGGCCGAGCCCACCGGCGGCGCGCCCGACGTCGTCGTCGAGTCCGGCCCGTGCACCGTGCTGGCCCAGGAGGCGCAGGTGGACGCGTGCACCGACGGCGACGTCTTCGTCGTCGTGCCCGACGGCGCCGTCGCCCCGCCCGCCGGCAGTACCTGGGCCCTGGGCGACGGGACCCGGTGGACGCTGCCGGACTCCGCGCGGCCCGTGGCGCCGAGCCAGGGCGGCGTCGCCGTCCTCAGCGGTGGCGGTCCCCCGCGGATCCTGCTCACGCCGGGGGCCCTGAGCGGCCTGCGGCCCGACGTCGTCGCCGTGACGGCGTACGCCGCGCTCGACCCCGCCGTGCCCGACGCGCTCGATCACCTGCGGACGGCGGCCGCGCAGGTCGACCCGCGCGCCTACGCGTCGTCGATCGCGCAGCAGGGCATCGCCTCCGCGCTCGTCACGATGCGGCAGGTGCTGCTCGTCGGCACCGTGGCGCTCCTCGTCCTGGTGGGCGCGAGCCTGCTGGTCAACGTGCTCGAGCAGCTCCGCGAGCGCCGCAGGCTGCTGGCCGCGCTGGTCGCGGTCGGCACGCGGCGCCGCACCCTGAGCGGGTCGGTGCTCGTGCAGGTCGCGGTGCCCGTCGTGCTGGGCCTCGCCCTCGCGGTCGTCACGGGCAGCGTGCTCGCGCTCGGTCTGCAGGCGGCGGTCGAGGCCCCGCTCACGTTCGACTGGGTGGGCGTCGGCACGACGTCGGGCGTCGCCGCGGCCGTGGTGCTGCTGACGACGGCGGCCGGGCTGCCGCTGCTGTGGCGGCTGACGCGGCCGGAGGGCCTGCGCACGGAGTAGGACCGGCGCGCGGCGGCCGGGCTCGAAAAAAGCCTGGCCGCCGCGCGCGGGCGCCCCCTAGGGTCACCCCCGTATGAACGCCATGATCAGGGAGCGTTCCGCCCGCTAGCGGCGCGGAACGCACACCACACACCCAGCGCGTGCTCCGCGCCGCCGGCATCCGCCGGGCGGCGCGTTCGTGCTGCCCGGATTCCTGTCCGACGAATCCCGGAGCACACGATGACACGCACCCGTTCCTCCCGAACGCCCGCCGGCGGCGCCCACGAGCTGGGCCAGAACCTGCTGGTCGACCAGCAGGTGATCGACCGCGTGGTCGACCTCGTCCCCGACACGCCCCGCCCGCTCGTCGAGTGGGCGGCGGGCCGCGGCGCCGTGACCGTCCCCCTGGCCCGGCTGGGCCGTCCCGTCGAGGCCGTCGAGATCGACGAACGCTCCGCCGAGCGGCTGCGCCGGGTCGTGCCCGGCAACGTCACGGTGACGCGGGGCGACATCCTGCGGCACGCGCCGCCGTGCGAGGCCTACGACCTCGTCTGCAACGTGCCCTTCCACCTCACGACCCCCGTGCTGCGCCGTCTGTTCGCGCTGCCCGGCTGGCAGCGCGCCGTCCTCGTGGTGCAGTGGGAGGTCGCGCGCAAGCGCGCCGCCGTGGGCGGCGCGACCCTGCTGACGGCCCAGTGGTGGCCGTGGTTCGCCCCGCGGCTCGACCGCCGCGTCCCGGCTGCCGCGTTCCGCCCCCGGCCGAGCGTCGACGCCGGGCTGCTCGTGCTCGACCGGCGCACCGAGCCGCTGCTGCCCACCGGGCAGCAGCGCGACTACCAGCGGTTCGCCGCCGCAGTCTTCACCGGACCGGGGCGCGGGCTGCCCGACATCCTCGTGCGGCAGGGCCTGGACCGGGGCGATGTGCGCCGCTGGGCGCGCGAGCACCGGGTACGGCCCGACGCGCTGCCCCGTGACCTCGGCGCGCCTGCCTGGGTGGCGGCCTACGGGATGACCCGGGAGCGGCCGCGGCGCACGAGCCGGCGCGCGG
>DATGOB010000194.1:0-5631 GCA_036010205.1 Promicromonospora sp. | reverse complement strand
GGTACCCGGCCGACTCCGCGAACGTCGCGACGACGACCCGGAACCAGTGCCAGTTGTTGTCCGGCACCGGCACGGCGAACACGCCGAGCAGCCAGTCGATCACCCGGTCGCGCTCCCCGTCGGTCAGCCGGTCCCAGATCCAGGCGCGCGTCTCGTGCAGCGCGAGCGCGACCGACGCGGCCTCCACGACGGTCTGCTTGTCCTCGAGCGTGATGCGCGGCCACGCCTCGGGATGCCCCGGGTCGGTGCCCGCCACGAGGCCCGCCGTGTACCGCTCCACGAGCTCCTCGTCGGCCTCGCCCGTGCCGGACAGCCGCCAGCCCAGCAGCAGGAACGTGCGGGCGTAGCCCTCGAGACCGTCGCAGTCCGGGCCGTTCCAGGACGGCGGTCCGGGCAGCGGGATCCGTGCGCCGCCCGGCGAGGCGTACCGGGCCGCCGCGTGCAGCAGGCCGTCGGCCGCGGCCACCCAGTGCTCGCGGGTGTACCCGGTCAGCGGGCTCGTGCGGTCGTCGGGTGCGGGGGCGGGTCCCCACGCGGCGGGCCAGGGCGTCGTCATGACCTGATCCTCACGGCGGCTCCCCCGGGCGTCCACCGAAGGTGATCGCTTATGATCGGTTCGCTCGCCGCGGCCCGCACGACCGCCCGGCAGACGGCACAGTGGCCGACGTCCGGTGGAGCGCGAGGAGGCCACATGACCGCGAGCGAACGGGAGCTGGTCGTCCGCCGCCGCTCCGCCATCCTCACCGAGCTGCGGCTGCACGGGTCCGTGCGCGTGGTCGAGATCGCCGAGCGGTTCAACGTCTCGCTGGTCACCGCGCGCCGCGACGTCGCGGCCCTCGCGCGGGAGGGCAAGCTGCAGCGCGTGCACGGCGGCGGCGTGCTCGTCCCCACGGCGGAGGACGACGGCGACCGGCGCGGCGTGCTCGGCGTCGTCGTGCCGTCGGGGCACGGGTACTTCCAGGAGATCCTCGCCGGGGCACGGCAGGCCGCGCGCGAGGCGGGCGTCCGGCTCGTGCTCGCGACGTCGTACTACGACGAGTCCGAGGAGAGCCGCATCGTCGAGCGCCTGCGCCGGGCCCGCGTGGACGGCCTGCTCATCGCCACGGCGCGGCCGGCGGACGAGCGTCTGCCCGCGTGGTTCTCGTCCTTCGACAAGCCCGTGGTGCTCGTCGAGCGCCAGTGCGACGTGCTGCCCGTCGACTACGTGCGCTCCGAGCACGAGGCCGGCGTCCAGGTGGCGCTCGACCACCTCGCCCGCGAGGGACACGAGCGGGTGGCGCTGGCCGTGCGCTCGAGCACGCCGACGTCGGTGCACCTCGTGGCCGGGTTCGAGCGCACGATCGCCGCGCACAGGAAGCTCCGGGCCCCCTTCCCGCCCGTGCGGTTCCTCGTCGAGGAGCACGACCTGTCGGGGCGCAACGCCGCCCTGGAGTCGATCCTCGACGACTGCCTCGCCACCGGCACCACCGCCGTCGTGGTGCACTCCGACGACGACGCCGTCGCGCTGCTCGGCCTCGCGCTGGAGCGCGGCACGCGCGTGCCCGAGGACCTGTCGATCGTGGCCTACGACGACGTGCTCGCGTCGCTCGGCTCCGTGCCGCTGACCGCCGTCGCGCCGCCGAAGCAGGACGTCGGCCGGCTCGCCGTCTCGGTCGCCGCGCACCGCATGGTCGCGGGCCGCCGGGCCGCCACGCAGCGCGTCCGACTGGTGCCACGGCTCGTCGCCCGCCGCTCGACCGCGCCGCCCCGGAGACGGTCGGACGAGCGCTCGGACGATCGCTTGTGATCGCTTGCGGGGGGCACGACCGCCGTGCGCGCCGGACGGTGCGCATGATGCTCGGGACGACCCCGACGACGAGGATGGCAGCCGTGTCCCGACCCACACCGCGGACGATCTCGTTCGCCATGCGGCCCGGCCTGCGGCCGATGCTGTTCGACGACGCCGCCGAGCGGCGGCTCGCGACGCTCGGCGAGGTCCGCACCGAGGTCGTCGCCGACCTCGCGGACCCGGCGGCGCGCGACCTGCTGCGCACCACCGACGTGCTCGTCACGGGGTGGGGCTGCCCGCCCATCGTGCCCGGGCGCGGCGTCACCGACCGGCTCCAGGCCGTGGTGCACGCCGCGGGCACGGTGAAGAACCATCTGCCCGACGAGTTCTGGGCATCCGGCATCGCCGTCAGCTCCGCCGCGGACGCGAACGCCGTGCCCGTCGCGGAGTACACCGTCGCGCAGATCCTGCTCGCCAACAAGCAGGTCGACGCGATGCGCGCCGCCTACCGCGCCGAGCGCACCGCGGCGGACTGGAACGAGCGCTTCCCGGCCGCCGGCAACTACCGGCGCACGGTCGGTGTCGTGGGCGCCTCCCGCATCGGGCGCCGGGTGCTCGCGCACCTGGCCGCGTTCGACCTCGACCTGCTGCTGCACGACCCGTACGTCGACGACGCCGGCGCCCGCGCGCTCGGCGCCCGCCGGGTCGGGCTGGACGAGCTCTTCGCCGCGAGCGACGTCGTGACGCTGCACGCGCCCGACCTGCCCGAGACGCACCACCTGGCCGACGCCCGCAGGCTCGCGCTCATGCGGCCCGGCGCCGTGCTGGTCAACACCGCCCGCGGCGCGCTCGTCGACACCGCCGCGCTCACCGACGCCGTCGTGGCCGGCCGCCTGCGCGCCGTGCTCGACGTCACCGAGCCGGAGGTGCTCCCGGCCGGCTCGCCCCTGTACGACCACCCGGACGTCGTCCTCACCCCGCACGTCGCCGGCTCGACCGGCGGCGAGCTGCGCCGCCTCGGCGACGCCGCGGTCGACGAGGTCGAGAGCTGGGTCCGCACGGGCACGTTCCGCAGGCCCGTGCTCGCCGAGACGCTCGCCGTCACGGCGTAGCAGAACCGCACAAGACAGCCGTCGACCCGGCGGCAGGAAAGAGGACGACGTGGTCCGCAACCCGTGGCGCACCGGTGCGCCGCTGCTCGTGCTGCTCCTCGCGGCGGGCGCCCTGCCCGTCGCGGCGGTGCCCGCACACACCGCCCAGCACCCCCCGGAGGACCAGGAGCTCCTCCTCAACGGCACCTTCGACGAGACCCACAAGCCCTGGTGGAGCAACGCCGGCATGACGCCGGACGTCTCGACCGGCGAGCTGTGCGTCGACGTACCGGACGTGGCCGACCCGTGGAACGCGATCGTCGGGCAGAACGACCTGGCGCTGCGGTCGGGCGGGCGGTACACGCTGACGCTCACCGCCCACGCGGACCGCACGTTCGAGCTGCGGCCCCGGGTCCAGCCCACGGACGGCGGTGCGGCGTACCTGTCCACGGGCGCGTCGATCGGCACGACGCCGCGGACCGTGTCGTTCTCGTTCACCGCGCCGGAGGGCGAGCTGCCCGTGAACAACACCGTGCAGCTCCACCTCGGCGGCCAGGGCGCCGCGACGGTCTGCCTCGACGACGTCAGCCTCGTCGGCCCGCCGTACCGGTACGTGCCCGACACCGGCCCCGCGGTCAAGGTCAACCAGGCCGGCTACCTCCCCCGCGGCCCCAAGCACGCCACGGTGGTCACCGCGGCGACGAAGCCCCAGCCGTGGCGGCTCGAGGCCGCGGACGGCGCCGTGCTCGCCACGGGCAGGACGACCCCGCGCGGCACCGACCCCACGTCCGGGGAGAACGTCCACACCGTCGACTTCTCGCGGTACCGGGGCACCGCGCGCGGCGCACGTCTGACGACGGGCGGCGTCACGAGCCACCCGTTCGACGTCGCCGCGGACGTCTACCAGGACCTGCGCACCGACGCGATGCGGTTCTTCTACACGAACCGCTCGGGTGTCGCGATCGACGGCGACGTCGCAGGCCAGGAGTACGCGCGCCCGGCCGGCCACGTCGGCGTCGCGCCCAACCAGGGCGACCAGGCCGTGCCCTGCCAGGAGCCCAAGCCCTGGATGGATGACTGGACCTGCGACTACACGCTCGACGTCACGGGCGGCTGGTACGACGCGGGCGACCACGGCAAGTACGTCGTCAACGGCGGCATCGCCACCCACCAGCTCCTGTCGGCCTACGAGCGCACGCTGCACGCCCGGGTCGTCGACGACGGCGCGCTGGGCGACTCGACGCTGCACGTGCCCGAGCGCGGCAACGGCGTGCCCGACGTCCTCGACGAGGCGCGCTGGAACCTCGAGTTCATGCTGGCCATGCAGGTGCCCGCCGGGGAGCCGCTCGCGGGCATGGCCCACCACAAGGTGCACGACGTCGCGTGGACCGGCCTGCCGCTGCTGCCGTCGGCCGACCCGCAGCCGCGCGCCCTGCACCGCCCGTCGACCGCCGCGACCCTCAACCTCGCCGCCGTCGCCGCGACGGGCGCCCGGCTGTGGGCGGACCTCGACCCGGCCTTCGCGGACGACCTGCTGACCGCGGCGCGCACGGCCTACGACGCCGCGCAGACGCACCCCGACCTCTTCGCGCCGCGCGAGGACGGGGAGTCCGGCGGCGGCCCGTACGCCGACGACGAGGTGAGCGACGAGTTCTACTGGGCGGCCGCCGAGCTGTACCTGACGACCGGCGAGAAGCGGTTCCGCACCGACGTGCTGCGCAGCCCGCTGCACCGCGCCGACGTGTTCACCGACGGCTTCTACTGGGGTTCCGTCGCCGCGCTGGGCCGCCTCGACCTGGCGACGGTGCCCTCCCGGCTGCCGGGCCGGCCCCTGGTGCGCCGGTCGGTCGTCGAGGCCGCCGACCACCTGGTCGCGCAGCAGCGCGCCGAGGCGTTCGGGCAGACCTACACCCCGGCCGACGGGCTGTACCCGTGGGGCTCGAACAGCTCGATGCTGAACAACCAGGTCGTCATCGCCACGGCGTTCGACCTCACGGGCGACCCGGCCTACGCCCGGTCCGTCGTCGAGGGGCTCGACTACCTCCTCGGGCGCAACGTGCTCGGCACGTCGTACGTGACCGGGTACGGCACCGTGTACGCGCAGAACCAGCACAGCCGCTGGTACGCGCACAGCCTCGACCCGGCCCTGCCGGCCCCGCCCCGCGGGACGGTGGCCGGCGGGCCGAACTCGGGCCTCGAGGACCCGGTGTCGGGCGCGTGGCTCGAGGGGTGCCTGCCGCAGTGGTGCTACGTCGACGACATCCGCGCGTGGGCGGTCAACGAGATCACGATCAACTGGAACTCGTCGCTCGCCTGGGTCGCGTCGTTCGTCGCCGACCTGGGCGACGGGGCGGTCACGCGCGGGTCAGATCCCGAGCCGCGACCGTGCCATCGCCACCACCTTCCCGGCGTTCACGGTCCAGCCCACGCCGAACACCCGCGGGCCGATCACGCGATCGGCGTCGGGGTCCCACAGCCGCTCGCGGGCCCGCTCCAGGGTCGGCGGCCGGAACTCGTAGGGAACCACTGACGCGACCGTGCCGTGCCACGTGCGCTCCGCCGCCGGGGTGCGCAGCTCCTTGATCACGGCCGCGACGGTCAGCGCGACCGCCGCGGCCGTGATCAGCCCCTTGACCCCGCCCCGCTTCGCGGGTCGCTCCTGGCTCTTCTTCCTGCCCATCCCCGGACTCCCGTCTCTCGTGTGTGCTGACCTGCCCCCCGCACGTCTCACCGGACCCGTACCGCCGCCGGCTGGACCTCCACGGCGAACGC
>DATGOB010000193.1:0-3337 GCA_036010205.1 Promicromonospora sp. | reverse complement strand
CGCAGCTCGCTGCTGGACGGTCTGGCCGCCTGGCAGGAGGAGAACGTCGCCTACGGAACGGACCAGGGCTTCACGGTCGACGGCTGAGCGGCCGGTCCACCTCGAGAACGACCTGCGGGACGCGATCCGACCGGATCCCGTCCCGCAGGTCGTTCTCGGAGCCGGCCGTCGCGACCAGCCACGGGTCAGGTATCGTGTGAGCGCTAACATCCAGCGGATCGTGAGCAAGAACCTCAGGAACGACGGCCCGTGACGGCGCGGGCAGGACGGAGCGGCCGACGATGGCGGAGCGGCAGGACGGCGGCGCACAGGTGACCGCGCAGACGACGGACCCGGGCATCGCCGCGGCGATCGAGCAGGGACGCACCGCCCTCGGCATCGAGCTCGGCTCGACCCGGATCAAGGCGTGCCTCGTGGGCCCCGACAACGTGCCGCTCGCGAGCGGCAGCCACGACTGGGAGAACCAGCTCGTCGACGGCGTGTGGACCTACTCGCTCGAGGCGGTCTGGACGGGTCTGCAGGAGGCGGTCGCCGCGCTCCTGTCCGACGTCGAGACCCGGTACGGCGTGCGGCCCACCACCGTCGGCGCCCTCGGCGTCTCGGCGATGATGCACGGCTACCTCGCGTTCGACGAGGCCGGTGAGCTGCTCGTCCCCTTCCGCACGTGGCGCAACACCAGCACCGAGCGCGCGGCCCGCGAGCTGACCGAGCTGCTCGGCCACAACATCCCGCTGCGCTGGTCGGTCGCGCACCTCTACCAGGCGGTGCTGGACGACGAGCCGCACGTCGCCCGGGTGCACCACCTCACCACCCTCGCCGGCTACGTGCACTGGCGGCTGACCGGCCGCCAGGTGCTCGGCGTGGGCGACGCCTCGGGCATGTTCCCCGTCGACGTCGCGACCGGCGGCTACGACCGCACGATGCTCGCCGCGTTCGACGAGCGTGCTGCCGGCCGCGTGCCGCCGCTCGCCGACCTGCTCCCCGCCGTCCTGCCCGCGGGAGCCGACGCCGGGACCCTCACGCCCGAGGGCGCCGCGCTGCTCGACCCGAGCGGGACGCTGCGGCCGGGCGCCCCGCTGTGCCCGCCCGAGGGCGACGCCGGCACGGGCATGGTCGCGACGAACTCGGTGGCGCCGCGCACGGGCAACGTGAGCGCGGGCACGAGCATCTTCGCCATGGTCGTGCTCGAGCGGCCGCTGGAGCGGGTGCACGAGGAGATCGACCTGGTCACCACCCCGGCCGGCGACCTCGTGGCGATGGTGCACTGCAACAACGGGGCCAGCGAGCTCGCCGCGTGGGCCGACCTGTTCGGCCAGCTCGCCGCCGCGCTCGGGGCGCCCGCAGACCCGGAGACCGTCTTCGAGGCCTTCCTGCGGTCGGCCCTGGACGGCGACGCCGACGGCGGCGGTCTGCTCGCCTACAACTACCTGTCCGGCGAGCCGATCACCGGCCTGGAGGCCGGGCGCCCGCTGTTCACCCGCACGCCCGACAGCCGGCTCACGCTCGCCAACTTCGCGCGCACCCAGGTGTACAGCGCGTTCGGCACCCTGAGCCTCGGCATGCGGGTGCTCGAGCAGGAGCAGGTGGGGCTCGACGCGATGTTCGCGCACGGTGGCCTGTTCCGGACCGAGGGGGTGGCCCAGCGGCTCCTCGCGGCGGCGCTCGGCGCGCCGGTCGCCGTCGGCCGGACCGCGGGTGAGGGCGGCGCCTGGGGCATCGCCGTGCTGGCCGCCTACCGCGCGGCCGCCGCCCGGGGCGACGTGCCCGACCTGGGCACCTGGCTGGGGGCCGAGGTGTTCGCCGCCGCCGAGCTCGACGTCGTCGAGCCCGACCCGGCCGACGCGGCGGGCTACGCCGCGTTCCTCGAGCGCTACGACGCCGGCCTGGCCGTCGAGCGCGCCGCCGTCGGGGCGCTCGCCCCGCGGGAGACCACCGCACGAACCACGACGCAGGAGAGCTGATGAGCACCACCCTGACCGACTACCCCGCGGCCGTGCAGGAGGAGGTGGCGCGGGTCCGCGCCGTCGTGAGCGACCTGCACGCGGAGCTGCCCCGGTGGGGCCTGGTGGTGTGGACGGCCGGCAACGTGTCGCAGCGCGTGCCGAACACCGACGTGCCCGACGGCAGCGCCGACCTCTTCGTCATCAAGCCGTCCGGCGTCTCCTACGACGACCTGACGCCCGCCGACATGGTCGTCTGCGACCTCGACGGCACGCTCGTGGACGGCACCCGCGCGCCGTCGTCGGACACCGCGGCGCACGCCTACGTGTACCGGCACATGCCCGAGGTGGGCGGCGTCGTGCACACGCACTCCACGTACGCGGCGGCCTGGGCCGCGCGCGGCGAGGAGATCCCGTGCGTGCTGACGATGATGGCCGACGAGTTCGGCGGTCCCGTGCCCGTCGGGCCGTTCGCGATCATCGGTGACGACTCGATCGGCCGCGGCATCGTCGAGACCCTGAGCGGGCACCGCAGCCCGGCTGTCCTCATGCGCAACCACGGCCCGTTCACCATCGGCAAGGACGCGCGGGCCGCCGTCAAGGCCGCCGCGATGGTCGAGGAGGTGGCGCGCACGGTGCACGTCTCCCGCCAGCTCGGCGAGCCGGTGCCCATCGAGCAGCAGCACATCGACTCCCTCTACGACCGCTACCAGAACGTCTACGGGCAGCAGCCCGCCACCACGGAAGGACAGGCATGAGCACCAAGCCCTACGCGGACCGCGAGGTCTGGTTCCTCACCGGGAGCCAGGACCTCTACGGCGAGGAGACCCTGGCCCAGGTCGCGGAGCAGTCCCAGGAGGTCGCCCGCGCGCTGGACGCGTCGTCGGACGTGCCGGTCCGCGTGGTGTGGAAGCCCGTGCTCAAGGACTCGGCAGCGATCCGCCGGGCCATGCTCGACGCCAACGGTGACGACCGCGTGCTCGGCGTCATCACCTGGATGCACACCTTCAGCCCCGCGAAGATGTGGATCGCGGGCCTGGACGCGCTGCGCAAGCCGCTGCTGCACCTGCACACGCAGGCGAACGTCGAGCTGCCGTGGGACAGCATCGACATGGACTTCATGAACCTCAACCAGGCAGCGCACGGCGACCGCGAGTACGCGTACATCGCCACGCGGCTCGGCGTCGCACGGACGACGGTCGTCGGGCACGTCTCGAACCCGGCCGTCACCCGCCGGGTCGGCACCTGGGTGCGCGGCGCGGCCGGCTGGGCGGCGACGCACGAGCTCACGCTGGTCCGGTTCGGCGACAACATGCGCAACGTCGCCGTCACCGAGGGCGACAAGACCGAGGCCGAGCTGCGGTTCGGCGTCTCGGTGAACACGTACGGCGTGAACG
>DATGOB010000192.1:0-9255 GCA_036010205.1 Promicromonospora sp. | reverse complement strand
TGCCGTCCGGGTCCGGCGGGTCGATCTCGGCCAGGTTCTCCGCCACCGTGCGGCCCGTGACGGTCAGCGCGTCGCCGTGCAGCAGGCCCGCGTCGAGCAGCGCCTTCATCACCACCGGCACGCCGCCGATGCGGTCGACGTCGTTCATCACGTACCGGCCGAACGGCTTGAGGTCGCCCAGGTGCGGCACGCGGTCGGCGATCCGCGAGAAGTCCTCCAGCGTGAGGTCCACCTCGGCCTCGTAGGCGATCGCCAGCAGGTGCAGCACCGCGTTCGTCGACCCGCCGAACGCCATGACCACGGCGATCGCGTTCTCGAACGCCTCCTTGGTCAGGACGTCGCGCGCCGTGATGCCGCGGCGCAGCAGCTCGACGACCGCCTCGCCCGAGCGGTGCGCCCACGCGTCGCGGCGCCGGTCGGCCGACGGCGGCGCCGCCGACCCCGGCAGCGACATGCCCAGCGCCTCGGCCGCCGACGCCATCGTGTTCGCCGTGTACATGCCGCCGCACGCGCCCTCTCCCGGGCAGATCGCCCGCTCGATGCGGTCGACGTCCTCCTGGCTCATCAGCCCGCGCGCGCACGCGCCAACCGCCTCGAAGGCGTCGATGATCGTGACCTGCTTCTCCGTGCCGTCCGTGAGCTTCACCCAGCCCGGCATGATCGACCCCGCGTAGAGGAACACGCTCGACAGGTCCAGGCGGGCCGCGGCCATGAGCATGCCGGGCAGCGACTTGTCGCAGCCGGCCAGCAGCACCGTGCCGTCCAGGCGCTCGGCCTGCACCACCGTCTCCACCGAGTCCGCGATCACGTCGCGCGAGACGAGCGAGAAGTGCATGCCCTCGTGGCCCATCGAGATGCCGTCGGACACCGAGATGGTGCCGAACTCGAGCGGGTAGCCCCCGCCCGCGTGCACCCCCTCCTTCGCGGCCTTCGCCAGCCGGTCGAGGGAGAGGTTGCACGGCGTGATCTCGTTCCACGAGCTCGCGACGCCCACCTGCGGCTTCGCGAAGTCGTCGTCCCCCAGCCCGACGGCGCGGAGCATGCCCCGCGCGGCCGTGGCCTCGAGCCCGTCCGTCACCTGGCGGGAGCGGGGCTTGATGTCGATCCCGGGGTCGGGGAAGGCGTCGTCGCTCATCCCAGCATTCTGCCGGGAAGGGGGCCGAGCCGCAGGTGGTCGAGGCGATCGTCAAACCGGTTGGCCGGTTCATCAAACCGGTTTTACCGTGAACGCACCGAGCAGCGCCGCGAGAGGAGAACGATGGGCAGGCCGACGATCGACGACGTCGCCCGCGCCGCAGGCGTGACGAAGGCGACGGTCTCGCACGCCTACAGCGGCAAGCGGCCCATCTCCGCGACGACCAAGGCGCGGATCTTCGCCGCCGCCGAGCGCCTCGACTGGGTGCCCAGCTCGCGGGCCCGGGCGCTCGCGGCCCGGCGCGCGAACGCCGTCGGCGTCGTGCTCTCGCGGGACCCGGCCATCCTGGCCTCCGACGCCTTCTTCCCCGCGTTCATCTCGGGCGTCGAGTCCGTCCTCGCCGGGCACGAGATCGCGCTCGTGCTCCAGATGGTCACGGGCCGCACGGCCGAGGAGCGCGCCTACCGGGCGATGGCCAGCGGCCGGGCCGACGGCGTGATCGTGCTCGACCTGCACCGCGTCGACTGGCGCGTGCCCTACCTGCGGGACCTCCGGCTGCCCGCCGTCCTGCTCGGCGCGTACGACGCCGAGAACTCGTTCTCCACCGTGCGCACCGACGACGCCACGCCCGTGCGCGAGCTGGTCGCCCACCTGCGCGCGCTCGGCCACACCCGCATCGCCCACGTGTCCGGCCCGCTGGACTACGTGCACTCGCACGCGCGGGCCGCCGCGTACGTCGAGAGCGTCGGCGGCGACGAGCTGCTGCGCGAGGGCGACTTCACCGCGGGCAGCGGCCGCGCCCTCACCGCGGAGCTGCTCGGCCTGCCGGACCGGCCGACCGCCGTCCTCTACGCGAACGACACCATGGCGATCGCCGGGTACTCGTACGCGCGCAGCCGGGGCCTGGAGGTCCCGGCCGACCTCGCCGTCGCCGGCTTCGACGACGACCATCTCTCGGCTCACCTGAGCCCCGCCCTGACCAGCGTCTCGTCCGACCCGTTCCGGCGGGGGAAGGTGGCGGCCGAGCGGCTGCTCGCCGACCTCGCGGGGGAGCCGGCCGAGTCCGTCACGGTCGACTGCACCGTGCTTCGGCTGCGCGCCAGCACCGCCGGCCCCGCACCCGAGGCGCACCCCACCCCGCTCGAGGAGGAGTTGTCATGAAGCACCACCGGATCGTCGGCGTCGCCGCGACGCTGACCGCCGTCGCCCTGACCGCAGCCTGTTCCGGGGGCGGCGGGGGAGGCGGCGGGGACGACGCCGCCTCCGCCACCGGCCCGATCACGGTCTGGCTGTCGAACAACGAGCAGGAGGTGGCCTGGGGCAAGGACGTCGTCGAGGCGTGGAACGCCGACCACCCCGACGAGAAGGTGACCGCGCAGGAGATCCCGGCCGGGTCCTCCTCGGAGGAGGCGATCACCGCGGCGATCACCGCCGGCACGGCGCCCTGCCTCGTCTACAACATCTCCAGCGCCGCGGTGCCGGGCTGGGTGCGCCAGGGCGGGCTCGTCAACCTGTCGGAGCTCGAGGACGGCGCGAGCTACATCGAGGACCGGGTGGGCGACGGCGCACAGACCTACCTCACCGACGACGGCTACTACCAGCTCCCCTGGAAGTCGAACCCCGTCATGGTCATGTACAACAAGGCCGTCTTCGAGAAGGCAGGCATCGACCCGGAGAACCCGGACATGGCCACCTACGACGACTTCCTCGCGGGTGCCCGGAAGATCGTGGACTCGGGCGCGGCGGACAGCGCGATCTGGCCCTCGCCGACCAACGAGTTCTTCCAGCCGTGGTTCGACTTCTACCCGCTGTACCTCGCCGAGTCCGGCGGCACGCCGCTCGTCGAGGACGGCGCGGCGACCTTCGACGACGAGAACGGCACGGCCGTCGCCGACTTCTGGGCGACGATCTACTCCGAGGGCCTGGCGCCGAAGGAGGCGTCGACCGACGACGCCATGTCGGCGGGCACCACCGCGATGCAGCTCGCCGGCCCGTGGGCCATCGCGTCCTACGCGGACAGCGTCGACGTCGGCTTCATGCCCGTGCCGACGTCGAGCGGCGAGGCCGACCCCGTGACGTTCGCCGACTCCAAGAACGTCTCGATGTTCACCGCGTGCGAGAACCAGGGCACCGCGTGGGAGTTCCTGAAGTTCTCCACCAGCGAGGAGAACGACGGCGCCCTGCTCGAGGCCACCGGCCAGATGCCGCTGCGCACCGACCTCGCCACGACCTACGCGGACTACTTCGCGGACAACCCCGCCTACGAGGTGTTCGCCGACCAGCGCACCGGCGACGTGCCGAGCATCCCGAACTCGGTCGAGGCGTGGCAGGCCTTCCGCGACGCCTACTCGTCGGCGGTCATCTTCGGCACCACCTCCGTGGAGGAGTTCCTGAGCGGGGCTGCCGAGAAGATCGACGGGCTGGTCCAGGGCTGATCGCCATGAGCACCTCAGCGACCACCACGCCGTCGGGCACCGCCCGGCGGCGGTGGTGGGGCAGGCAGCCGATCGGCTCGCTGCTCGCGCTGCCCTACGTCGTCTTCGTCGTGGCGGTCTTCGCCTACCCGCTCGGGTTCGCCGTCTGGATCGCCTTCCACGACTACTTCTTCACCGCGCCGGGGGTGGAGGTGCCCAAGCCGTTCGTCGGCCTGGACAACTTCGCCGCCGTGCTCACCGACCCGCAGGTGCTGGACGCCTTCCGCAACATCGGGGTGTTCCTCGTCATCAACGTGCCCCTCACGGTCGTGCTCTCGATGGTCCTCGCCACGGCGCTCGACCGGGGCGTGCGGTGGGCGTCCGCGTACCGGGTCGCGTTCTACGTGCCGTACCTGACGGCGAGCGTCTCGCTCGTCGGCGTGTGGCTGCTGCTGTTCTCGTCGCGCGGGCTCGTCAACACCGTCCTCGGTCCGCTCGCGCCCGACCCGTCGTGGCTCGTCAGCTCGTCGCTGGCGATGCCGACCATCGCGCTCTACGTGACGTGGAAGCAGCTCGGCTTCTACATCCTGCTGTACCTCGCGGCCCTGCAGAACGTGCCGCGCGAGCTGCACGAGTCCGCCGAGACCGACGGCGCGAACGCGTGGCAGCGGTTCTGGGCCGTGACCGTGCCGGGCGTGCGCACCACCACGGTGCTCGTGCTCGTGCTCGCCATCATCACGGGCGCGAACCTGTTCACCGAGCCCTACCTGCTCACCAACGGCGGCGGGCCGGACGGCGCGTCCGTCACCCCGGTGCTGCTCATCTACCAGCGCGGCATCCAGCAGCAGAACCCGGACACCGCGGCGGCGATCGGCCTGCTGCTCGTCGTCGTCGTCGGACTGCTCTCGCTCGCCGCCAACCGCATCACGAGGGAGCGCTGACATGCGACGTCGACGCCCGCCCTGGCTGCGCTACCTGCTGCTCACGCTGGCAGCCGTGGTGTTCGCCTTCCCGTTCTGGTTCATGATCGTCGGGGCGTTCCAGGTGAGCCCGACCAACACGCCCGGCCAGCTCCTGCCGACGTCCGGCTGGACGCTGGGCAACTTCACCGCGATCGACTCGCGGCTCGACCTGGTGGGCTCGCTGCTCAACTCGCTGATCTTCACCCTGGGGGTGCTGCTCGGCACCGTGACCTTCGGCCTGCTCGCCGGCTACGCGCTGGCCCGGCTCGACTTCCGCGGCCGCGGCGCCACGTGGGTGCTCATGCTGCTGGTCCAGATGGTGCCGTTCCAGCTGCTCATGATCCCGCTGTACGTGCAGGTCACCCGCGGGTTCGGGCTCGGGGACACCTACCTGGGCATGATCCTGCCGTTCGCGATCAACACGACGGCGGTGTTCATCTTCACGCAGTTCTTCCGCGCGCTGCCGGCAGAGATCTTCGAGGCCGCGCGGATCGACGGCGCGAGCGAGCTGCGCATCGTCCGCACGATCGCGGTCCCGCTGGTGCGGCCCGCGCTGACCACCGTCGTGCTCATCACGTTCATCGGGCCGTGGAACGAGTTCCTCTGGCCGTTCCTCATCACCAAGGACGCGACGCTGCAGCCGCTCGCCGTCTCGCTCGCGAACTACATCTCCAACGTGGCCCAGTCCACCGCCAACCCGAACGGCGCGATCCTCGCGGGCGCCACGGCGCTCGCGTTCCCCGTCGTCATCCTCTTCATCCTGTTCCAGCGGTACTTCACCGCCTCCGACCTCGGCTCCGCCGTGAAGGGCTGACCCCGCATGACCACCACGACAACGAAAGCCACCATGGACGTCACCAGCATGTTCACCCACGCCACGTTCCCGCTCGGGCCGTTCGTGCCGTACGAGCACAACCCGATCCTGCGCCCCCGCGGCGGCAGCTGGGAGTCGGCGAACCTCTACAACCCCGCGGCCCTCGTGGTCGACGACGAGGTCGTGCTCCTGTACCGAGCGCACGCCGAGGACATCGTGTCCCACATCGGGCTCGCCCGGAGCCGCGACGGGTACCACTTCGAGCGCGAGGACGAGCCGATCCTGTCGCCGGCGGAGGACTACGAGCGGTACGGGTGCGAGGACCCGCGCATCGCGTACATCGACGGCACGTTCTACCTCACCTACACCGGCTGGGACCGGCACAGCGCCCAGCTGTGCCTCGCGACGTCGACCGACCTGCACACCTGGACCAGGCACGGGCCGATGTTCGAGTCCTTCGACACCTTCGCGACCGTCGACCCGCGCGGCCACAACTGGTCCAAGGCCGGCGTGATCGTCCCCGTGCAGATGCAGGGGAAGTGGTGGATGTACTTCGGCGAGGGCGCCATCTACTGGGCCACGAGCGACGACCTGATCCACTGGACGCCCGGCACCCCGGACACCGAGCCCATGTACTCGCCCACGCCCGGGTCGTTCGACGCCGACCTCGTCGAGATCGGCACGTCGCCGGTGCTCACCGACAACGGGCTGCTCGTCATGCTCACCAACGGCGCGACGCGCACGATCAACCCCGACGGGAGCGTCGACGTCGACTACCGGTGCGGCCAGGTCGCGATCGACCCGGACGACCCGACCCGGGTGCTCGCGCGCCTGCAGGAGCCGTGGCTGCGGCCCCAGACGTTCGAGGACAGGAACGGGCTGGTGTCGAACGTGACGTTCGTCGAGGGCCTGGTGCAGTTCCACGGGAAGTGGTTCGCGTACTACGGCCAGTCGGACACGACGCTGGCCGTCGCGGTCCACGACCCGTCCCGCCCGTACGGCGCGACGCTCCGCCACCCCACGCCGAGGTAGTCACGGGGCGAGGTAGTCATGGGGCGAGGTAGTCACCCAGCGTGTGCCGGGTGACTACCTCGCCAAGTGACTACCTCGGCGTCATTCCACGGAGAGGGCGGCCACCGGGGACGTGCGGACCGCCGTGCGGGCCGGGACCACCGACGCCAGCAGGCCCGCCACCAGCGAGATGCCGAGCACCAGCGCGATGTCCGTCAGCGGCACGGCGTACCGCACCTCGCCCATGAGGGCCAGCGCGGTGGCCGCGCCCGACCAGCCGAAGATCAGGCCGAGCACGATGCCGAGCACCGCGCCCACGCCGGCGATGAGCATGCCCTCGACGGCGAGCATCGCCCGCAGCTGGCCCCGGTCGAGCCCGATCGCCCGCAGGGTCGCGGACTCGCGGGTGCGCTCGATGACGGACAGGGACAGCGTATTGGTGACCCCGATGAGCGCGATCACCACGGCGACGGCGAGCAGACCCACCACGATGCCGAGGATCACGTCGACGACCTGCCGGAACTGCTCCGCCTGCGCCACGGGCCCGACGACGTACCCGCTGCCGTCGGCCTGCGCGACCGCGTTCTGGACGGCGGTGAGGACGGCCGCCGGGTCCGACCCCGTCACCGTGCCCCACACCTCGGTCCGCGTGTTCTCGCCGGTGATGCGTGCGAAGTCGGCGGCCGTCATCACGTGGTCGAGCGCCTGGCTCGAGGTGATCAGCACCGTCAGGTCGATGGTGCCGTTGGGGCCCTCGACGGTCGTGACGTCGTTCGAGCCGACCCCCAGCAGGCCCGCGCTGTCGCTGCTGAGGAGGATGAAGCCCTCCTCGAGCATCCGCGCGTCCTCCGGCACGTTCACCACGGAGGCGAACTCGCCTGGCTGGACGGCGTTGACGGTCGTGTCCGAGCCCCCGACGGTCACGGTGGCCCGGGTCACGAGCGTGGTCTTGCCGACGCCGTCCGTCCCCGCGACGGCGTCGCGCACGTCCTGGACGTACCGGTCGTCGGACGGGACCGCGCTCACGTCGAACGGGAAGGTCTCGTCGAGCAGCGCGTCGGCCGACATGCGGGCGCTCGCCGCGCCGGTCGACATCATGGTCACCAGGGTGACGCCGATGAGCAGCGCGGTGGACGTCGCCGCCGTCCGGCGCGGGTTGCGCAGCGTGTTCGCGACAGCGAGGCGGGCCGCCGGGCCCGTGCGCGACACCAGGTTGCCGAGCCCCGCGGCGACCCGGGGCAGCCACAGGACGGCGCTGAGCACGACGCCGAAGAAGGCCAGCGCACCGCCGCCGACGGCCGCGACGAGCCCGAACTGGGTGGCGCCCCGCATGCCGAGGAAGACGCCGAGCCCGAGGGCGGCGAAGCCGGCGACCAGGCACAGGATCGAGACGACGAGGCGCGTGCGGCCCGCGCGGGCCCGCAGCGTCGGCGCGTCCGACGGGCGCAGGGCGGCGAGCGGTGCGACGCGGGTCGCGGACCGTGCCGGTGCGATCGCCGCGAGGACGGTGACGCCCACGCCGACGGCGAGCGGCAGCAGCACCGTCTGGGTGGTGACCGTGATGGTCGCGGGCAGCGGCACGCCGAGGTCGAAGCCGGGCGCCACGGCCAGTGCCAGCTGGGCGAGCCCCGCACCGACCACGATGCCCGCGACGGACGCGACGAGGCCGAGGATCGCGGCCTCGAGCAGCACGCTGCGGTAGAGCTGGCCGGTGCCGGCCCCGATGCAACGCAGCAGCGCGAGGGTGCGGGTGCGCTGCGCGACGAGCACCTGGAAGGTGTTGGTGATGACCATGGCGGCGATGAGCAGCGCGATGGCCGCGAAGGTCATCACGAAGACGAGGAACACGATGTCCTGACCGCCGGTCTGCTCGGCGGTCCGCTGGGCGGCCACCTCGTCGGCCGTCTGCACCGAGACGGTGTCGCCCGCACCGGCGGTGGCATCGAGAAGGGCGTCGCGCAGGTCGGACGGCACGTCGCCCGGCAGCGGCGTGTCGAGGGCGACGAGCACCTCCTGCACCAGGTCGGGGAAGGGCTCCGCCAGCCGCCACTCGTCGAGCGTCGCGGCGGGGACCGCTGCGGTGCCGCCGTAGGAGGTGAAGGCGCCGTAGGGGTCCTCGGCGATGCCGGTCACGGTGAGCTCGGTCCTGACCTCCTCGGGTTCGCCGAGCTCCGTGGCCGGGTCGTCGGCGGTGCTCTCGTTCCAGCCCTCGGGGTAGATCTCGCGGTGGACCGTGACCGTGTCGCCGATGCCCACCTCGAGCCGGTCGGCGACGCGTGTGGTGAGGACGACCTCGTCGCCCGCGGCGGGCCAGGTGCCGTCGGTGAGCTCGAGCGGGGACAGCCTGGGGTCGGACGGCACCGGCGCGACGGCCTGGAACCCGCCCTTTCCGCCGTTGCGGAGGTCGCCGAACCAGGTCGTGAGGGGCTGGGCGGCCGCGACGCCGTCGACGGCACCGATCGCCTCGACGGCCTCGGGCCCGAACGTGCCGCTGCCGGCCTGAGGCACCGACACGACGACGTCGGCGTCCGCGTACTGCGCCGCGACCATGTCGTGGGTGGTGCCGTTGATGACGCCGCCCGCGAGGAGGGTGACCGCGACGAAGGCGGTGCTGATGAGGATGGCCACGCCGGCGGCGGTCAGCCGGCCGGTCGAGCGGCGCATCTGGCCGAGCGTCAGGCGCGCGGTGGGGAACCGCGTCCCCGGCTGCGGGGTGGGCGTGGTGGTCGGCGGTGTCAGGGTGGCGGTCATCACGCGCCCGTCCGGCCGGTGGTGACAGCAGGCTCCAGCGTGCGCAGCGCGTCCAGACCCGCCATCGCCGACTCCGGGGTCGGGTCACTGATGTCCCCGGCGATCTTCCCGTCCGCGATCAGCACCACCCGGTCCGCGTACGCCGCCGCCGACGGGTCGTGCGTCACC
>DATGOB010000191.1:0-54512 GCA_036010205.1 Promicromonospora sp. | reverse complement strand
GCGACCGTCTTCTCGGCGGCGCGCTGCATCTTCACGTCGAGCGTCGTCCGGATGCGCAGGCCGCCGCGGTACAGCAGGTCGTAGCGGTCCTCGCGGGTCTCGCCGAACTCGGGGCTCGCCATGACCTCCTTGATGACGTAGTCGCAGAAGAACGCGGCGCCCTTCGCGGCGTCGCAGCCGACGTCGAGCGGCTGGACGTCGAGCGTGTCCTTGAGCGGGGTCGCCATGGCCTCGTCCCGCTCGGCCGTCGTGATGTAGCCGAGCTGCCACATCTTGCCGATGACGAGGTTGCGACGGACCTCCGCCTCGTCGGGGTTGGTCACCGGGTCGAAGGCGCTCGGCGACTTCGTGATGCCGGCGATCGTCGCGGCCTCGACGACGGACAGCTTCGCGGCCGACTTGTTGAAGTAGTACTTCGCGGCCGTCTCGACGCCGTACACGGAGCGGCCGAACTGCGCGATGTTGAGGTAGCCCTGGAGGATCTCGTCCTTGGACATCCTCTTCTCGAGCGCGATCGCGAGCTTCGCCTCGCGCAGCTTGCGCGTCAGCGAGCTCTCGGCGGCCTCGATCGCGCCGAACGTGTCGTTGTTGCGCACGGCCTCCTCGATGAGCACGTTCTTCACGTACTGCTGCGTGAGCGTCGACGCACCCTGCGTGTCCCCGCCGCCGAAGTTCTTCACCGCGGCACGCGAGATGCCCTCGGGGTCGACGCCGCCGTGCGCGTAGAAGCGCTCGTCCTCGATCGAGATCACCGCATGCTTCATGTGGTCCGAGACCTTGTCGAGCGGCACGACGATGCGGTTCTGCGCGTAGAAGGTGGCGAGCCGCGTCTTGTTGTCGCTCGCGTAGATCACCGACTGCTCGGACAGCGGGCCGGGCACGAGCTCGTCCGGCACCTCGTTGAACACCTCGACGCCGGTGTCCACCGCCGTGTCGACGCCCGACGCGAGCGGGATCACCAGACCGGCCGCGATCACGCCACCGGCACCGGCGGTCAGCACGAAGGCGAGAAGGAGTCCGATGAGCTGGGCCGCTGGGATGGTCCGAGTGATCCGGCGCGGCTCGCGAGGGTTAGCCATGGCCATGCGCCCAGGTTACGGCGTGTCGCGGCCCCGGGCCGCCGAAACGGGAGCCACACGTGTGCAGGTCTCGTGCGGAATCGCACGAGGCGCGAGCGGGCTAGCATCGCAGCATGGCAACGACGTGGGAGTACGCGACGATCCCCCTCCTCATTCACAACACCAAGGCGATCCTCGACCAGTGGGGCGCGGACGGCTGGGAGCTCGTCCAGGTGGTCCCCGGGCCCGACGGCACCGGCCTGGTCGCCTACCTCAAGCGCCCGACGGGCGGCGACGCATGAGCCACGAGCAGCGCCTCGCCGAGCTGGGCATCACGCTGCCCGAGGTCGCGGCCCCCGTCGCCGCCTACGTCCCGGCCGTGCAGACCGGCCGCTACGTCTACACGTCCGGCCAGCTCCCCTTCGTCGACGGCGCGCTGCCCGCCACAGGCAAGGTGGGCGAGGGCGACGGTCTGGTCTCCCCCGACGACGCGGCGGCGTACGCCCGCACGTGCGCGCTCAACGCGCTCGCCGCCGTGCGGTCGCTGACCGGCTCGCTCGACGCCGTCGCGCGCGTCGTCAAGGTCGTCGGCTTCGTCGCGAGCGACCCGGCGTTCACCGGCCAGCCCGGCGTGATCAACGGCGCCTCGACGCTGCTCGGCGAGGTCTTCGGCGACGCCGGCATCCACGCCCGCTCGGCCGTCGGCGTGGCTGTGCTGCCCCTCGACGCACCGGTCGAGGTCGAGCTCGTCGTGGAGCTCGCCTAGGCCCTCCGACCTGGCCCGGAACGGGAGTGATCCGACGCACTCCGCATTCGGTTTCCGTTCCGGGCCATGCGTCGGCTATTCTGAGCAGGCTTCCGCGGAAGGGCGTTACGCCTGACGTGCGGTGAGCTCCCTCGGGGTGTGGCGCAGCTTGGTAGCGCGCTTCGTTCGGGACGAAGAGGTCGCAGGTTCAAATCCTGTCACCCCGACCATGGGAAAGGCCCTCTGACCAGCAGACATGCTGAGCCGGAGGGCCTTTCGCCGTTCCACCGGGCGGCCCCCGTGGTCCCTCGCGCGGTGCGAGACTGGACGGACACCCGTCACAGGAGGCACTCATGGAACCGTTCGTCCTGGTCGGCGGTGGCCTCACCACCGCGCGTGCCGCGGAGGCGCTGCGTACCGAGGGGTACGACGGCGACCTCGTCGTCGTCACGGCCGAGCCGCACCGCCCGTACGAGCGCCCGCCCCTGAGCAAGGACTACCTGCGCGGTGAGGCGGAGCGGACCGCCGTCTTCCCGCTCGACGAGGCCTGGTACGCCGAGCACGGCGTCGACGTCCGCACCGGCGAGGCCGTCGTCGGCCTGGACGCGGCGGAGCACCGCCTCACGCTCTCCGACGGCGCCACCCTCACCTATGCCAAGGCCCTGCTCGCGCCCGGTTCGACGCCGCGCACGCTCGCGGTGCCCGGTGCCGACCTCGCCGGCGTGCACTACCTGCGCACGATCGAGGACGCCGACCGCATCTCGTCGGCGCTGCTCGAGGCGTCGCTCGAGGGAGTCGGCCGGCTCGTGGTGATCGGCGACGGCTGGATCGGGCTCGAGGTCGCGGCGTCGGCACGGATGCTCGGCCTCGACGTGACGGTCGTCGGGCGTGGCGAGCACCCGCTGGGCCGCGTGCTGGGCCCGGAGATGAGCGACTTCTACGCGGGCGTCCATGCCGACCACGAGGTCCGGCTGGTGCGGGGCGCGACCGTCGTCGGGCTGGACGGGGCCGACGGCCGGGTGACGGGCGTGCGCCTCGCGGACGGCACGCGCCTCGCCGCGGAGGGCGTCGTGGTCGGCATCGGCGCGACGCCCAACATCGGCCTCGCCGAGTCGGCCGGCCTGGAGCTGCGGGACGGCACGCTCGGCGGCGGGATCGTCGTCGACCCTACCCTCGCCACGTCGCACCCCGACGTCTTCGTCGGCGGCGACGTCGCGAGCATCCCGTCCGAGCGGTACGGGCGACCGCTGCGCGTGGAGCACTGGGCCACGGCGCAGAACACCGGCGCCCACGCGGGCCGCGCGATGCTCGGCGCGACCGACCCCTACGACCGGCTCCCGTACTTCTACAGCGACCAGTACGACGTCGGCATGGAGTACACGGGCTGGGTCGACGTCAGGGCGGGCTACGACGACGTCGTCGTCTCCGGCGACCTCGACGCGCGCGAGCTCGTGGCGTTCTGGCGCGTCGACGGCCGGGTGGCCGCGGGCATGGCCGTCAACGTGTGGGACCAGATGGAGCGGGTCGAGGAGCTGATCCGCTCCGGCCGGGAGGTGTCCGCCGAGGAGCTGAAGGGCTTCGTCGGCTGAGGCCGACCTGCGCGGGCGACGGCGGCGCCGGTCTCGCGGCGCCGCCGTCCGCGCCTCAGCCGCGCCGCTCGCGCACGGCCTTGGCCAGCGTGCGCAGCAGGTCCTCCGTGGTGTCCCAGTCCATGCACGCGTCGGTGACGGACTGGCCGTAGGTGAGCTGCTCCAGCGGCGCGGGCTTCTGCGCGCCGGCGACGAGGAAGCTCTCCATCATGAGGCCGGTGATCCCGCGCTCGCCGTCGGCGATGCGGTCGGCGATCTCGCGCACGACGCCCGCCTGGCGCACGTGGTCCTTGCCCGAGTTGCCGTGGCTCGCGTCGACGATCAGGCCGTTGGCCGCCGCGCCGCCCAGGCCGGAGGTGCGGGCGACCCGCAGCGCCGCCGCGACGTCGTCCCGGCCGTAGTTGGGGCCGGAGCGGCCGCCGCGCAGGATGATGTGGCAGTCGGGGTTGCCCGCGGTCTCGACGGCGGCGGCACGGCCCTCGCCGTCGGCCCCGAAGAACGTGTGCTCGCTCGCGGCGGTGATGCAGCCGTCGACGGCGATCTGCACGTCGCCGTCGGTGGCGTTCTTGAAGCCGACCGGCATCGACAGGCCAGAGGCGAGCTGGCGGTGCACCTGCGACTCCGCGTTGCGCGCGCCGATCGCGCCCCAGGTGACGGCGTCGGCGATGTACTGCGGGCTGGTCGGCTCGAGGAACTCCGCCGCGGCGGGGACACCGGCGTCCAGCACACCGAGCAGCACCTCACGGGCCAGGCTCAGGCCACGGGTCACGTCGTGCGAGCCGTCCAGGTGCGGGTCGTTGATGAGGCCCTTCCAGCCGACCGTCGTGCGCGGCTTCTCGAAGTACACGCGCATGACCACGACCAGGTCGTCCGACAGCTCCCGCCGGATCGTGGCGAGGCGGGACGCGTAGTCGAGCGCGGCGACCGGGTCGTGCACCGAGCACGGGCCCACGATCGTCAGCAGGCGGTCGTCCTCACCGGTCAGCACGTCGCGGACCTCGCGGCGCGACGTCGTGACGAGGTCGCTGCGCGCGGTGCCGAGCGGCATGGCGGCCAGCAGCGCGTTGGGCGCGGGCAGCGGGGCGAGGGCGCGGATGCGCAGGTCGGAGGTGCGGGTACCGAGGTCGATCGCCTCGGTGCCGGGTTCCGCGGGGGTGATGCTCATCGGGATCAGGACTCCTGGTCGGCTGGGTGTCGGCGGGATCTGGTTCGAGGAACCGGACGGCCCGCCACCGACTCCTGGTCCGGAGCGGCCCGTCTCGGGAAAGACGAAGGGCCTGGACGCGATCGGCGTCCCAGGCCCAGGCTCCGGGTGGAAGTTGGTCAGGCGCAGGCCCGCCGGGCTCCACCAGGAGCCGACGTAAAGCGCCAATACCAACGGATGTCCACGGCGAAAACGGTAGCCCCACCCCCGAACCCTGTCCACCGGTTCCCACGATGCGGTCGGTCACAGGGCGCGTGCTACCGCGCGTACCGCTCCACGAACGCCCGCATGATGCGCATGGGCTCCGTGACCTCGACGGCCGCACAGCGCTCGATGACCTGGTCGGCCTCCTCGGGCGGGAAGTAGCCGTAGTCGCGGTAGATCTCGACACGGGTCGCGATCCCGTCCGCGTCGAGCTCGGGGTGGAACTGCGTCGCGTACTGGTTCCGGCCGACGCGGAACATCTGCACCGGGCACCGCTCCGACGAGGCGAGCAGCACCGCGCTCTCCGGGAGCTTGCGCACGGCCTCCTTGTGGCCCACGTACGCGGGGAACGCCGGCGGAAGGCCCGCGAGCAGCGGGTCCGCGACACCGTCCGGCGTCAGCTCGACCGTGACGGGTCCGACCGGCTCCGCGTAGGTCCCGTCGATGACGGCGCCCTGGTGCGCGCCGAGCGTGCCGACGCCGTAGCAGGCACCGAGGAACGGGGTGTCGCGCGCGACGACCTCGTCGAGCAGGCCCTTGAGCTCCGCCTCGACCCGGCGCTGTGCCGCGCTCTTGGTGTCCTCGGGGTCGGACGAGTTGAACGGGCCGCCGCCGACGAGCACGCCGGAGTAGTCGTCGAGGTCGACCGGAGGCAGCGGGTCGCGCTCCAGCCGCACGCGGTGCAGCTGCTCGGGCTCGAGCCCTCCGTACCGGCAGAACGCCTCGTACTCACGGTCGGCGGCGAGGTCCTCGGCACGCGTCGCGAGCAGCAGGAACGGCTTCATGCCACGAGGGTAGAGGCATTCACCGGGTCGCGGCGGGGCCGGTTGTGGAGCGCCGCGCCCACCACGTCGCGAGGCCGGCGCCGGACAGGTTGTGCCAGACCGAGAACAGGGCGGCGGGCAGGGCCGCTGCGGGCGTGAAGTGCGTCGCCGCGAGGCTGGCCGCGAGCCCGGAGTTCTGCATGCCCACCTCGATGCTCACGGCCCGGCGCGCGGCCGGGTCCAGGCGCGCGGCCGCCGCGGCGCCGTAGCCGAGCAGCAGGCCGAGCACGTTGTGCGTGATCACGGCGAGCGCCAGCAGGAGTCCCGTCGTGAGCACGGTCCCGGCGTTGGCCGCCACGACGCCGAGCACCACGAGGACGATGCCGGTCACGGACACCAGCGGCAGGTACGGCAGCACGCGTTCGACGTACCGCCCGGCGAGCGCGCGGATCACCAGGCCCGCGAGCACGGGCACGAGCACCACCTGGACGATCGAGCCGAACAGGTCGCCGAACCCGACGTCGAGCGTCTCGTCGGCGAGCCAGAGGATGAGCAGCGGCGTGAGGAAGGGCGCAAGCAGCGTGGAGATCGCGGTCATCGTCACGGACAGGGCCGTGTCGCCCTTGCCGAGGTAGACGATGACGTTCGACGCCGTGCCACCGGGCGCCGACCCGACGAGGATCATGCCGAGCAGCGCCATGCCGGTCAGGCCGTACAGCCCGCTGACGCCCCACGCGAGGAGCGGCATGACGACGAACTGCGCCACCACGCCGACGAGGACGGCCCAGGGCCGCCGGGCGACGAGCGCGAAGTCGCTGCCGCGCAGCGTGAGGCCCATGCCGAACATGACGATCCCGAGGAACAGGGGCACGTGACCCGCCAGGGGCGCGAGCTGCGCCGGTGCGAGCAGCCCCGCGACGCCTGCGAGCAGCACCAGCACGGCGAACCAGCGTCCGGCCAGCTCCGCGATCTTTCGCACCGTTCCCACGGTCGTCCCCCTCCTCCAGGTGCGGGGACACCGTAGACCCGGCCCGGGTGAGACCGGGGCCGGGTCCGTCAGGTGGTCAGCTCCAGCGGAAGAGCCGCACGCCGAGCGGGAACAGCACGAGCGTCCACGCGGCCAGCACGAGCACCTGGGCGAGCGGGAAGCCGTCCGTGCCGAACCAGCCGGCCGTCAGGCCCTGGGCCGCGGCGCCGAGCGGCAGGTAGAGGCCGATCGTCTGCATCCAGTCGGGCATCACGGACAGCGGCACCCACACGCCCGAGAACATGAGGGACGGGAAGTAGATGAGCATGCCAAGACCGGACGCCGTCGTGCCCTTCTCGGCCCGGGCGGCGACGAGCATGCCGAGGGAGAACATCGCCGTGGTCGCGAGCACGAGGACCAGGAGCACCGTCAGCGGGTCGGCGGCGAACGGGACGTCGAGCACGAGCAGGGCGCCGACCACGGACGCACCGCACGAGACGAGCAGGGCGAGCACGTTGATGAGCATGTGCGCGCCGATGAGGTTCTGCGGCGGCATCGGGGTGGTCGACAGGCGCTTGAGCACGCCCTTCTCGCGGAAGGTCGCGAACTGCACCGGCATGGTGGTCAGCGCGATGGTGCCGACGGCGAGCGCGATGATCGTCGGCAGGTAGCTGGTGATGCCCGGCGCCGTGTTCCACGGCGGCGGCGCCTCGGTCATCGGCTCGGCGAACGCCGGCACCGCGAGGCCGAGGCCCAGCAGCAGCCCGGTGGGGAAGACGAGCGCGAAGAACACGGCCGTCGGGTCCCGCAACCAGACCTTGAGCTCGGTGGCGAGCAGGGTGCCGAAGCCCCGCACCCGCCGCGCGCGGACGGCGCCGGGGGCGCGCACGGTCTCGACGGCACTCATACCGTCACCTCCTCGTTCTCCTCTGCCCGGTACTCACGACCGGTGACCTGCACGAACACGTCTTCGAGCGTGCGCTCGACGGTCCGCACGTCGTCGGGGACGACGTCGGCGGCCGCGAGCGCCTGCACGACGGCGAACAGCACCGTGCGGGTGCCGCTCACCTCGATCTCGTCGCCGGCGGGGTTGACGGCGGCGACCGCATCGTCCTGCTGGGCGAGCGCGGTGAGGATCTCGAGCGCGCGGGTGCGGGCGGCGTCGCCGGTGAAGCGCAGCCGCACGCCCCTGTGCCCCTCGAGCCCCTCGATGAGGGCCGACGGCGTGCCCTGCGCGACGACCCGGCCGCCGTCGATCACGACGAGCCGGTCGCAGAGCCGCTCGGCCTCGTCCATGAAGTGGGTGACGAGCAGCACGGTCACCCCGGCGTCGCGCACCCGCTCGACGAGGTCCCAGGTGGCGCGGCGCGCCGCGGGGTCGAGCCCGGTGGTGAGCTCGTCGAGCACGGCCACCTGCGGCCTGCCGACGAGTGCGAGGGCGATGGACAGGCGCTGCTTCTGACCGCCCGACAGCTTGCCGAACTGCTGGTTGCGGTGCGCGGTGAGGTCGAGGAGGTCCAGGAGCTCGGCGGGGTCGGCCTGCTCGGCGTAGAACGAGCCGAAGACGTCGAGCGCCTCACCGACGGTGATCTTGTCGTGGAGCGCGGCCTCCTGGAGCTGGATGCCGACGTGCTCGCGGACGGACCGGGGGTCCGCCTGCGGGTCGCGCCCGAGGAGGCGCACCGTGCCGCCGTCCGCGCGGCGCAGGCCGGCGAGGCACTCGACCGTGGTGGTCTTGCCCGCGCCGTTGGGGCCGAGGATGCCGAAGATCTCGCCGCGGGCGACGTCGAAGCTGACGTCGGCGACGGCGGTGCGGGACGGTGGGTAGGTCTTGCGAAGGTGACTGACTTCGACGACTGGGGACGTCATGGTCGCTCCTGGGTGGTCGTGGTTCAGCGGGGCCGTACGGGTGCGGAGCGCAGCAGGAGGTGCAGCGCGACGCCGGCGAGCAGCGCGGCCAGTGCGGCCCCGCCGACGCCGGTGAGCAGGGCGGTGAGGCCCTCGGCCGAGGGCACCTCCGCGTGCTCGATGTCGGGCCGGAGCTCGACGTTGGCGATGGCGCCGAGCACGCCGGTGCGGGACGCGAGGTCCACGAGCGCCGCCGGCAGGGCGAGCGGGACCAGGAGCGTCAGGCCCCAGGTCCTCCCGCGCACGAAGGCGGCGCCGACGCCCGCCCCCGCCAGGATGTAGGTGGTGACGACGAGCCCCTCCGCGACGGCGGTACCGAGCACGTCCAGCGGCGACTCGAACGGCAGACCGCCGAGCCTGCGCCACGACATCCCGAGGGACGTGCTGAGCAGGCGCTCGCCCAGCAGCGCGAGCGTGGTCACGACGCCGTACGCGCCGCCGAGCAGCAGGGCCGCGCGGACCATGCCGGCGATCAGGGACCTGCGGTCGGCGCCGGCGGAGACGTGGAGGGCGAGCAGGACCGAGACACCGGCGATGCCGAGCCAGACCACGGCCCAGCGCTGGGCGCCGAGCGTGGTGTCGAGCGCACTGACCTCCAGGTCGTTGCCTGCCGCGGCGTTCCCGACGGCGATGCCGACGGCGTACAGGGCGTAGATGCCCCAGAACCAGGCCGCGACGAACCCACCGGACCGGCACAGCCACCGGACGGCGGCGGCCGCGCCCCGGCGGCGCACGGAGCGCACCGCCTCGGTGGGAGGAGCTGACGGGGACAGGGTGGTGGACATGACGTTCCTCCTCAGAGCGCGGGCCGCAGCGAGACGGCCCGCAGGAGCAGGCGCAGGAGCCAGGCGGCGAGCAGGACCGCCGCGGCTCCGCCGCCCAGGGCGAGCAGCACTCCCCCGGCGCCGCCGGGCAGCCGGCCGGGGCCGACCAGCAGGGCGGTGACGCCGGTGTGCGTGGCGAGGTCGACGAGCGCGGCGGGGACGAGCGCGACGGGGGTCCAGAGGGTGCCCCCGACGAACCCGAACCGGCGGAAGCCTGCCGCGACACCCGCGCCCGTGAGGAAGTAGGTGGCCACGACGCAGGCCTCGGTGAGCACGGTGAGGCCGATACCGGCCCAGCCGTCGGCCGGGGGCCCGAACTGACGGGTCCAGCTCTGGCCGACGGCGTCGAAGAGCGCGCGCTCGCCGACCAGGTACACCGCGGTGACCAGGCCGATGAGCAGCCCGGCGACCAGCCCGCCACGGAGCATCCCGGCGGCGAGCGAGTCCCGGGTGCCGCCTGCGGCGAGGTGGAGCCGCAGGTAGGCGGCCGGGACGATGATGCCGAGCACCATGACGACCCAGCGCGACGACCCGCCCATCTGGCTGTCCAGGACCGCGTTCTCCATGCCGTCGCCGTACCGCGTCATGAGCACGACGATCGTCACGGAGACCACCGAGAAGATGACCCAGTACCAGCCGCCGATGGTGCCGATCATGCGGACGGCGATGCCGGCGGCGGACCGGACCGCGCTCCGCCGTGCGGCGCGGGCCAGGTCGTCCCTCCCGGTGACCGCTGCGGAGGTCGTCGTCATGACCGCACGCTCCTCGGGTCGGTGAGTCGGACGAAGAGGTCCTGCAGCGGCACGCTCCCGACCTCGACGCCCGCGGACCGCGCCGCGGCCGCCTCGTCGTCGTCGAGCCCGCCCTCGAGCGTGACCTGGACCGTCGCACCGAGCTGCTGGCGGTGCAGCTCGCGGCGGGCGCCGACCAGCCGCTCCACGGCGTCCTTCGAGCCGGTCAGGCTGACGCCGCGCGCCCGCATCTGCTCGGCGGTCTCGGCGATCAGCACGCGGCCGCGGTCGATGACCACGACGTCCTCGAACAGCCGCTCGACCTCTTCCACCAGGTGGCTGGAGAGCAGGATCGTGCGCGGGTGCTCGGCGTAGTCGGCCAGCAGCTCGTCGTAGAACGCGTACCGGGTGGGCGCGTCCATGCCGAGGTAGACCTCGTCGAAGATGGTGAGCGGCGCACGCGAGGCGAGCCCGATGGTGGCTCCCACCGCGGAGCGCTTGCCGCGGGACAGCGCGGACGGGTTCTTGCGGACGTCCACCTCGAACAGGTCGAGGAGCCGCTCGGCGGTCTCGGCGCTCCAGAACGGCCGCACGTCCGCGTAGTAGCGCAGGGAGACGGCGAGCTTCTCGTCGTTCATGAGGTCGCCGCTCTCGCGGACGAGCTGGGTGCCCGAGGTGATCCACGGGTTCTCCCACGGATCCTCCTGCGCGCCCTTCGGCCCCACCACGACGGTGCCGCTCGTCGGCCGCGTGAACGCCGCCAGCAGCGAGAGCATGGTCGTCTTGCCCGCGCCGTTGCGGCCGAGCACGCCGGTGATGGTGCCTGGCCGGATCGTCAGCGAGGCACCGTCGAGCCCTGTGCCCGCCTCGTCCCGGACGAACGTCCCGGTGGGCAGCATGCGGTGGCTCCTGCCGAACCGGACGACGACGTCGTCCAGCCGGGCGCCGAATGGTGCTGTCGTCATGACTCCTCCGTGGTGCGGTTGCGCCGGCCGGCCGTGTCCTGGATCCAGGCGACGACCTCGTCGGTCGGGATGCCGAGCAGGTCGGCCTGCTGGAGCGCGGGCGCGAGGACCTCCTCGAAGTAGCGCGTCCTGTGCTCGCCGAGCAGCCGGTCCCGCGCCCCGGGCGCGACGAACATGCCCAGGCCGCGGCGCTTGTACAGCACGCCCTCCTCGACCAGACCGGCGAACGCCTTCTGTGCCGTGGCCGGGTTGATGCGGAACGTCGTCGCGAACTGTGTGGTGGACATGACCTGTTCCTCCTCCTTCAGCTCACCGGCGAGAACCTGCGCGCGGATCATCTGCGCGATCTGGACGTAGATCGGCTCGGGCCCGTCGAACACCGGCTCACCCCCTCCATTGGTTCATTACTTGACTAATGAACCATGGATCCACCCGTTCGCGCAAGAGAGAAGCCGGGGCAGAGCGCGCGCTCTGCCCCGGCTTCACCCGGCCCGTGGTCTCAGCGGGTCACGTGTCGGCCGCCTCCGCGGCGTCGAGGACCTGCAGCTCCGCCAGGTCGGCGGCGATCAGCTCGGCGATCTGGATCGCGTTGAGCGCCGCCCCCTTGCGGAGGTTGTCGGCGCTGACGAACAGCGCGAGCCCGCGGCCGTCCGGCACCGACTGGTCGGTGCGGATCCGGCCCACCAGGGACGGGTCGGCGCCCGCCGCCGCGAGCGGCGTCGGCACGTCGGCGAGCTGCACGCCCGGTGCGTCGGCCAGGAGCTTGCGGGCCTCGTCCGGCGTGATCGGCCGGGCGAACTCGGCGTGCACCGAGAGCGAGTGCCCCGTGAACACCGGCACGCGCACGCACGTGCCCGCCACGGCGAGGTCCGGCAGCCCGAGGATCTTGCGGGACTCGTGCCGCAGCTTCTGCTCCTCGTCGGTCTCGCCCGAGCCGTCGTCGACGAGGTTGCCCGCCAGCGGCAGCACGTTGAACGCGATCGGCGCCGCGTACACCGCGGGGTCCGGCAGGTCGACGGCAGCGCCGTCGTGCGCCAGGCCCTCGAGCTCCTGCCCGACGGCGGCGCGCGCCTGCCCCGCCAGCTCCGCGACCCCGGCCAGCCCGGACCCGGACACTGCCTGGTAGGTCGCCACGCGCAGGCGCTCGAGGCCCGCGGCCTCGGCCAGCGGCGCGAGCACCGGCATGGCGGCCATGGTCGTGCAGTTCGGGTTCGCGACGATGCCCTTGACCGCGTCGCCGATCGCCTCCGGGTTCACCTCGGAGACGACGAGCGGCACCTCGGGGTCGCGCCGCCAGGCCGACGAGTTGTCGACGACGACGGCGCCCGCCTCCGCGAACCGCGGCGCGTGCTCCCGCGACGTGCCGCCGCCGGCCGAGAACAGTGCGATGTCGAGGTCGGCGAGGTCCTCCGTCGCCGTGGCCGCGACGTCCTCGACGGGCACGTCGACGCCCGCGAACGGCAGCGTCGTGCCCGCGGACCGGGCCGACGCGAAGAACCGGATCGAGGCGACGGGGAACTCCCGCTCCTCGAGCAGGCGACGCATGACGCCGCCCACCTGCCCCGTGGCACCGACGACGGCGACGTGGACGCCGTGCTCCGCGATCTCGGCCATGTCAGCGCCCCGTCCCCGCGTAGACGACCGCCTCGCCGTCGACGCCGTCGAGCTCGAACGCCGTGTGCACGGCCCGCACCGCGTCGTCGAGCGAGTCGGCGCGGGTGACCACCGAGATGCGGATCTCGGACGTGGAGATCATCTCGATGTTGATGCCGGCGTCGCGCAGGGCGCCGAACAGCCGCGCCGAGACGCCGGGGTGGGACTTCATGCCCGCGCCGACGAGCGAGAGCTTGCCGATCTGGTCGTCGAACTGGAGCGAGTCGAAGCCCAGCTCGCCCTGCACCGCGGTGAGGGCGGCCATGGTGGCCGGGCCGTCGCCGTCGGGCAGCGTGAACGAGATGTCGGTGAGGCCCGTCGCCGCGGCCGACACGTTCTGCACGATCATGTCGATGTTCGCGCCCGCGCCCGCCACGACCTCGAAGATGCGCGCCGCCATGCCCGGCACGTCCGGGACGCCGATCACGGTGATCTTGGCTTCGGACCGGTCGTGCGCGACGCCGGAGATGATCGGGGCTTCCATGGCGTTCTCCTTCTTCTCTCCCGCGACCACGCGGGTCCCGTCGTGGGCGCTGAACGAGCTGCGGACGTGCACGGGCACGCCGTACCGGCGCGCGTACTCCACGCTGCGCAGCGCGAGCACCTTGGCGCCGCAGGCCGCGAGCTCCAGCATCTCCTCGTAGGAGACCTGATCGATCTTGCGCGCTGCGGGCACGATGCGCGGGTCGGCGGTGAACACGCCGTCGACGTCGGTGTAGATCTCGCAGACGTCGGCGCAGAGACCGGCCGCGAGCGCCACGGCGGTGGTGTCGGAGCCGCCGCGCCCGAGGGTGGTGACGTCGTTGGTGGCCTGGGTGACGCCCTGGAAGCCCGCCACGATGGCGACCTGCCCCTTGTTCAGGGTCTCGCGGATGCGGTGGGGCACGACGTCGACGATCCGGGCCCGCCCGTGCACCGCGTCGGTGATCAGTCCCGCCTGCTGACCCGTGTACGACTTGGCCTTCACGCCGAGGTTGGTGATGGCCATCGCCAGGAGCGACATGGAGATCCGCTCGCCCGCGGTGAGGAGGATGTCGAGCTCCCGCTGCGGTGGGAGCGGCGTGATCTGCTGGGCGAGGTCGAGCAGCTCGTCCGTGGTGTCGCCCATGGCACTCACCACCACGACGACGTCGTTGCCCGCCCGCTTGGCCTCGGCGATCCGCTTGGCGACGCGCTTCACGCTGCGCGCGTCCCCGACCGACGAACCGCCGTACTTCTGCACGACAAGTGCCATGCGCCTGCCTTCCGTTGCCGGCCTCCGTCTGTCTCAACGGCCCGC
Organism: Promicromonospora sp.; assembly: GCA_036010205.1. Lineage (GTDB taxonomy): Bacteria > Actinomycetota > Actinomycetes > Actinomycetales > Cellulomonadaceae > Promicromonospora. The sequence goes on along the minus strand of DATGOB010000191.1, from coordinate 40,621 downwards.
CGGGTGGTTGGGTTTGCGGATCGATGGTACTGCGACGGGCATCCCGGGCACCGGGGCGTTCACGGTGCGGGACGGCGGCCTGCTACCCGGCGAGGACGTCCCAGGCGAGCCGCGCGATGAGGGCACCGACCACGACGACGAAGACGATGCGGACGAACCGGGAGCCTCGTGCGACGGCCATGCGGGCCCCGATGTAGGCCCCGACCAGGTTCGCCGCCCCGAGGCCGAGACCGAGCGCCCAGATGACGTGGCCGCCCGGCACGAAGAAGATCAGCGCCCCGAGGTTGGTGGCGAAGTTCACGATCTTGGCGATGGCCGAGGCGGGCAGGAAGGAGTACCCGAGGGCGCTGACGAGGCTGATCACGAGGAACGTCCCGGTGCCCGGCCCGAGCAGGCCGTCGTAGGCGCCGATGAGCAGCCCGATCACGGCGGCGATGCGCCGGTGCCCGTTACCGACCCAGCGCAGGTTGTCCTGCTGGCCGATGTCCGGCTTGAGCAGCGTCCACAGGAGCACGCCCACGAGGACGACCAGGATGATCGGCTTGAACAGCTCGTCGGGGATGTGCGAGGCACCGATCGCGCCGCCGAACGCCCCGGCCAGGGCTGCGAGCGCCATGGGCCCTGCGGTGCGCAGGTCGGGCTGCACGCGCCGGTAGTAGGTGATCGAGCTCGTCGAGGTGCCCATGATGCTGCCGAGCTTGTTCGTGGCCAGTGCCTGCACGGGGCTGATGCCCGGCACGAGCAGCAGGGCGGGGAGCTGGATCAGCCCGCCCCCGCCGACGACGGCGTCGATCCAGCCCGCCGAGAGACCGGCGATCAGGAGGAGGCAGAGGGTGAGCAGATCGATCTCGGGCACCCCCGCATTGTGCAGCGACGGCGCGCGATCGGGACTACGCGTCCAGATCCGGCTGGGTGCCCAGGCGGTTCGGCCGACGGACCGTGACCGCCGAGCCGTCGGCCACGAAGGCGGAGACCGGTGCCGCGTCGAGCGCCTCGACGAACTGCGGGCCGTAGACGCGTGCGACGTCGCACTCGAGTCCGGCGTGGGCGGTCTGCCACACGCGCCAGCTCGGGTGCTCGACGCGGTACTCGAGCGTGCCACCGCCGCGCTGGGCCGCGTACCCCCAGTAGTGCTCGGTGACGAACTGCTCGTGCGAGCCGTCGACGAGGGGGTGCGGGTCGCCCGTCGTCGTGGCGTGCACGCGGTGCCACGACCCGGCGTCGTGCCACGCGTAGCCGACGAGGCCGCCGGGGGCCAGGTCGCCGTCGCGCAGGTCGACGCGGTGTCGCATGGGGCGCGCGACGTAGCGCTCGCCGTAGGCGAGGCGGGCGACGGCGGCCAGCGCAGGGCGGGGCACGATCTCCTGGACGAAGACGACGCCGCGGCGCCACCCCTCCGGCCCCTTCCTGCGCACGTAGAACCGCAGGTTGACCTCGTCGAAGTCGCGGTGGAACGGCACGGGGACGCCGAGCAGACGCGTGTCGAGGAACTGGAACCCGACCACGCTCACGAGGTGCCTGCCGTCGTCCCAGGTGTCGAGCTCGACGCCGCGCGGGACGAGCGGTCCCAGGACGGCCGGGTCGATCTCGTGGTTGAGCATCACGAGCCGGTGCCACCGCGCCGTGAGGAACGTGCCGGTCCGCTGCTCGGGTGCGCTCACCCGGGGAACGTACCAGCCGCCTCGCGGTGTCGGTGGTGACCCGTAGGCTGACCCCTTGTGTACGAAGGCGCGGTCCAAGACCTGATCGACGAGCTCGGCCGGCTGCCCGGCGTCGGGCCCAAGAGCGCGCAGCGCATCGCGTTCCACCTGCTGGCCGCTGACAACCAGGAGGTCAAGCGGCTGGTCGACGCGCTCACCGAGGTGAAGCTGCGCGTCCAGTTCTGCGAGGTGTGCGGCAACGTGGCCGAGTCGGAGCGCTGCCGCATCTGCCTCGACCCCCGGCGCAGCGACGAGGTGATCTGCGTCGTCGAGGAGCCCAAGGACGTCGTCGCCATCGAGCGCACGCGCGAGTTCCGGGGGCGGTACCACGTGCTCGGCGGCGCCATCAACCCGATCGAGAACGTCGGCCCGGACGACCTGCGGATCAGCGAGCTGCTGTCGCGCCTGGCCGACGGCACGGTCACGGAGGTCATCCTCGCCACCGACCCGAACGTCGAGGGAGAGGCCACGGCGACCTATCTTTCCCGACTCATGGGCCCCATGGGAATCACAGTCTCGCGGCTGGCCTCGGGTCTGCCGGTGGGTGGAGACTTGGAGTACGCCGACGAGGTCACCCTCGGCCGCGCGTTCGAGGGCCGGCGCGTCATCGGCACCGACAGGTAGTTCACGTCAGGTATGTCCCGGCAGACGAGGTGGGGTTCACGATGAGCGAGATCACGCCCGGTTCGGACCTCCGCGAGGTCGCCGACCAGGTGTCCGCGCAGGCACGCACGTTCCTGTCGACGGTGACCCAGGTCGCGTCCGGCGGGATGCCCGGCGCCGAGCTGTCGCTGCTCGTGCTCGCCTCGTCCGACCTCCTGGCGGCCGGTGCGCGCCTCGCCGCGATCGTCGACGTGGTGCCCAAGGAGCGCTACGAGCCGGACACCGGCCCGGACACCGACCTCGACCCGCTGCGCGAGGCCCTGTCCAAGATGTTCGACGGCTTCGACGACTACATGGAGGTCGTCGACCCGGTACTCGGCGACGAGGTCGGTGCGGCCTCGCTGTCGGGCGACCTGGCGTGCGTCGCCGAGGCGCTCGCCAAGGGCCTGCAGCACTTCGACAGCGGCCACGAGCTCGAGGCCCTGTGGTGGTGGCAGTTCTCCTACTTCTCGCTGTGGGGCGAGCGTGCGGCGTCCGCCCTGCGGGTGCTCCAGGCACTGCTCGCGCACGTCCGCCTGGACGTGGAGGACGACGTCGCCGCCGAGGCGGAGTACGACGCCCTCCACTCCTGACGTCAGGCGACGCGGGTCCCGCGCGGCAGCCGTGCCGTCGGCACCTTGAGGCGGTTCACCGCGACGACGACGCCGGCCGCGCCGAGCAGCAGGTCGAACCCGAGACCCCACGGCCACACGAGCTGGTCGGTGACGACGACCTCCTCGACCGGCGACTGGCTGTCCGTACCGACCATGTCGCTGCACCAGTCGTACTCGGCCGCCGGCCCGGTCCGCGCGTACCGCACGCCGTACTGCAGCATCGCGAGCATGTTGCCGTCGTCGAGCAGTGCGTCCGGGTCGTCCGTCAGCGGCTGCGCGTCGGCGACGACGACGAACGGGTTCGGCGCGAGCAGCCACCACGTCCGCTCGCTGTGCCACACGCCGAGCTCCCGCGTGTGCCACTCGCAGTCCGGCGCCTCGGTCTCCTCCCAGCTGTACCCGGCCTCGACGTCCCACACCCGGACCTCCTCCGTCGTGGTGGTGACAGGGGCCAGCAGGCCGAACACGATGGGCAGCACGGCCGTGATGCCGCCGACCGTGAGGTAGGTGAGCACCGCGGAACCCGACGTCTTGCCGACCAGCGCCGAGAAGCCCAGGCCGATCGCGCACACGACGCCCAGCACGACCGCGAGCATGAGCACCGTGGTGAGCAGCGCGAGGCCGGAGACCCCGCCGCCCGCCAGCGCCCACGCCAGGAAGGGGATGCTCGCCACGAGGAAGGCGAGGGCCGCGATCCAGGACGCCGCGAGCTTGCCGAGCACGATCTCCGCGGGCGTGAGCAGCGTGACCTGGAGCGTCGCGAGCGTGCCCGCGTTGCGGTCGCCGTTGATCGCGCCCGACGAGAGGGTCGGCGCCACCAGGAGGCCGAGGAACAGCACGAAGCCGACCACGATGCTGTAGACGATGCCGCCGAACGGCTCGTCGTTGTACGGGTCGTCCGCGAGGATGCTGAAGGCCCCTGTGGTCAGCAGCGTGATGAGGCCGACCACGAGGAACCAGACGACGAGCGCCGTCTTCCACCGGGTCGACCGCACCCGCTGACGCAGCTCGAGCACCGTGACCGTCCGGAGGCCGTGCCAGGTCAGGGACCAGGTGCCACGGCCGGGGGCGGTGGGCCGGGGGGCCGTTGCCTGCATGTCGACGCTCATCGCCGCTCCTCCTCCAGGGCCAGGTAGGCCTGCTCCAGCACGCCGCCGGCCGGCGCGAGGCTCGACACGTCGACACCAGCGCCCACCGCTGACCGCAGCAGCGCCGCGGCCGCGGCGTCGTCGGCAAGCTCCACGATCACGGCGGGACCGTCGCCCTCGCTGCGGTACGCCTGGCCGGACTCCTCCAGCCACCGCCGGAGCGCCGACGGCTCGAGGGCGGTGAGGCGCCACTCGCGCGGCAGGTCGCCGTCGGCGACCGACCTGGTCGCCACCGTGCGCCCCCGCGAGATGAACACCGCGTCGTCGGCCATCTCGTCGAGCTCGGTGAGCACGTGCGACGAGACCAGGACGGTCTTGCCCTGCGCGGCGAGCTGCCGCACGAGCACACGCAGGTCGACGCGCGAGCGCGGGTCGAGGCCGGAGGCAGGCTCGTCGAGGAGCAGCACCTCGGGGTCGTGCACCAGTGCGCGAGCCATGCCGAGCCGCTGCTTCTGCCCGCGGGACAGCACGTGAGCCGGCTGGTCCGCGAGGTCCGAGAGGTGGACGAGCTCGAGGAGCTCGGCGGCCCGCGCCGCCGCGGCCGCCGCGTCGAGCCGGTAGGCCGCGCCGACCGTCGTCAGCACCTCACGGGCCGTGAGCGAGTCCCACGTGCCGAACACGTCGGGCATCCAGCCGGTCCGCGACCGCGCCGCGTAGCTCTCGGTCACCGGGTCGGCGCCCGCGACGCTGATCGTGCCCGCATCGGGCGTCAGGAGGCCTGCGAGCAGGAGCAGGAGGGTCGTCTTGCCCGACCCGTTGGGGCCGATGAGCGCGGTGACGCGGCCTGGCGCGGCGACCAGGTCGACGTCGGCCACGGCGTGGACCGGCCCGAACGAACGCCGCACGCCCTGCGCACGGATACCGCCGTCTGGTGTCATGCCGGGACACTAGCGCGCGGCGCCGACACGGACGTCAGACCGAGGGATGACTCTTCTACGGTGGGCCCATGGCCACCACGACCCTCCCGCCCTGGCTGCGGGCCCTCTTCGCCGCACCGAACGCGCTGTACCGCCACGGACTGGGCGGCCTGCTCGGCCGGCGCTTCCTCCAGCTCACGCACGTGGGCCGCACCAGCGGATCCCCGCACACGGTCGTGCTCGAGGTGCTGCGGTACGACCGCGCCACCGGCGAGGCCGTGGTGGTCTCCGGGTTCGGGGAGAAGGCCCAGTGGCTGCGCAACCTGCGGGCGAACGGGACCGCGTCGGTCAGCTTCGGCCGCGCGCCGCGTCCGGCCACGGTCCGGTTCCTCGACACGGACGAGGCCGTCGCGGTGCTCACCGCCTACGAGCACCGGTACGGGGTGCTGCGGCCGCTGCTGCGCCGCACGCTCACGCTGCTCCTGGACTTCGAGTACCGAGGCACCGACGCCGACCGGCTCCGGCTCGCGCAGACCCTGCCGCTGGTGGCGTTCCGCCCCGCGTGAGCCAGGCTCAGGCCGGGCGCACGGTGCCCGTCGTGCGCAGGAGACGCCGCTCGCCGAAGGCGACGTTCCGGTCGACGGCGACCCTCACGGCGTCACCCGCGAACCGCAGCACGACACGCCACTCGAACGGCGTGCCGAGGAAGAGCACCCGCCCCCGCCACGTCGACTCGTCCGTCCACGCGGCGGCCGCGGCGACGTCGCCCTCCGGCAGGACGCCCTGCACCCACTCCCCGTGGCCGAACCGCACACGGTGCTCGGCGTCGGTCCCGGTGAGCACCAGCTCGGTTCCGCCGTCGTCCGGCTGCGTGAGCGTGAGGCTGCGCACGCCGAGGTCGTTCGCGGCCAGGTCGAGCACCACGCCGCCGGGCGCCGAAGGGCTGGTGGCCTTGCCGGACGGCGTCGCGAGGGCGAGCTCGAAGGGCCGGGCCGTCTCCTGTGCGGCGGGGGTGTCCCAGACGTCGTCGGGGAGCAGCGCGCTCCACAGCACGTCGTGCACCGACTGCAGGTTCGCCAGCCCCGAGGTGATGGCGACGACCAGGTCCTTCTCCGGCCAGACCACGATGTACTGCCCGAAGGCCCCGTCGGCCCGGTACGCGCCGTACCGTGACCGCCAGAACTGGAAGCCGTACCCCTGCTGCCACTCGGGCCAGTCGTGGGGGCCGCTGTCGACCTGGCGGGACGTCGCCGCCGCGACCCACTCCGCGGGCACGAGCTGCTCGCCCGCCCAGACCCCCTCCTGGAGGTAGAGCTGGCCGAAGGCCGCCATCTCCTCGGTCGTGACCGAGAGGCCGAACCCGCCCGCGTCGATGCCCTCCGGGTCCTGCTCCCAGGTCGCGTGCGTGATACCGAGCGGCGCGAACAGGCGCGGGGTGAGGTAGTCGAGCAGCCGCTGCCCCGTGAGCCGGTGCAGGATCGCGGACAGCAGGTAGGTGGCGCCGGTGTTGTACACGAAGTGCGTACCGGGCTCGTGCTCGACCGGCTGCGCGAGGATCGACCGCGCCCACCCCGCCCCGGGCAGGGAGATCGTCCGGTCGATGCCCTCCATGGTGGAGGCGCCGTGACCCGACGTCATGGTCAGCAGGTCACGCACGCGCATGGCGCGCAGGTGCTCGCCGGGTGCGTCAGGGACGGCGTCGGACAGCAGGTCGACGACCTTGTCGTCCAGCGTGAGCAGACCCTCGTGGACCGCGAGGCCCACGGCCGTGGACGTGAAGCTCTTGCTCACGGAGAACATCACGTGCGGACGGTCCGGCGTGTGCGGGTGCCACCAGCCCTCAGTGATCACGCGCCCGTGACGCACGACCATGACGCTGTGCACGTCCTCGAGGCCGTCCAGGCCGTCGACGAGACGCCGCAGCGCCGCGGGGTCGACGCCCTCGGCGGCGGGGGTGGAGCGGGGCAGGATCCGCGACATGCTGAGCACGTCCTTTCGCTCGGTCTGCAGGTCATTCTCGCCCACGGGCGCGGCGGAGGCCGACCAGGGCCGGGTGGGGCCCCGACGGCCTCGGCCCGGTGCCCCGACCGCCACGCGGGCTCCCTCGAGCGGTCAGCCCGCGACGAGCTCCACCTCGTAGCCGTCCTCGTCCTCGAGGTACGCCGCGTAGTGGTCCGCGCCGCCCGCGAACGGGTGGCGATCCGCGAACAGCAGTGCCCAGCCGTGGTCGGGTGCCTGTTCGACGAGCCGGTCGACGTCGCCGCGGGTGCCCGCGTGGAACGCCAGGTGGTTGAGGCCCGGCGCCGTGCGGTCGTGGGTCTCGGCGGCGAGCGCCGGACTCTGCTCGACCACGACGTAGGTCCCGTCGAGGATCCAGCTCACCCCGGCGGACCAGCGCTGGTGCTCGGTGTACCCGAGGGACCCCAGGAGCCAGCCCCAGGACCGCTCGGCGCGCGCCAGGGAGGGCACCCAGAGCTCGACGTGGTGGAGACGCCCCCGTGTCACGGTGCCGCCGCCGCGATCACGCGGGTCAGGCTCCGGTGCAGCAGGCCGAGCTCCTCGGCCGACATTCCGAGGCGTTCCATGATCGCCGGCGGCACCCGGAGCGCCTGCTCGCGCAGGGCCTCCCCCTCCGGCGTCAGCCCGACGGCGAGCGACCGCTCGTCGCGCGGGTCGCGCCGCCGCGTGACGTATCCGACGGCCTCGAGGCGCTTGAGCAGGGGCGACAGCGTCCCGGGGTCGAGCTGCAGCAGCCCGCTGAGCTGCTTGACCGAGAGCGGCGACTCCTCCCAGAGGGCGAGCATCACGAGGTACTGCGGGTGCGTGATGCCCATCGGCTCGAGCAGCGGCCGGTACAGAGCGATGACGCTCCGGGAGGCGACGGCGAGCGCGAAGCAGACCTGACGGTCGAGGGCGAGCAGGTCCTGCTGGTCCTCGTCCGGCGGGGCGCCCTGCGGTGTCTCGTGCGGGACGGCCGGTGACGCGGACGTGGCGGTCATGGTGCTCCTCTCGACATTGACCAGCGTACCAATTGGTGTGCAAACTATTGGAACACCAAGTAACTGGAGGTACTAGTGCGCGACCACGACGGGCTCACCCTGGGTTACCGCATCCGATGGCGTCTGACCTGGCTGCTGCTGCACGTGGTCGGCCCTGCCGAGCAGTCGGACGACATGGATCCCCGCCGACGGATGGAGCGCGAGCGCGCGGCGCTCGTGGCCCGGAACCGGGCGGAGCGGGGCGAGTGACGACACGCGTCCGACGGACCCGCCGGACGCCGTCAGTGCCCCGCGGCGACGAGCAGGTCCCGGGACAACGGCGCGATGGGATACGGCGCGACCGGGTCGGCGGGGTCGATCCACACCAGCTCCTCGAGCTCCGCACGGACGGCGACCTCGGTGCCTGCGGGCAGGCGCACACGGTAGGCATGCGCGTCGACCACGTGGTCGGGCTCGTTCGCGGCAGGCGCCCCGAACCGGCCGAGGGCCTCGACGTCGGCCGGGCCGAGCCGCAGCCCGACCTCCTCCTCGACCTCGCGCAGCAGCGCGGCCAGGGGCGCCTCCCCGGGCTCGATCTTGCCGCCCACCTGCATGAACGCCGAGGTGCCGCGCTTGCGTACGAGTAGGTGCCGCCCGTCCTCCCGCTCCACGACGGCCGCGACGATCCGCAGGGTCGTGACCCCGTCGGCAGCGGTCACGACTGCTCCACGATCTCGTCGATCACCGTTCCGCCCAGGACCTGCACCACGAGCGGCACACCGACCAGCCCGGTCGAGGTGATGTCGGGGTCGTCGTCGGACGGCTCGTCGTAGAAGTCCGGCTCGCCGGTGGCCTGCGCGCCGGCCTGCCCACCGGCGGCCGGCGCACCGGACGGAGCCTGCCGCGGGCCCGCAGGGCCTGCGTTCGCCGCCCGCGCCCGCCGCTCGTTCGCCTGACGCAGAGCCTCGCGGGCGCTGACCGCGCCCGAGACGGGCGGCCGCGCCGCGGCGGGACCCTGGTCCTCGTACACCGGATCGGGCTCGGGCATGTCGTAGTCCCCGGGCGGCTCCGACATGCTCGCCCCGGCGAGCCATGCCTCGTCGACCGAGCTCGCGGCGGGGCGCTGCGCGGATCGGGTCGCGTCGGCACGGGCCGGTGCCGACCCGTTCCCGGGTCCGGCGTCGCGCCTCGTCGCGTCCGGGCCGGAAGGCTCCGGGCGAGACGGCTCGGGGCGGGCAGGCTCGGGGCGCGTGGATTCGGGGCGCGTAAGTTCGGCGTGCGCGGCCGCCTGGGCGCCCGTGGTCGCAGGGCCCTGCGCTGCCCCGGCAGCCGCTGACTCCGGGCCGGTGGTGTCGCCGGCCGGCGCCGGACGCGTCACCACGGCGACACGGCCCTCCGGCGCCGCCGTCGCGGTCCCGGCGCGCGCGCTCCCCGAGGTCGCCACGGACGCAGCGGCCCCTCCCCCCGGAGGAGTCACCTCGGGCCAGTCCGTCGCCGCCGCAGCTGGCGCCGGCGCTGCGGGGCTGCCGCCCCCGGCGGCACGAGGACCCTCACCGGACCCGCCGGGCCGCCCGCCGCCTCCGCCAGGCACACCACCGGACGTGCCGCCACCGGGTGCACCGCCGCCGGGTGCACCGCCGCCGCCAGGCGTCCCGCCACCGGACGTGCCGTCGTCGAGGGTCGCCTCGACACGGACACGGACGCCGAGCGTCTGGTACACCGCCTCCTCGACCGCACTCGTGTGCCGTGCGTTGGAGAAGGTCCGGGCGAGCCCCGGCGCCGCGAACCCCAGCTTCAGCGTGCCGTTCTCGAGAGCAACGACCTGCGCGTTCGGCCCCACGAGGGACCACGTGACGCGCGCGACCGCGAGGGCACCGAGCACCTCCTGCCAACGCCGCCGCACCGTCTCGGTCGTGACGCCGGGCTCGATGCCGTCGGCCGGTGCGGCGTCGGCCGCGGCGGGAGCCTCGGACGGGACCGGAGCCGGGGCTGCGGGCTCGGACACCGCAGGCTCGGACACCGCGGGTTCCGGCACTGCAGGCTCCGGCGGCGCCGCCTCCTCGGGCGTCGCTGCGCCGCCGCCCGGCTGCGCGGTCTGCGCACCCGGCCCGCTCCCGGCCGGGTCGGCACCGGACGCGTCGTCGGGCACAACCCCACCGCCCTGCTGCGATCCCGGGCCCTCCGCGCCGCCGCCCGGCGTCGGCGCCGCGCCGGCGCCACGACCCTCGGCGGCCGCCGGAGGGGCCGGCTCCGTCCGCTTCTTGCGTGCGTCCAGCACCGCGCGCGCCGCAGCCGCGCCGGTGAGCCCGCCACCCGGGGCCGGCTCAGCCGCGGTCACGGCACCGGACGCCGACGGCGCCGGCGCACCACCGGCACCGATTCCTCCGCGCTCGAGCCGGTCGATGCGTGCGGCGAGCCCGGCGGCGCCGTCGTCCGCACCGGGCAGCAGCAGGCGCGCGCAGAGGAGCTCGAGGTGCAGGCGCGGCGACGTGGCTCCCGTCATCTCGGTGAGCGCGGCGTTGACCAGGTCGGCCGCACGTGACAGCTCGGCGACGCCCAGCCGGCCGGCCTGTGCGCGCATGCGCTCGAGCTGGTCGGCCGGGATGCCACGCAGCACGGCGGCGGCCGCGTCCCCCGAGACCCCGATGACGATGAGGTCGCGCAGCCGCTCCAGCACGTCCTCGACGAACCGGCGCGGCTCGTGCCCCGTCGCGATGACCTGGTCGACCACACGGAAGATCGACCCGCCGTCGCGCGCGGCGAGCGCGTCCACGACGTCGTCGAGGAGGCTCGAGTGCGTGAAGCCGAGCAGGCCGACCGCGAGGTCGTACTCCACGACGCCGTCGCTCGCGCCGGCGATGAGCTGGTCCATGACGGACAGGGAGTCACGCACCGATCCCCCGCCCGCCCGCGTCACGAGCGGCAGCACACCACCGCCGACCTCGATCCCCTCAGCCGCACAGAGCTGCTCGAGGTACGGGGACAGGACGTCCGGCGGCACCAGCCGGAAGGGGTAGTGGTGCGTGCGGGACCGGATCGTGCCGATCACCTTGTCCGGCTCCGTGGTCGCGAAGATGAACTTGATGTGCGGCGGGGGCTCCTCGACGATCTTGAGCAGCGCGTTGAAGCCCTGCGGCGTCACCATGTGCGCCTCGTCGAGGATGAAGATCTTGTACCGGTCGCGCGCCGGGGCGAACGTGGCTCGCTCCCGCAGGTCACGCGCGTCGTCGACACCGTTGTGCGACGCCGCGTCGATCTCCACCACGTCGAGCGAGCCGGGACCGCCTCGCGCCAGCTCCACGCAGGACTCGCACTCCCCGCACGGCGTGTCGATCGGCGTCTCGGGCGTGTTCCGGGCGCAGTTCAGCGTGCGCGCGAGGATGCGGGCCGAGGTCGTCTTGCCACAGCCGCGCGGGCCGCTGAAGAGATAGGCATGGTTCACCCGTCCACTGCGCAGGGCCTGCATGAGGGGGCCCGTGACGTGGTCCTGGCCGATCACCTCGGCGAACGTCTCGGGCCTGTAGCGGCGGTAGAGGGCGGTGCTCACCCCCGCAACGATAGACGCCCCCACTGACACGCGTGACTCGGCCGTCCACAGCCGCGCGCGACCGCCCGCGACGGTCGTCCACAGATCCACGGCTCCACGAGCGCATCGAACGCCTGTGCCATACAGTGATGACGGTTCAAGAGACGGGGGGACGAGATGACGCAGGACGACGGGGCCACGGTCCGGCTCGCCGACGCCGGCGCGCGACACGTGACATCCCTGCGCACGTGGCTGCTCACGGTGCAGCCACCGGCCACCGACGTGGACCGGGTCGACGCGCTGCGAGCGCTCGAGGAGCTCAAGGCGGCCTGCGCCGCGATCCAGGCACGGATCCTCACCGAGATGCACGACGACGCGCTGCGCGCAGCCCGCGCTCACGCCGCGGACCCGGCGGGACACCTCGACCGGTCCGGCCGACAGGTCCCCGTCACGATGCGGTCCGCCGAACGCGACGCCACGGCGAGCACGGTGCAGCAGGCGGCACGGGCGCTGCGCGTGTCGCCGCGCCGGGCCAGGACCCTGCTCGGCGCCGCTCGTGTCTGGCACGAGGAGATGCCGCACACGCTGACGTCGCTGCGCGCCGGGCTGCTGTCCGAGGAGCGAGCACTGGTCCTCGTCAAGGAGACGGCGTGCCTCACGGCGGAGGACCGCGCCCGGGTCGACGCCGATCTCTGCGCCGACCCGGCGACCCTGCACGGCGTGGGCACCCGCCGGCTCGTCGGCCTGGCCCGGGCACGCGCCAACGAGCTCGACCCCGCCGCGGTCGTGGAGCGAGCGGCGCGCGCCGCGGCCGGGCGCCGCGTCTCGATCCGCCCTGCCCCCGACGCCATGGCCTGGGTAACGGCGCTCCTGCCCCTCACTCAGGGTGTCCAGGTGTACGCGGCGCTGCGCCGCGCGGCCGAGGCTGCCCGACGCGCGGGCTCCGAGGAGCGGTCGACCGGTCAGCTCATGGTCGACACGCTGGTCGAGCGCGCGACGGGTCAACAGGAGGCGACGGACGTCCCGGTGGCAGTGAACCTCGTGGTGTCCGACGCCGCGCTGCTGGCCGGGGGCACCGAGCCCGCGGTCGTCCTGGACGGCGAGGGGACGGGGCACGGCGCCGTCCCGGCGGCGGTGGCCCGTCACCTGGTGGCGGGCGCCCTCGACCGCGACGCGGCCTGGCTCCGGACGGTCTATGCGTCCGCCGCAGGCGACCTCGTGGGGACGACCAGCAGGCGGCGGTTCTTCGCCGACGGCCTCGCCGACCTCCTCCGGGTCCGGGACCAGGGCACCTGTCGCACGCCCTGGTGCGACGCACCGGCCCGGCACCTCGACCACGTCCGACCCGTCGCGGCGGGCGGCGCCACCGAGCTGTCGAACGGCCAAGGGCTGTGCGCCGCGTGCAACCAGGCCAAGGAGGCGCCGGGCTGGCGTGCGGCCGCCGGGACCGACCCGAGGACCGGCCGGCACGTCGTGGTCACCACGACACCGACCGGCCACCGGTACCGGTCGGTCGCACCGCGCCCGCCCCGGACCGCCGGACGCGGGGCCGCGCGCGCCGAGACGATCCCGCAGCCGCGCCGACCCCGGACCGCCCTACCGCCGCAGCGCCTTGCGGGCCAGTGTGTTGCCGAGCCACTGCACCGCCTGGACGATCAGCACGATGATCACGACCACGACGGCCGTGACCGCCCAGTCGTACTGCTGGTATCCGTGGACGATCGCGAAGTCGCCGAGCCCGCCCGCGCCCAGGTACCCGCCGATGGCCGACATGTCGAGCACGCCGACGAACAGGAAGGTGTAGCCGAGGATGAGCGGCGCCAGCGCCTCCGGCACGAGCACCGTGCGCACGATACGCAGCGGCGAGGCGCCCATGGCGCGCGCGGCCTCGACGACGCCGGGATCGATCGACACGAGGTTCTGCTCGACGAGCCGCGCGAACACGAACGTGGCCATGAAGGCCATGGCGAACGTGAAGGCCTCGATGCCGATCGTCCTGCCGACGACGGCGCGGGTCAGCGGGCCGAGCGCCACGAGGAAGATGATGAACGGCACGGGCCGCACCACGTTCACGGCGATGTTGAGCACCGCGAACACGAACCTGTTCTGCAGCAGGTTGCCCTGGCGCGTCAGGTAGAGGCCGAGCCCGAGCACGAGCCCGAGGAATCCGCCCACCAGCAGGGCGATGATCACCATGTACGCGGTCTGGCCCGCCGCCTCCCAGAGCAGCGGCGTCAGGAACTCCCAGTCTGCGCTCATGCGTCAGCCCTCCCGTGGTCGTCCACCCAGGTCACCCGGCGCAGTGCCGTCACGGCCCTCTCGACGGCGGCGGAATCGCCGACGAGCTCGACCGTCAGCGACCCGTACGGCCGCTCCGCGACCTCCGTGATGCCGCCGTACACGACCGTGCCGTCGACGCCGTGCTCGCGCAGGGTCCGCGTGAGCACGGCCGACGACCCGGCCACCTCGTCGACCCCCACCGTCACGATGTGCCCGGCGTGCCGTCGCCGGAGCCGCGCCAGGACGTCGGGCGACGGCCGGTCGCGCAGCGCGGTGGCGACGAACCGACGGGTCACGTCGTGCCGAGGCGCACTGAACACCTGGTACGCCTCGCCCACCTCGACGACACGGCCGCGGTCCATCACGGCGACCCGGTGGCAGACGGACCGCACCACGTCCATCTCGTGGGTGATGACGACGACCGTGATCCCGAGCTCGCGGTTGACGCGCTGGAGCAGGTCGAGCACGTCGCGCGTGGTCTCCGGGTCGAGGGCGGACGTCGCCTCGTCGGCCAGGAGGATGCGCGGGTTGGTGGCGAGCGCCCGCGCGATACCGACGCGCTGCTTCTGTCCGCCCGACAGGGTGGACGGGTACACCCTCGCCTTGTCCGCCAGGCCCACGAACTCCAGCAGCTCCGCCACGCGCTGCTCGCGGCGCGCCCGCGGCAGCCCCGCCACCTCGAGCGGGTACGCCACGTTGCCCGCCACGGTCCGGGAGGACAGCAGGTTGAACTGCTGGAACACCATCCCGATCCCGGCACGAACCGGCCGCAGCCGCGCCTCGCCGAGCGAGGCGAGGGAGACGCCGTCGACGACGACGTCACCGCTCGTGGTCCGCTCGAGCGCGTTGATGAGACGCACCAGGGTGGACTTGCCCGCCCCGGACTGCCCGATGACGCCGAAGATCTCGCCCTCGCGGATGTCGAGGGTGACGTCGTCGACGGCCCGCACCTGCGTGCCCCTGCCCCGGCCCGGGAACACCTTGACGGCGTTCTCGAACCGGATGACGGCGCTGGTCGCCGAGGACATCAGGAGGCGTTGTCCTGGATGCGGGCCAGGATCTCCTGGAGCTCGGCGGCCGAGTTCTCCTTGATGACGCCCGTGCCGCCGGAGGCCTCGATGACGCCCTCCGTCACCTCCGGGGAGTGGTAGATCTCGACGAGCCGCTGGAACACCTCGTTGTCGGCGTCCGCGGCACGGGCGACCCACACGTTGATGTACGGCTCGGCGGCGGACGCGTCCGGGTCGTCCGAGTAGATGGCGTCCTCGGCCGTCAGGCCGGCGTTGCCGACGAAGTCGTTGTTGATGATCGAGGCGTCGACGTCCTGCAGGGCGAGCGCGGTCTGGGCGGCGTCCACCGGGGTCACGGTGACGCGGGACTCGTCCGCGAGCACGTCGGCGGGCGT
Source organism: Promicromonospora sp. (assembly GCA_036010205.1). Lineage (GTDB taxonomy): Bacteria > Actinomycetota > Actinomycetes > Actinomycetales > Cellulomonadaceae > Promicromonospora. Next base: position 25,471 of record DATGOB010000191.1, on the reverse strand, counting down.
GCTGAACGACGTGCCGCCGTCGCGCAGGGCGAGCAGACCGGCCTCCTGCAGCACGAGCAGCGCACGGGCCTGGTTCGTCTCGTCGTTCGGGATGGCGATCTCGCCGCCGTCCGGGATGTCCTCGACGCTGTCGTGCTTCGTGGAGTACAGGCCGAGCGGGTAGACGGCGGTCGCACCGATCGGCGTGAGGTCCGAGTCCGTCGCGGTGTTGTAGCTGGCGAGGAACTGCAGGTGCTGGAACTGGTTGAGGTCCAGGTCGCCGTCGGTGAGGCCCTGGTTGGGGAGCTGGTAGTCGCTGAAGTTCACCAGCTCGACGCTGATGCCCTCTTCCTCGGCGAGGTCCGTGAAGGTGTTCCAGTAGTCGTCGCCGGAGTTGACGACGCCGATCCGCACCGGGTCCTCGGCCGAGCCCGAGGCGGCGGTGGCGTCGGACGCCCCGCCGCATGCGCTGAGCGCGAGGACGGTGACGGCGGCGAGCCCTGTGGACAGGACGGCGGAGAAGCGAGACATGGGTGGTCCTCTCAGGGGACACGGGCGCAGGTGTGCCTGTGCGCAGGATGTGGGGGCCGGCGTCGGGCGCAGGCCGAGAAGGGGTGGGCGGGCCACGGCCATCAGCAACGTGGCGAGCTCGAGACGGTGCGGGTGCGGCCCTCAGCGGGCCGCGGGAGGGTGCGGCTCGCACATTCGCCCGCTGCGCACGCGGCCGGAACACGACATGTCGCGCCGGGTGGGCGACGTCGTGACGGTGGTCCGGGTGCGGGTCATGCGGACATCGTGCGCCCGCAGGGGCCCGTCAGGCCAACTCGCGACAGGAAAATCCCATGATGTGGAACAAGAATCGTCCACATCGTGGTGGAAGCGCGATATCCCGGGCATGAGAGGACCCCCCGCACACCCACCAGAGCTCACGTACCCTTGCTGCCTTCCGGCCCTGGGGGAGTTCGGCGAGATGGTGCCGCACGAGGGGTCTGCCCCCAGCCTAACCGATGTCGGCGCGCTGACCGAACCGCCCCGGCGGGCCGTCCGATTCGTTGTCGGAGCACGGTGTCCGGTATCCTCGTCAGGCCGCGCCAGACTTCGGTCCTGTGGCCGTGCTCGCCGTCGCGACGCACGAGGAGGATTCGCCTAGTGGCCTATGGCGCACGCTTGGAAAGCGTGTTGGGTTAACGCCCTCGGGGGTTCGAATCCCCCATCCTCCGCATCATCCAGACGCGGGACGCCGTTCATCGGTGTCCCGCGTCTGTCGTTTCCCCGTGGCCCGCGCTTCACCCGGCGTTGTGGACATCGTCACCGCGCTCTGGTCGGGTAGGTGGACACCGTTTTCCCACGCGAAGGAGAACCATGTCCCGCACGACCGCGATCTCCCGTCGCACGATGCTCGCCGCTGCGGGCGCCGCAGGCGCGCTCGGCGCCCTCGCCCTGTCCCCGACCGCCTCCGCCGCCCCGCGGACCGCACCCGGCGGCCGGCCGGTGATCGGGCGGGCCCGCGGCGAGTGGCTGCACGCCATGTCGTTCAACGTCCGCTACGACCGCGAGGGCGAGACGCAGCCGGGCGACCCGGACCACTGGCCGGAGCGCGCGCCGCTCACGACGGCCTTCCTCCGGCTCGAGCAGCCGACGATCCTCGGCGTCCAGGAGGTGGAGTTCAACCAGCTCGCCGCTGTCGAGGAGGGGCTGGGCCGCGACTACGCGATGGTGGGCTACGGGCGCGACGGCGGGGCAGCCGGCGAGTACTCGGCGGTCTTCTACGACGCGCGCCGCCTCACGCTCCTGTGGTGGGACCAGTTCTGGCTGTCCGACACCCCGCAGGTCATCGGTTCGGCCACGTGGGGCAACTCGGTGACCCGCGTCGTCACCTGGGCGCGGTTCCACGACGCCGCGACGGGCCGCGAGCTCGTGCACGTCAACTCCCACTTCGACCACGAGTCCGAGAACGCCCGCGTGCGCAGCGCCGAGGTGGCCCGCGACCTGGTGGCGGACGCCGGGGTGCCCGTGGTCTTCACCGCCGACTGCAACGCGGCGGCGGAGGCGTCGGCGCCCTACGACGTGCTGGTCACCGACGGCGGCCTCCAGGACACCTGGCGCGTAGCCGAGAACCAGCTCACGCCCGCGGTCGGCACCTTCCCGGACTACGGCACCCCCGTCCCCGACGGGGACAGGATCGACTGGATCCTGACCACGCCGGGGGTAGAGGTGCGTGCCGCCGCGATCAACACCTGGACCCGGGACGGCCGCTACCCGAGCGACCACACCCCGGTCCAGGCGCTCCTGCGCCTGCGCTGACGGCGGCGCTCAGGCGCGGCGGCGCGCCGCGAGCGCCGCGGCGACCCCGACGGCGCCGACCACCAGGCCCGCGCCGCCGAGCCAGCGCCCCACGGGGTCGACGGCCGGGCCGGAGGCGTCCGAGGCCCCGGCGTCACCGGGGGCGTCGGCAGCGACCTCCGTCGTCGTGAACGCCGGTGCGGGGGCCTGCGGCTCGGTGCCGTCGTCCGCCGGGAGGTCGTCCCAGTCGACGACCTCGCCGTCCGTGTAGGTCTGGTGCGCCGGGAGCACGACGGTGGTGCCGGCGTCGGGCAGGGCGCCGACACGCAGCGCGAACTCCTGGTACTCGTGCGGCGGCACCTCGTGGCCCTCCTGCGCGGTCCAGGTCACCCGCACGGGCGCCTCGTCGACGGTCGCGCCCTCGACCTCGATCGGTTCGTCGAGGGTGCCGGTCTCGACCTCGACGTCCCAGCCGGGCAGCACGCGTGGCGTGACGCCGAGGAACGGGGTGTCGGTGGGCAGGTCCACGACGAGCTGCGTGGTGGACTCGGTGTCGGACTCGGTCGGGACGCGGAACGTGAGGCTCGCGTAGCTCTCCGCCTCCGTGGTGTCGGGGCTCACGGTGACGTGCGCGAACGCGGGAGCTGCCGGCAGCACGAGCACCGCCGTCACGGCGGTGGCGGCGAGCGCGCGGCGGTACGAGGGCGTACTGGAGTCGGTCATGGGTGTGGTCCTTCGGTCGGGGTGGGTACGAGCGCGCACGGCAGCACGCCCCCGCCCCGTTCCGTCAGGCCGGCAGGCGCACCACCAGGGCCGACGACGGCGGCCCGCGCACCGGCGCGACGTACCCGGCCGCGACCCCGCGGAGCACGACGGGCCGCACCGGCGCGAGGACCCGCACGGCGACCGGGAGCCGTGGTGCCGTCACCGCGAGCGGCCGGGCCAGCCAGGACGCCAGGAGCCAGACCCCGCGCTCGACGCCCACGAGCAGGGCGACGGACACGACGGTCGCCACGGCGTGCCAGGCGAGCATCCGCGGGTCGGCCGTCACGGTCTCCGCCGTGCACGTCGCGCCCACCACGACGCTGCCCGGGTGCGGGTGCGGCCCGGCGTCGGTCAGCGAGGCGCCGCAGCCTCCGCCGAGGAAGGCGAAGGCGCGGTGCAGCGCGTACTGACCGGCTCCGGCGAACGCGAGCCCGCCCGGCCAGCGCACGCGGCGTCGGACGACGACGGCGGTCGCGGCGAGCAGCAGCGCTCCGAGCAGGACGACCGCCCCGGCGGGTGGCAGGTGGGCGCCGGCCTCAGCATGCGCCGCGAGGGCGAGGGCGAGCACGACCGCGGCCCACAGGGACGCGCGGCCAAGGCCCAGGGCACCTGCGGACGGGTCCGGCACAGCAGGAACCCTAGCCCTCCGGCTGGACCTCGTCCTCGGCGCTGTTCGCCGTGGCGGGCATGATCTGCGGCTCGGGCGTGATCGTGTCGGCGGGCACGCAGTCATCGGCGTTGCGCAGCGGCTGGTCGGCCGCGACGTCGACGTCCTCGACGTCGAGCGGCGGGTCGTAGTCCCGGCCGATGATGAGGTCGACGACCGCCTCCTCGCGGTCGTCGAGCACGAGACGCATCGAGGGGAACTGGGCGGCCAGCTCGTAGGCCCGCACGATGCCCTTGGTCCCGAACCGCACCTCGGACTCGAGGAGCTCGTCCGACACGTTGCCGATCTCGACGACCTGGAAGCCGCGCTCGGCGAGCACCGACTGATGAGCCTTGCCGAGCCCCGACTCGTCGGTGGAGTTGAGCACCCGCACCTCGATCTCGGCGTAGGCGACGGGCAGCGCGCCGTCGGGCTGGCCCTTGACCTCGGGCAGGCAGGCCACGGGGTAGGTCTTCTGGTCGGACGCGCCGACCGTGGTGAACGGCCTGTCGAACGGCGAGCTGATCGCACCCGAGTACACCGCGAGCGCGAAGATTCCGCAGACGGCGAGGAACGCGATGAGCACGCCGAAGACGACCGCCTGACGCTCGTGCTCACGGCGCCGGCGTTCTCTGCGCGCCTGGTCGTACCCGGGGGTTGTCACTCGTCGAACCTACCTGGAGTCAGCGGATGATGAGGACTCGGGCGTGCAGCACGGGACGCTGCTGGAGCGCCGCCCGCAGGGCGCGGTGGAGCCCGTCCTCGAGGTAGAGCGTGCCCTTGTACTCGACGACGTGCGCGAACAGGTCGCCGTAGAACGTGGAGTCCTCGGACAGCAGGGTATCGAGGTCGAGCGTCCGCTTGGTGGTGACGAGCTCGTCGAGCCGGACCTGGCGCGGGGGCACGTCCACCCAGTCGCGGTTCCGCGACCGCCCGTGCTCAGGATACGGGCGGCCGTCTCCTACGGCCTTGAAGATCATCGGTCCGTCCTCACTGGACTCGGCGGGGCACGGTCCGGGAGCCGCGGCGCGACCAAGCCTGCTGGGCACCGGACGGGCTCCCGCACACTACGGGACGGTACCCGACCGGCGCGCCCGCAGGGCACCGGATCGGCACCGTGCCGGTGATGGCGGGCCGGATCGTTGTCGGAACGTCACCGTCGGCCGGGCTCGTGCAGCCTCAGCCCTGCACGGTGCCCCGCCAGCGGCCGACGGCGCGCATGACGTGGTAGATGACCAGCGCGGCGGCCGTGCCGAGTGCGATGCCCTCGAACTGGAGGTCGCCGGCGGTCCACGTGAAGTTCGCGATGCCGATGATGAGCGGCACGGCGGCGGTCGTGAGGTTGACCGGGTCGGAGAAGTCGACGCGCGACTGCACCCAGATGCGGGCGCCGAGGATGCCGATCATGCCGTAGAGCATCGTGGTCACCCCGCCGAGCACCCCTGCGGGCACGGTGTTGACGAGGGCGCCGAACTTCGGCGACATGCTGAGCACCAGCGCGCCGACGGCGGCCACCCAGTAGGCCGCCGTCGAGTACACGCGGGAGGCGGCCATGACGCCGATGTTCTCCGCGTACGTCGTCGTGCCCGAGCCGCCGCCCAGGCCAGCGAGGGTGGTCGCGACGCCGTCGGCCAGCAGGGCGCGGCCCGTGAGCCGGTCGTAGTCCCGGCCGGTCATCGCGGCGACCGACTTGACGTGCCCGACGTTCTCGGCGACGAGCACGAGGACGACCGGAAGGAACAACCCCAGCACCGACGGGTCGAACGACGGCGCCGTGAAGTGCGGGAACCCGACCCAGGCCGCCTCGCGGACCGCCGTGAGGTCGACCTCACCACGCACCGCGGCGAAGACGTACCCGATCACGACGCCCAGCAGGATCGCGAGCCGCCCGAGGATGCCGCGGAACAGCACCTGGACCAGCACGATCGACGCCAGCGTCACGACCGCGGTGAGCGGCGCGGCACGGAAGCCGGAGCACGCACCGCCCTCGTCGCACGTGCCCCACGCGACCGGCGCGAGGTTGAGGCCGATGAGCGCCACGATGACGCCCGTCACCACGGGCGGCATGACGACCTGGATCCAGCGCGCGCCCGCGACGTGCACGACGACGCCGATCAGCGCGAGCAGCACGCCCGTCGCCAGCACGCCGCCCAGCGCGACGGACTGGTCGCCCGACGCCGTCGCAGCGAGGATCGGCGCGATGAACGCGAAGCTCGACCCCAGGTAGCTCGGCAGCCGGTTGCCCGTGATCAGGAGGAACGTGATGGTGCCGACCGCGGAGAAGAACAGCGTGGTCGCCGGGTCGAACTGGGTCAGCACCGGCACGAGGAACGTCGCGCCGAACATCGCGACGACGTGCTGCAAGCCGATGCCGATCGTGCGCGGCCAGCTCAGCCGCTCGTGCGGCGCGACCACCTCGCCGGGGGCGATCCGGGCTCCGTCACCGTGCAGGGTCCAGCCGAGTCGCATCGCACAGTCCTTCGATCTCGCGGGGGCGTCGCGCGGATCCTACCGGCCCGCCGTCAGCACGTGGTTCCCCGGTACTCGCTGACCTCCTCGCCGACGACGGGCGGCGGGCAGAGGAACCGCCGGTAGCGGTCGTCGTCGTCGACGTAGACCTTGAGCCACGCGATGCTCGTGCGCGCGATCGTCACGTTCGGCACCGTGGGCGCCGAGTGGCCGGCGTCGCGCAGCTCGAGGTAGGCCTTGTCGCCGTCGGCCGGGAGGGTCTCGTAGAAACGCTCCGCATGCCTGCGCACGGGCGCGATGACGTCCCGCTCCGCGCCCACGACCAGTGTGGGCGAGGTGACCTCGGGGAACGTCTTGTCGGCGCTGAACGGCGCGAGCGGGATCACGGCCCGCAGCGCCGGGTCGTCCTTGGCGGCCTCGAGGCTTCCCCCGCCACCCATCGAGTGGCCGACGACGGCGCGGCGTGCGGGGTCGACGCGGTCGGCGACGGGCAGCTCCTCGAGCTGCGCGAGCGCGGCACGGAGCTGGTCGCCGCGGCGCGCGGGCGCGTCGCCCGTGCTCAGCGTGTCGATGGTGACGACGACGAAGCCCTGCGAGGCCAGCCGCGGGCCGAGCCACGCCACGGAGGCCTGCGTGGCGCTGTACCCGGGCGCCACGGCGACGGCACCGAACCGGCCCTCCGTCGTGTCCGTCGGGTAGTAGACGGTGCCGCCGCCGTAGCCGGCGGCCGCGGCGCGCGGGACGGCGTACGTCTCGACGTCGAACGGGCCGAGCGGCGCCTCGATGCTCGCGTCGGTCGGGTCGGGTCCGCGGCGGTGGTCGACGACGACGGCGGCACCGGGCCCCGCGGCGACGGCTCCGACGGTGAGGATCTGCGCGGTGAGGACGGCCGCCGCGACGGCACGTGTCAGGGGCTGCATGGTGCCGACCCTAGGAAGGGCGGCGCGACCCGGCCCGCCGTGGGACCGGGTCGCGCCGAATGACCGGAACGTCAGCCGAGCTGACCGCGCACCTCGCGCGCGAACAGGTCGAGGTGGTCGAGGTCCGCCAGGTCGAGCACCTGGAGGTAGACGCGCTGGACGCCCTCGGCCTCGAGGGCCTTGAGCCGGTCGACGGCCTCCCCGACGGTCCCGGCGATGCCGTGCTCGCGCAGCTCGGCGGGCTCGCGCCCGATCGCCGCGGCGCGGCGCGTGAACTCGGCCTCGTCCTGCCCGACGGCGGCCACCAGCGCCACCGACTGGACGAGCGAGCCGGGCTCGCGGCCCGCGTCGGCCAGGGCCTGCTCGATGACCTTGATGCGCGGCCCGACGTCGGCGATCTCGGGGAAGGACTGGTTGTACTCGTCGGCGAACCGCGCGGCGAGGGCGGGCGTCCGCCGGGGCCCGCCGCCGCCGACCAGCACGGGGATCTTCGACTGCGTGGGCTTGGGCAGCGCGGGCGAGTCGGTGAGCCGGTAGTGCGTACCGGAGTACGAGAACGTCTCGCCGACCGGGGTGTTCCACAGGCCCGTGACGACCTCGAGCTGCTCCTCGAGGAGGCCGAACCGCTTGTCCGGGAACGGGATGCCGTAGGCGGCGTGCTCGGCGGCGAACCAGCCGGTGCCGAGGCCGAGCTCCACGCGGCCGCCGGACATCTGGTCGACCTGGGCGACCTGGATGGCGAGCACGCCCGGGTGGCGGAAGGTCGCCGACGAGACGAGCGTGCCGAGGCGCACGGTCGACGTCTCGCGGGCGATGCCCGCGAGCGTGACCCAGGAGTCGGTGGGGCCGGGCAGGCCGCCCCTGTCCCCCATGGCGAGGTAGTGGTCGGAGCGGAAGAACGCGCTGAACCCCAGCCGCTCGGTCGCCTGGGCGACGGCGAGCTGGTCGTCGTACGTGGCGCCCTGCTGGGGCTCGATGAAGATGCGCAGGTCGAGAGTCATGGTTCCTCTGGTGCCGGGGTGGATCGGGGATCAGTCGAACTGGGGGGACGTGGTGCGCGACCGCTTGATCTCGTAGAAGTACGGGTACCGCGCGAGCGCCACGGCGGCGTCGAACAGGGTGCCCGCCTCCTCGCCGCGCGGGATGCGCGTGAGCACGGGACCGAAGAAGGCGACGCCGTCGACGTGGATCGTCGGCGTGCCCACGTCGTCGCCGACGGGCTTCATGCCGGCCTCGTGCGAGGCGGCGAGCGCCGCGTCGTAGGCGTCGGAGGTCGCGGCCTGCGCGAGCTCGGCGGGCAGGCCCGCCTCGGCGAGCGCCGCGGCGGCGACGGCGTCGAAGTCCTTGTCGTCCTGGTGGTGGATGCGGGTGCCCGCCGCGGTGTAGAAGGCCGAGAAGGCGTCGGGGCCGTGGTCGGTCTGGACGGCTGCCGCGACGCGGCCGATCCCGCGCGAACGCTCGATGCGGGCCCGGTAGTCGGCGTCGATGTCCCGGTCCTTGTTGAGCAGGTAGAGGCTCATCAGCTTGAACGTGAGGTCGACGTCGCGGACGGCTGCCACCTCGAGGGCCCACCGGGACGTGATCCAGGCGAAGGGGCACAGGGGGTCGACGTAGACGTCGACGACAGGGCGGGGTGGGGTCGTTGTCACGCCCCGCAGACTACGCTCAGGCCCGTGACCGGCATCCGGTGGGGCAGCCTGGCGACCGTCGTGGGCGGCGGCGTGGTGCTCCTCGTGTGCCTGGTGGGGGTGATCCTGGGCCATCCGCTCGCGGCGGTGCCCGGGGTGATCGGCTTCCTCATGGCCGTGCGCGAGGTGCGCTACCTGCGCAGACTCCGCTCGGGCCGGATCCCGCCCGAGGAAAGTTAGCGCCACGCATGTCACGGTTCGTTCAAGGACTCTTCACGGGGGCCAGGGGGCACGCGGTAGCCTGCCTGGCATGACCGCCGTCCGTACCCACACGCACGCGCAGGCAGTCGACGCTGCGGTGGACCTGTTCACCCGGCAGGGGTACGAGGGGACCACCGTCGAGGAGATCGCCGACGCCGCGAAGGTCAGCCGCGCCACGTTCTTCCGCCGGTTCCGCTCGAAGGAGGACGTGGTCTTCGCCGACCACGAGCTGCTCCTCGAGGAGGTGGTGGTCATGCTGGCCGCCACCCGTCCCGACGCCCGGGCCAGCGAGGAGGCCGGACACGACCTCGGCAGGGCCTGGGACCCGGAGGTGGACCCGTACCTCGAGGTGTGCCGCGCGGCGCGCATGGTGTTCGACCACCACGTGGGCCAGCGCGAGACCTCGCTGGCCCGGTACCACCTGCTGCAGCAGGTGCCCGCGCTGCGGGACCGTGAGCTCATCACGACGCACCGCTACGAGCGGGCGTTCACGCACTACCTGCGCGACACCCTGCCGCCGGAGCGCTCGGCGTCGACGGCGTCCATCGCGTTCGCCGCCTCGGTGGTCGCCGTCCACAACGCCATCCTCCGGCGGTGGCTGCGCACCCCGTCGCTCGACCTGCGCCCCGAGCTCGAGGAGGCGTTCGCGGACCTCCGCCGCGCCGCGGTGCTCGGTACCTCCGCCGCCCCCGCGTCCGACGCGCCGGCCCCGCCGGGCCGCCGCGTGGTCGTCACCGTGGTCGACGGCGGCGCCGGCCCGGACGAGGTCGCCCGCGCCGTCCGCGACGCGCTCTCCTGAGTGCCCGGGCGGGCCGGGAATGCCGCCGTGCCATCCTGTGTTCCGCTAGACATCGTGCAGCAGCAGTGGCACACGTGCTCCGGGGTCGGTGAAATTCCGAGCCGGCGGTGACAGTCCGCGACCCGGGTCTCCTCGTGAGAGGGCCCGGTTGACCTGGTGGAACTCCAGGGCCGACGGTGAAAGTCCGGATGGGAGGAAGCACGTGCGGCGCGCCGGTCACCGGCCGCGCCGTCGTCGGCGCCGTCATGGCGCGCCGACCTCACCCCGGAGACCCGCGTGGGCGGACTTCGGAGGGAATGAGAGATGGACTGGTTCCGCGCCGCGTACGACGCGACGTTCCTGATCGGCGACCAGCAGATCTACTGGCGCGAGGTCGTCGGCAACCTGTTCGGGCTCGCGTCGGCACTCGGCGGCCTGCGCCGCAAGGTGTGGGCGTGGCCGGTCGGCATCCTGGGCAACATCCTGCTCTTCACCGTGTTCATGGGCTCCTGGTTCGGCGACGCGGGCCGCGCCGACATGCTCGGGCAGGCCGGCAGGCAGGTCATGTTCGTCGCGGTCTCGGTCTACGGCTGGTACCGCTGGCGGCAGACACAGCGCATGGGCGGCGTCGGCACCGTCGCCGTGCACCCGGCGTGGGCCTCGTGGCGCGCCCGGGTCGGACTGGTGACCGGCATGGTCGCGGGCACGCTCCTGCTCACCCCGCTCTTCCGCGCGCTCGGCTCGTACGAGCCGGTGTGGGCGGACGCCTGGATCTTCGTCGGATCGGTGCTCGCGACCTACGGCATGGCCAAGGGCTGGGTCGAGTTCTGGCTCGTCTGGGTGGCCGTCGACCTGGTGGGCGTGCCGCTCCTGTTCTCCGCGGGGTACTGGGCCACGGCGCTCATGTACGTCGTCTACGGCGTGTTCACGCTGGTCGGCTTCGTCGCGTGGTGGCGGATCAGCCGCCGCGAGGCCGCCGGGACAGGACAGGCCGCCCCCGCCGCCGTGTGATCGCGTAGCGTCGGCGACCGTGGACGCACAGGAGCGCAGGGCACGGGTCGGGATCGTCGGGTCGGGCTTCCGTGCCCGCACCGTGCTGCGGGTGCTGTATGCGCTGCCCGACCGGTTCGAGGTCGCAGGCGTCGCGACGCGCAACGCCGGCGACCGCGCCGCGCTCGCCGCCCGCGGCCTGCCCGCTGCCGGCCTCCCCGGGCTCCCCGCGCCCGCGTACACCACGGTGGCCGGGCTGCTCGACGACGGCCGCCCCGACCTCGTGGTGCTGACGCTGCCCGCCGGGGCCGCCCAGCCGGTGATCCGCGACCTCGCCGCGGCGGGCGTCCCCGTGCTCACGGAGACGCCCGCCGCCGGCACCGTCACCGAGCTCGCCGCGCTCCAGCAGCTCGTGGACGACGGCGCCTGCGTGCACGTCGCCGAGCAGTACACCTCGAGCCGCTGATCGGGGCGCAGCTCGCGGTCGCGGCGTCGGGACTGCTCGGCACGGTGACGGACGCGCACGTCGCCGTCGCGCACGACTACCACGGGCTGAGCGTGCTGCGCCGGGCCCTCGGCGTGACGTTCGAGGACGCCGAGATCACCGCGCGCCGCGACGTGCGCAGCGTGCTGCCGAGCCCGAGCCGCTCGGGCGACCCGGTGGACCTCGCCCCCGTGGAGACGGTGCACGCGACGGCGTGGCTCGACTGGGGCGACCGGCTGGGCACCTACGAGTTCGACGACGTGCAGTACCGCTCCTGGGTGCGCTCCCCCACGCTGCTCGTGCGCGGCGTACGCGGCGAGCTGCGCGACGAGGTCGTGCGGCACGTCGGCGCCGAGGGGCAGCCGCTGCGCTCCACGCTCGAGCGTGTGGCGGCCGGCGGTGCGGGCAGCCACGAGGGGATGTTCCTGCGCGGCTACACGCTCGACGGGCAGTGGCCGTACCGCAACGCCTTCCGCCCGGCCCGCCTGCCCGACGACGAGCTGTCGATCGCGCGCCTCGTCGCCGACATGGCCGACCACGTGCTGCAGGGCGCACCGCCGCCGTACTCCGTGGCCGAGGCGGCGCAGGACCAGTACCTCCAGCTCGAGGTACGGCGTGCCGCGGCGTCGGGCGAGCGGGTGCGCACGAGCCCTCAGCCCTGGGCCGACGGCCGAACCTGCGAGTGAGACGGGGTATCGCTTGACCTGAGATCCGGTACCGGAGCACCATGGAGGCATGACTCAGACCCCCGGGGTGACGGCGCCCGCCTACGACGTCTCGCAACCGCTCGACATCGACTTCGCCGGCGCCTTCGCCGACGTCACGGAGGAGGAGCGGGCGTGGCAGCTCGCCGTCCGCCGCTTCGTGCAGGACGAGGTCCTGCCGGTCATCGACGGCTACTGGGAGCGCTACGAAGTCCCGATGGACCTGGTCAAGCGCATGGCCGAGCTGGACTTCCTGCGCGACGGCGTGGACGTGCCCGGCCTGCCGAAGATCTCCAAGATGGCCGAGGGGCTCGCCGCCATGGAGATGTCACGCGGCGACGGCTCGGTGACGACCATCTGCGGCGTCCAGGGCGGTCTCGCACTGCGCTCGATCGTCATGCTCGGCTCGGACGAGCAGATCGAGAAGTACGCGGGCCCCATGGCCCGCGGCGAGATCCTCGGCGCGTTCGCGCTCACCGAGCCCACGCACGGCTCGGACTCCGTCGGCCTGGAGACCTCCGCGGTCAAGGAGACCCGCGACGGCGTCGAGGGCTACGTCATCAACGGCGAGAAGAAGTGGATCGGCTTCGGCTCGATCGGCGACATCTCCGTGGTGTGGGCGCGCGGCGAGGACGGCCAGGTGCACGGCTACATCGTGCCGCAGGACACCCCGGGCTACGAGGCCACGACCATCCAGGGCAAGGTGTCCCTGCGCGCGATCCACCAGGCGCACATCGTGCTGAACGACGTGTTCGTGCCGGCCGAGAACCTGCTGCCCAGGGCGCGCTCCTTCAAGGACACCGGCCGCGTGCTGTTCGCGACCCGCCTCGGGGTCGCGTGGGGCGCCGTCGGGCAGGCGATCGCCTGCTACGAGGCCGCGGTGGCCTACTCGAAGCAGCGCGTGCAGTTCGGCCGCCCGCTGGCCGCGAGCCAGATGGTCCAGGAGCGCCTGACCAAGATGCTCTCGATCATCACGCAGATGCAGCTGCTCGTGAAGCAGATGACCCGGCTCGACGAGGCAGAGCAGCTCAGCGGCCCGCAGGCCTCGCTCGCGAAGTACACGTGCACGCGCGGCGCCCGCGAGGTCGCGGCGATCGCCCGCGACATGCTCGGGGGCAACGGCATCCTCCTGGAGAACCGCGTGGCCCGGCACTTCGCCGACATCGAGGCCCTGCACACCTACGAGGGCACCGAGAGCATGCAGGCCCTCATCCTCGGGCGCGAGATCACGGGCACCAGCGCCTTCGCGTAGGGATATCCCGACCCCCGTCCCGTGGGGTCACGTCCTGTCGGGGGCCGCCCCGTCCGCCTAAGGTCATCGGTATGACCAGCGCAGACGAGGCGGCCCCCGCGCTCACCTCCGGCGCGGCCCTCCTCCGTGCGCCCGCCGACCGCGCGACGGCGCACGCCGTGGCCGCGCTGGCCGTGGGATGGCTCTGGGCCCTGACCGCAGGCCTCGTCGTGTGGGTCCTCGTGCTCGTCTCGGCCGCCCTGGTGCCCGCGCTCGGCGTGGGACTCCCGCTGCTCGCGATCAGCCTGCGCGGCGCGCGCGCCTTCGCGACCGCCGAGCGCACCCGGATCGCGGTGCAGACCGGTGTCGTCGTCCCCGCGCCCGCACCCGGCCCGGCCGGCACGGGGCGGTGGGAGCGGCTCCGCGAACCCCTCGGCGACGGCAGGGCCTGGTCGGCCGCCCTCTACACGTTCGTGCTCTGGCTGGTCACGACCGTCTTCTTCACGCTGGCGGCGACCCTCGCCTCGGCCGCCGTCGCCGGCGTCGTGCTCGCGGTCGCCGGGCGGGACACCCTCGTCGCGCGCTGGACCGGGCTGTCGTGGCCCGGCGTCGTCGTGCTCGCGCTCGTCGCGGCCGCGGCGTGCCTGTGGGGTGCCGCCGTCGCCGCGCAGTACGGCTCCGCGCTGGTCGTCCGGACGGCGCGCTCGCTGCTCGGGCCCTCCGCCGCCGAGGTCGCCCGCGCCCGCGCGCAGGCGGCCGAGCAGGACGCGCAGACCGCGGCCGCCGAGGCGCACACGGCCCGCGAGCGCGCCGTCGAGCTCACCGAGTCGCGCTCGGCGGCGGTCTCGGCGGCCGACACCGAGCGCCGCCGCATCGAGCGCGACCTGCACGACGGCGCGCAGCAGCGCCTCGTCGCGCTCGGCGTCGAGCTGGGCGTCGCCCGGCGTCTGGCCGACAAGGACCCCGAGCACGCCGTCGCCGCGCTCGAGCTCGCGCACCGCGAGGTCAAGGAAGCGCTGGGCGAGCTGCGTGACCTGGTGCGCGGCATCCACCCCGCCGTCCTGTCCGACCGCGGGCTGGACGCGGCGCTCTCCGCGCTGGCCGCGCGCAGCCCCGTCCCCGTGCGGGTCGACGTCGAGGGCGACCTGACACCCGCCGGGACGGCCGCACAGGCCGCCGCGTACTTCGTCGTCGCCGAGGCCCTGACGAACGTCGCCAAGCACGCCGGCGCCCGCTCGGCCGAGGTGCGGGCCACGCTCGTGCCGGGCCCCCGCCTGCGCGTCACGGTGGCCGACGACGGCAGGGGCGGTGCCCTGGCGACGCCAGGCAGCGGGCTCGAGGGCCTCCGCGGCCGGGTCGCCGCCCTCGACGGCACCTTCGAGCTCGACAGCCCGCCCGGCGCGGGCACCCGTCTGACCGTGGAGGTGCCGTGCGCATCGTGATCGCGGAGGACTCCGTCCTCCTGCTCGACGGCCTGACCCGGTTGCTGACCGCCGAGGGTCACGAGGTGACCGGCCACACGACCGCTGACAGCCTGGTCCGGGCGCTCAGCGGGGCCGACGCCGCGCTGCCCGACCTTCTCGTCACCGACGTCCGGATGCCGCCGTCGCACACCGACGAGGGCCTGCGCGCCGCGGTGCACCTGCGCAGCCTGCACCCGGACCTGCCCGTGCTCGTGCTCTCGCAGTACGTGGAGCAGAGCTACGCGGCCGAGCTGTTCGCCCGGGGCGCCCGCGGTCTCGGCTACGTGCTCAAGGACCGTGTGGCCGACGTCGACGAGTTCCTCGACGCCGTCGCGCGCGTCTCCGCGGGCGGCACCGTGCTCGACCCGGAGGTCGTCACCCAGATCATGGCCCGGCACCCGGGCTCGGACCTCGACGTGCTGACCCGCCGCGAGCGCGAGGTGCTCGCGCTCATGGCCGAGGGTCGGTCCAACACCGCGATCGCCGACCGCCTGGTCGTCGGACTGCCCGCGGTGGAGAAGCACGTCACCAACCTGTTCATGAAGCTCGGCCTCCCGCCGGCCGCCGACGACCACCGCCGGGTGCTCGCCGTGCTGCGCTGGCTCGACCAGAACGGAGCATCCCGATGACCTCCCCCGACACCGCGCCCCCCGTGCAGGACGCCGTTCCGCCGCCACCCGGGCGCAGCTCGACGGCGCGCGCCCTCACAGCGCTGGGCGTGCTCCTCGGCGCCGCCGTCGTGGTGACCGGCGCCCTGTTCCTCGCCGACCTCACGATGTCCGGGACGAGCACGACCCACCGGTCGTACGACGCGGTGGCCACGGTCGAGCTCGTGGCGGACGGCGACGTCACGGTCACGGCCGCCGAGGGCGACGTCGAGGTGGACGCGATCGCGCGCAGCGGCCTGCGCGAGCCGCGGTACACGGCGGACGAGGGCGCCGACCGCCTCGAGATCACCCACCGGTGCGACTGGTCGGTGTTCCTCCCCCACTGCTCGGGCAGGCTCGACGTGACGCTGCCTGCGGGGACCGAGGTCGTGGTACGCACCGAGAACGGCGACGTGGTCGCGAGCGGTGTCGCCGGCTCCGTCGAGCTCGTGACGAGCAACGGCGACGTGGAGGTCACGGACGTGGCGGGCGTGCTGTCCGCGCGGTCGAGCAACGGCGAGGTCACGATCTCGGACGCCGGGGACGACGTCGACGCCTGGAGCTCCAACGGCACGATCCGGATCGAGCACGTGGACGGCACCGTCACCAGCGAGACCAGCAACGGCAGCCTCGTCGTCGCGGACGTCGCGGGCGACGCGTCGGCTCGCACGAGCAACGGCTCGGTGGAGGTTCGCGGGGTGGCGGGCGACGTCGTCGCCGTCACGAGCAACGGCCGGGTCACCGTGCACGGCGACGGCGAGCCCGTCGCGCTGACGATCGAGACGTCGAACGGTCGCGAGACCGTCGACGGCCCCACCGACCCGGGCGCGGACCGCACGGTCGAGATCCGCAGCTCGAACGGGGCCGTCGCGTACCTGGTGCCGTGAGCCGGATCGCACCTGCCTGGGTGTGACGCCGTGCCGGAGCCGCTCAGCCGGTGAACGTGAGCCAGAGCAGCGTGACGTTCAGTGCCACCACGACACCGGCGACCGCCCAGGCCAGCGCCTGGGTGAGCGCGCCGTTGCGGTGCTCGCCCAGCAGCTCGCGGTCCCGCGTGAGCCGCACGAGCGGGATCATCGCGAACGGGATGCCGAAGCTCAGCACCACCTGGCTCACGACGAGCAGCCAGGTCGGCGAGATGCCGGTCATGAGCAGCAGGATCGCGGGCAGCAGCGTGACCAGGCGGCGGGTGAGCAGGGGCACGCGGACCCTGAGCAGACCGGACATGATCTCGGCTCCCGCATAGGCGCCGACGGAGGTCGACGCGAGACCGGAGGCGAGCAGACCGACCGCGAACAGCACGCCGACGACGGGGCCGAGCGCGCCCGTGATCGCGGCATGGGCGCCCTCGATGGTGTCGGTGCCCGTTCTGCCCGGCAGGTTGGCGGCGGCGAGCAGCAGCATCGCGATGTTCACCGAGCCTGCCAGCACCAGGGCCAGCACGACGTCGACCCGTGTCCCGCGCAGCACGCGCGCCACGGACGTGGACGGCGCCCGGAGGTGGTCCCGGGCGAGCGACGAGTGCAGGTAGATGGCGTGCGGCATCACGGTCGCGCCGAGCATCGAGGCGGCCAGCAGCACCGAGTCGGCGCCGGCGAGGCGCGGCACGAGGCCCGCCAGCATGCCCGCGGGGTCGGGCGGCGAGAAGAAGAGGCCCGCGCAGAACCCGATGGTGAGCACGGCGAGCATCGTGGTCACGACGCCCTCGAACGCACGCTGTCCGCGGCGCTGCTGCACGGCCAGCACGAGGAGCGACACGACGCCCGTGATGACGCCGCCGAGCACGAGCGGCACACCGAACAGCAGGTAGAGCGCGATCGCCCCGCCGATGACCTCGGCGAGGTCGGTCGCCGCCGCCACGACCTCGGCCTGCGCCCAGTAGGCCAGGCGCGCCCGCCGGGGCAGCCGGTCCCCCAGCACCTCGGGCAGCGAGCGCCCGGTGACGACACCGAGCTTCGCGGAGAGGTACTGCACGAGCACGGCCATCGCGTTGGCCGCCACGAGCACCCACACCAGCAGGTAGCCGAACCGGGCGCCCGCCGTGAGGTTGGCCGCGACGTTGCCGGGGTCCACGTAGGCGATCGCCGCGACGAACGCGGGGCCGAGCAGGGTGATCAGGCGGGCGCGGCCGGTGCGGGGCTCCGCGACGGTGCGTGACATGGGCGCTCCAGGACAGGGACGTGCCGAAAGTTCGGATACCCGAACTCTAGCTCGCGACCATGCGAACTTGAAGACCTTCCGCCCGGCCGCCGACACCGTCGCCGATCAGTGCAAGGATGTGCCCCGTGCCGAGCCCGTCAGACACCTCGACAACGCCCAGGACGCGGGGCGCCGACGTCCTGCGGTCCGCCAGGCGCGTGCTCCGTTCGTGGCCCGCCCTCTGGGTCGGCTTCCTCGTGGTGCACGGCTGGATCATCGTCCAGGCCTGGGTCTTCGGGGGGCAGATCCTCGGCGACGTGGGCCTGTACGAGTGGTGGGTCCGCACCGGCATGAGCGACGGGTGGTGGCCCGTCTTCGGCTACGACTGGGTGTACCCGCTCGGCGCGCTCGGCCCGATGCTGGTACCCGCGCTGCTCTCGTCGTCGACCGAGGGCTACTCCTGGGCGTGGATGATCCTCGTCACGCTCGCCGACGCGGTCGCCGTCGCGCTGCTGGGCCGCGCCCGCCCGCACGGCCGCGCCGCCGTCTGGTTCTGGCTCGCGTTCCTCGCCGCCCTAGGTCCCATCTGGATCGGCCGGCTCGACGGCCTGCTCGCGCCGATCATCCTCGTCGCGCTGCTCGTGGCGGTCCGGCGGCCCGCCGTCGCGATGACGCTCGCCACGATCGGTGCGTGGATCAAGATCGCGCCGGGCGCCGTCGCGCTCGCGCTCGCCGCGACGACGTCGGACGTGCGGCGCCTGCTGCGCACCGTCGTGCTGCCGGGCGCCGCGGTGACCGCCGTCGTCGTCGGGGTGGCGTTCGCCGGCGGCGGGCAGGACAACGTGCTCGACGTGTTCGGCGAGCAGAGCGACCGCCAGCTCCAGGTGGAGGCCGTCGCGGCCACGCCGTTCACCGTCGCCCGGCTGTGGGACCCGTCGATCCGGGTCGAGTACGACGACGTCATCTACACCTACGAGGTGCTCGGCGAGGCGCCCGACGCCGTGGCGCAGGCCCTCGACGTCGCCCTGCCCGTCGCGGCGCTGCTGCTCGCCGCGCTCGTCTGGTGGGCGGCCCGGCGGCGTCCCGACCGGGTCGGCGACGTGCTGCTGCTCGGCGCGACGGCGGAGCTGCTCGCGCTCATCGTCTTCAACAAGGTGGGCTCGCCGCAGTTCATCGCGTGGATCGGGCCGCCGCTGGCCGCTGCGATCGCGCTGGGCAGCCGCAGCCAGGGCACGCGCCGCACCTGGTTCCTGCCCGCGCTGGGGACGCTCGTCGTGGCGCGTCTCACGATGGAGATCTACCCCATCCGGTACGGCGAGTTCCTCGGCGGATGGCCCCTGGCCACGACCGTCGGAGCGCTGCGCAACGCGCTGCTCGTCGCCCTGCTCGTCGGCGCCGTGGTCCGGCTCGTGCAGCTGACACGGACGCACCGCGCGGTGTCACGACCACGCTGAACGCGACTCTCCGCTACCGTCAGATCGTGAGAACCTGTGCAGCGGTTACCGTTTCGACGCCACCCGTTCCCCGGATCGCCGCAGGGAAGCCGTTGAGCGGACATCGACGAGCGGCAGGTTCGTGACGTGCGTGTAGCCATCGTCGCGGAAAGCTTCCTCCCGCAGGTCAACGGAGTGACCAACTCTGTCCTGCGGGTGCTCGAGCACCTGCAGGAGCGGGGGGACCAGGCGCTCGTCCTCGCGCCCGACGCGGACGCCTCGTCCGGTCACGTCCCGCCCTTCGTCAGCGGTGCCCCCGTCGTCGAGCTGGGCTCGATCGGCTTCCCCGGGTACCCCGACGTCCGCCTCGTCGTCGGCAAGAAGTGGCGCACCGAACGCACGCTCGCGACCTTCGCGCCCGACGTCGTCCATCTCGCCTCGCCGTTCATCCTCGGCTGGCGCGGCATCCTCGCGGCCGAGCGCCTGCACCTGCCGACCGTCGCCGTCTACCAGACCGAGGTGCCCGGTTACGCCGCGCGCTACGGCCTCGGCGGCTTCGAGCCGCTGCTGTGGAAGCGCGTCAAGGACATCCACGAGCGCGCGACCATGACGCTCGCGCCGTCGACGGCGACGCTGCGCCAGCTCGAGGACCACGGCGTGCCCAACCTGCGCCTGTGGGGCAGAGGCGTGGACACCGAGGCGTTCCACCCGAGGTTCCGGGACGAGGTGTGGCGCCGTCGTGTCGGCGCCGGCCGCGAGCTGCTCGTCGGCTACGTGGGCCGGCTGGCCGCGGAGAAGCAGGTCGAGGCGCTGCGCGTGGTGCAGGACCTGCCGGGCGTGCGCCTCGTGATCGTCGGCGACGGGCCAGAGCGCGACGACCTCGAGCGCGTGCTGCCGCAGGCCCACTTCACCGGGCTGCTGCGGGGCGCCGAGCTGTCGCGCGCCATGGCGAGCCTCGACGTCTTCGTCCACCCCGGCGAGCTCGAGACCTTCGGCCAGACGCTGCAGGAGGCGCACGCGAGCGGCGTCCCGGTCGTGGCACCCGCCGCGGGTGGCCCGCTGGACATCGTCCGGCACTCGCACGACGGCTGGCTGTACCCTCCAGGTGACCACGAGGCGCTCCGTGCCCGTGTCGTCGACCTGGTGGGGGACGAACGCAAGCGACGCGCCTTCGGCACCTCGGCGCGGCAGCGCGCGGAGGGCCGGACCTGGCACGACATCTGCACCGAGCTCATGGGGCACTACGAGGACGCGGTCCGGGTGCACGCGAGAGCAGGATCGGCGGAGGTATGACGTGCGGATCGTCCACGTAGCGAACTTCTACAGCCCGCGCTCCGGAGGGATCCGGACCGCCATGCACGCCATGGCGGGGCAGTACCTGGCGCGGGGGCACGAGCCCGTGCTCGTCGTACCGGGGCCGCGGGACGGGGTGTCGCACGTGGACGGCGTCCGGGTCGTCAGCATCGCCGCGCCCCACGTGCCGTTCTCCGGCGGGTACCGCGCCGTCGTGCAGCCCGGCAAGATGCGCGGCCTGCTCGAGACCCTCGCGCCCGACCGGCTCGAGGTCAGCGACCGCACCACCCTGGCGGGGCTGGGCGACTGGGCCCGCGAGGCCGGCGTCCCGTCGCTCATGATGCTCCACGAGCGGGTCGACGGCGTGCTGCGCGCCTGGGTCCCCGGGTTCGCCTCCACCGTGACCCCGGGGCTCGCCGACTGGTACAACCGGCTCACGCTCACCCGCTTCGACCGGCTGGTGGCCACCACCCAGTTCGCCGCCGGCGAGGTCGAGCGGCTCGCTGCCCGGTCCCGTGGCGTCGACCTGCCGCCGCTGAGCCGCGTGCCGCTCGGCGTCGACCTGGAACGGTTCCGGCCCGACCGCTGGTCCGCCGAGGTGCGCGCCGAGTACGCGCCGCCGGGCACCGAGCTGGTCGTGCTCGCGAGCAGGCAGTCCACCGAGAAGCGGCCCGACCTCGCGATCGACGCGGCGGCACAGCTGCTGCGCGACGGCCGCCCCGTGCGGCTCGTCGTGGCGGGCGCCGGCCCCCTGCTGCCCCGGATGCGGCGCCGCGCCGAGGCCGCGGGGCTGCCGCACCGCTTCCTCTCCTTCGTGCGCGACCGCGACCAGCTCGCCGATCTGCTCGCGTGCGCCGACGTCGTCGTGGCCCCCGGCCCCATCGAGACCTTCGGGCTCGCGGCGCTCGAGGCGCTGGCGTCCGGCACGCCCGTGGTGTGCAGCGCGACGAGCGCCCTGCCCGAGGTCGTCGGCACGGCGGGCGCCGCGGCCGCGCCGGACCCGGCCACCCTGGCCGTCGCCCTCCACGAGGTGCTCGACCGCGACGAGGACGCGCGACGCAAGGAGGCACGGGCCCGCGCGGAACTCTTCCCGTGGAGCGCGACCGGTGAGGCGATGCTGGCGCTGCACAGCCGCAGGCCGGAGAACCGGTGAGCCGAGCCCGGCGGCTCAGTCCCCGTCGGCACCCGTGAGCGCGGCGAGCCGGCGGAGCTGGTCGTGGGCGGCGTCGTCCTGCGGTGTGAAGGCCACCATGACGAGCCCAGGCCTGCCCGGCAGCGGGTAGGCGTCCCACTCCAGCGCGATGTGCCCGACCTGCGGGTGCTCCACCACGCTCGCGCCGTGCACGTTCTCCCGCACCTCGTGCGTCGCCCACAACCGCCGGAACTCCGGGCTGCGGATGCTCAGCTCGCCCACCACCTCGACGGCTCGCGGGTGCGTCGGGTCCGCCGCGACGGCGGCGCGCAGCATGCCGATGTAGTCGAGCGCTATCGCCTCCCCCGCTCGTGCACCGCTCGGCGAAGCCGCCCTCGCTGAGCATGGTCCGGAACACAGCCGCGGGCGAGGCCGCCGCGCGCGCCATCGCGCAGGAGGTTCCCGGCGCGACCCCCGAGGTCCGCGCGCTCGACCTCGCGTCGCTCGCGTCGGTCCGGCGGTTCGCCGCTGAGCTCCTCGCCGACCACTCGGCGGTCGACCTGCTGGTCAACAACGCGGGACTCGTGGTGCTCTCCGACCGGCAGACCACGGCGGACGGGTTCGAGCTGCACCTGGGGACCAACATGCTCGGCCACTTCGCGCTCACGGGGCTGCTGCTGCCGGCCGTGGAGCGCGGTGACGGCCCGCGTGTGGTCACGCTCAGCTCGATCACGCACAAGAGGGCGCACCTCGACTTCGACGACCTCATGGCGGAGCGCACGTTCCGGGCGTCGCCGGCCTACGGGGCGTCGAAGCTCGCGAACACCGTGTTCGGCTACGAGCTCGACCGGCGGCTCCGTGCCGCCGGCTCACCGGTGCTCAGCGTGCTCGCCCACCCCGGACTGTCCCGGACCAATCTCACGCCCCGTGCCTGGATGACCCGCAGCGGGGTGCTCCAGGCGCTCGGCCGGCTGTTCCTGAGCACGACCCAGCCCGCGGAGCAGGGCGCGCTCCCGCAGCTCTACGCCGCGACGGGCCCGGGGGTCCACGGCGGCCAGTTCTTCGGGCCGGACGGGTTCCAGGAACGTCGCGGTCGCCTCGGCGAGGTGCGCGCGAGCGCCGAGGCGACCGATCCCGCCGTCGGCCGACGGTTGTGGGCCGTGGCGCAGGAGCTGACGGGGGTGTCGTTCCTCTGAGGTCAGGCCTTCGACAGCGGCAGCAGGCCGTGCTTGGTGAACACCTTCCGTGCGGCCGCGACGGCGTTGAGCGCGCGCGGGAAGCCGCAGTAGACGGAGCTCTGCAGGAAGACCTCGATGATCTGCTCGGGCGTGAGGCCGACGTTGAGCGAGGCGTCGATGTGCACCTCGAGCTGCGCCTCGGTGCCGCCCAGCGCGGTGAGCAGCCCGAGCGTCACCAGCTCGCGCTGCTGCGGCTCGAGGCCGGGGCGGGACAGGATGTCGCCGTACCCCCACGCGACGATCTGGTGCCCGAGCTCGGGAGCGATGTCGGCCAGGGACTCGATCACGCCGTGACCGGAGTCGTCGTGCATGGCGTCGAGCACTGCCATGCCGGACGCGAATCGTTCCTCGCGGGTCGCCGCGGTGTCGGACATCGTTTTCTCCTTCTGAGCTGCCGGACGGGTGAGTGGGCTCGTTCGATGACGCAGGGGGTGCACGCCGGTGGGCGCGAGTCCAGTCCAGCCCATCGGAGGCACGCAGCGCAAGACAACGATGCAGGTCAACCCAGTTTTTTTCGGATGACTCCAGGAGCGCAGGCCGCTCCCCCTTGCACGGTGGGGCCCGGTTGTGCGAGCGCTGGCGGGACGGCGCGCGCGTCGGCTAGGTTCGCGCGGTGCACAGGGTGTCGGTGGTCGGAGCGTCCGGGTCGGGCAAGTCCACGCTCGCGCGCCGTCTCGCCCAGCGCCTCGGTGCCCCGCACGTCGAGCTCGACGCGCTGCACTGGGGCCCGGGCTGGACGCCGCGACCGCCGGCCGACCTCGAGGCCGACACGCGCGCTGCCCTCTCCGGCGAGACCTGGGTCGTCGACGGCAACTACTCGGAGCTGCGGCCGCTGATCTGGGCGCGCGCCGACACCGTGGTGTGGGTGGACCCGCCGCGCCCCCTCGTGCTCGCGCGCGTGTACCGGCGGTCGTTCCGGCTGGCGGCGACCCAGGAGGAGCTCTGGCCGGGCACGGGCAACCGCCAGCCCTGGCGCGACGTGCTGATGCCCTGGGTGAAGGACTCGATCGTCCGGTGGTCGTGGTCGGAGCTGCGCAAGCACCCGGAGCGGTACGGGGCGGCGATGCACGACCCGGAGTACGCCCACCTGACGTTCCACCACGTGCGCACGCGGCGGGCCGTGGAGGAGCTGGTGGCGGGGGCCTCCCCGGGGCCGGCGCCGAGGTCGTGAGCTCGGCTGGTGATCGGCACATGCTTGTGCCGACCTGCAGCAGAACTCACGACGTGGAGCGGAGGCGCCGACCTCGTGCGACGGAACGGTGTCGACGCGCTCTGCCACCGCGTGGGAACGTACCGTCGTGACGAGCACCGACGCCCCGAGGCGGGGATTCTGGTACCAGGTCGGGCGACCGTTCCGTGCCCTCGGCCGCGGTGTCGCGCGAGTGATCGAGCTCCTGGACCTGGTCAGCCTGATCGGCAACGTCGTCCGCGGGGTGGTCTGGCTCTTCCGCCTGGTGGGCCGGGTTCTGTTCGACGGGTCTTGAATCGCCCGGGTACGACAGCGGCCCCTGACCGACGTTCACGCAGGTCAGGGGCCGTTGTTGGTGTTTCTTGTGCGGTAGCGGTGGGATTTGAACCCACGGTGGACTTGCACCCACACACGCTTTCGAGGCGTGCTCCTTAGGCCGCTCGGACACGCTACCTTCGCCCACCACATCAGCAGCGGGCCGTAGCAGGATACCTGGTCGAGGCCCCGTTCCACGAATCGGCTGCACAGCGGGCCCGCGGGGTGAAGTTGTCCCACCACGGAGCGGACCCCGTCCGGCGGTGACCACCAGACCGTAGAGCACGACCGTAGAGTGGTGACATGGCGACGACCGCTGACGCAGAGCCCCTCCCCGAGCTCGGGGACGACCCGGCCACGGCCGACCTGCCCGAGCACGAGGGCAAGGCCGGCGACCTCGTCGAGCGCACGGCGGCCGCGATCCGCACGTGGATCATCACCGGCACCTCCCGGCCGGGCGACCGCCTGTCGGAGAAGGCCGTGGCCGAGGAGCTCGACGTCTCCCGCAACACCCTGCGCGAGGCGTTCCGCGTGCTCACGCACGAGAACCTGCTGGTGCGCCGACCGCACGCCGGGGTGATGGTCGCCGTCCCGACGCTCGCCTCGATCCTGGACATCTACCGGGTGCGCCGCATGATCGAGGTGCAGGCCCTCGGCGGCGCGCTCCCGGGTCACCCGGCGACGGAGATCATGCGGGAGGCGGTGCAGACCGCCGTGCGTGCCCGTGACGCGCAGGACTGGCCCGCGGCAGGCACGGCGAACATGGAGTTCCACCGCGGCATCGTCGCGCTGTGCGACAGCGCGCACCTCGACCGCCTGTACGCGACGGTCTCGGCCGAGCTGCGGCTCGCGTTCGGGCTGCTCGCCAACCCCGAGTACCTGCACGCCCCGTACGTGGAGCGCAACGCCCGCATCCTCGAGCTGACCCTGGCCGGGGACAGCGCGGCGGCGGCCGCAGAGCTCGACGAGTACCTCGTGCAGTCCGAGAGGACCGTGGCGGCCGCCTACTCGCGGCGCGCCTGACGTCACCGCACCGGCAGCGCACGGAGCAGCGCGGCGAGCTGCTCGCGCGTGGCGGCCACGTACCCGTTCGGCAGCCGCATCGCGGCGTCCCAGATCTCGCGCTCGCCCGGCGTCTGGCGTTCCAGCACCGTCATGTTCTCGGTGAGGTCCAGCCGCCGGTTGAACCCCTGCACGGTGTCACGCCACCGGTGCAGGGCGGTGACGAGCGCCGTGTCCCTGCGGCGGTCGAGCGCGCCGGAGACGAGCGCCGCGTCGACCGCCGAGGCTGCTAGCCGCGCGTAGACAGCACGAGGCCGGTCGTCCAGGGTGCGCGCGAACTCGTTGCCCGCCAGCACCGCCCGGTTGCGCTCCAGCTCGCGGCGCACGGCCGCCAGCACCTGGGCGTGCCGCTCGGCGTCGCTGCTCAGCCGCTCGACGACGAGGCCTGTCACACCTGCCACGAGCGTCAGCGAGTTGACGGC
>DATGOB010000190.1:0-8590 GCA_036010205.1 Promicromonospora sp. | reverse complement strand
TGACTACCTCGGCACGTGTTTGCCTCGGGGCCGGGGGTCAGAGCTCCAGAAGGAGCGCCTCGCCCTGGCCACCGCCGCCGCACAGGCCGACGGCCGCGCGGCCACCACCGCGCCGGGCCAGCTCGTGCGCCGCGTGCACCGCGATGCGCGCGCCGGACGCCCCCACCGGGTGCCCGAGCGCGATGCCGCCGCCGTGCACGTTGACCCGGTCCAGCGGCACGCCCAGCTCCTTCGCGGACACGCCGACCACCACGGCGAACGCCTCGTTGATCTCCA
Organism: Promicromonospora sp.; assembly: GCA_036010205.1. Lineage (GTDB taxonomy): Bacteria > Actinomycetota > Actinomycetes > Actinomycetales > Cellulomonadaceae > Promicromonospora. The sequence goes on along the minus strand of DATGOB010000190.1, from coordinate 8,314 downwards.
CGAGGTCGAGGTCCGAGGCCGACCAGCCCTGCCGCTCCAGGGCCCTGGCGATGGCGCGCGCGGGCTGGGAGTGCAGCGAGTTGTCCGGGCCGGCCACCTGGCCGTGCGCGCGGACGGTCGCCAGCACGGGCACGCCCGCCGCCTCGGCCCGCTCCCGCGTGGTGAGCACGAGCGCCGAGGCACCGTCGGAGATCTGCGACGAGTTGCCCGCCGTCAGCGTCCCGTCCTTGCGGAAGGCCGGCCGCAGGCGCGCGAGCGACTCCACCGTCGTGTCCGGGCGCACGCCCTCGTCGGTGCGCACCTCGACGGGCTCACCGCGGCGCTGCGGCACCGACACCGGCGCGAGCTCCGCCTCGAAGTACCCGTCCTTGGCCGCGGCGGCCGCCCGCTGGTGCGAGGCCGCCGCGATCGCGTCCTGCTCCTCGCGCGAGACGAACACGTCGCCCGTGTTGTGCTCCTCGGTCGAGATGCCCATCGACACGTCGTCGAACGCGTCGGTCAGGGCGTCGTGCGCCACGGAGTCCAGCAGCTCGGCCGAGCCGTAGCCGAACCCGCCGCGTGCTCCGGGCAGCAGGTGCGGAGCGTTGGTCATCGACTCCTGGCCGCCCACCAGCACCACGGACGCCTCGCCGGTGCGCAGCAGCCGCGCGCCGTCGATGATCGCCGTCAGGCCGGACAGGCACACCTTGTTCACGGTCACGGCGTGCACGTCCCAGGACACGCCCGCCGCGACCGCTGTCTGCCGCGCCGGGTTCTGCCCCGCGCCCGCCTGGATCACCTGGCCGAACACCACGGTGTCCACGTCCGCCGCGAGCGTCCCCGCGCCGTCGAGCGCCTTGCGGGCCGCCACTGCGCCCAGCTCGACGGCGCTCAGCGCCGCCAGCGAACCCTTCAGCCGCCCCTGCGGCGTCCGCGCCGCCGAGACGACCACCACGTCGTCCGCGCGGTGTGCCGCGCCGTGCGTGGCGCCCGGACCGGTGCTCGTGGCACCCGTCGGGGCGATACCTGCGTCACTCATGAGACCTCCTTTGGCCGTTCTCCCCAGCGTATCCGCCGTTCACGGTGCCGATCAGCCCACCGGCTCGACGAGCTCGACGGTGAGCTCCGGCTCGGTCCTCTCCACGACCTCGTCGGCCGTCACGCCGGGCGCGAGCTCCCGCAGCACGAGCCCCGTCGGCGTCACGTCGATCACGGCGAGGTCGGTGATGACGCGGTCCACCACGCCCCTGCCGGTCAGGGGCAGCGAGCACTCGCGCAGGATCTTCGGTGACCCGTCGCGCGCCACGTGCTCCATGAGCACGATGACGCGGCCTGCGCCGTGCACGAGGTCCATGGCGCCGCCCATGCCCTTGACCATCTTGCCGGGAATCATCCAGTTGGCCAGGTCGCCCGTGGCCGAGACCTGCATGCCGCCGAGGATCGCGGCGTCGATCTTGCCGCCGCGGATCATGCCGAACGAGGTCGCGGAGTCGAAGATCGACGAGCCGGGCAGCAGCGTCACCGTCTCCTTGCCCGCGTTGATGAGGTCGGGGTCCACGGCGTCCTCCGTGGGGTAGGGCCCCACGCCGAGGATGCCGTTCTCGGACTGCAGCACCAGGTGCCGCCCCTCGGGCACGTAGTTCGGCACGAGGGTGGGCAGGCCGATGCCCAGGTTCACGTACATGCCGTCGGTCAGCTCGCGCGCGGCGCGCGCGGCCATCTCCTGTCGCGTCAGTGCCATGGGTCAGGCCTCCTTCGGGGTCCCGGCCGACGACGGCGCCTGCGCCACCGTCCGCCGCTCGATCCGCTTCTCGATGTCGGTGCCGACGTGCACCACGCGGTGCACGTACACGCCCGGAAGGTGCACGGTGTCGGGGTCGATCTCCCCCGGCTCGACGAGCTCCTCCACCTGGGCGATGCAGACCCGGCCCGCCATCGCGGCGAGCGGCGAGAAGTTGCGCGCGGACCTGTTGAACACGAGGTTGCCGTGCCGGTCGCCCCGCAGGGCGTGCACGAGCGCGTAGTCGGTGGTGATGGCCTCCTCGAGCACGTACTCGGCGCCGTCGCCGAACGTGCGCACCTCCTTGGGCGGCGAGGCGACGGCCACGCCGCCGGAGCCGTCGTACCTGCGCGGCAGGCCGCCGTCGGCCACCTGGGTGCCGACGCCCGTGCGCGTGAAGAAGGCCGCGATGCCCGCGCCGCCGGCGCGCAGCTTCTCGGCGAGCGTGCCCTGGGGCGTGAGCTCGAGCTCGAGCTCGCCGGAGAGGAACTGGCGCTCGAACTCCTTGTTCTCGCCCACGTACGAGCTGGTCATCTTCGCGATCCGGTGGGCGCCCAGCAGCACGCCGAGGCCCCAGTCGTCGACACCGCAGTTGTTGCTCACCACCGACAGGTCGGTGGTGCCCTGCTCGAGCAGAGCCTCGATCAGCGCGATCGGGTTGCCGCACAGCCCGAAACCGCCCACGGCGAGCGAGGCGCCGTCGGGGACGTCGGCGACCGCCTCGGCCGCGCTCGCGACCACCTTGTCGAACCCGGTGCGTGCTCCAGTCATCCTTGACTCCTTCGTCGGTCCCGGCAGGTCGTGCCATGTGCCAGTGTCACACCCCGGACGGCCGGGGTCATCGTGCGCTCCGGCCGCGGTTCGGGCGCGCCGACCGACCCACGGGCCCGACCGATCCTGAGGCATGCTGCAGCGCCGCGACCACTGCGCAGCACCAGCGAGCCGAGCCTCGGACGCGTGGCGGGCTCAGTTCTTCGGAGCGTGCCGCACTCAGCTCTTGGGAGCGTGCCGCACTCAGCTCTTGGGAGCGTGCCGCTCCAGGAACTTGTAGACCTCCGTGGTCTCCACCCCCGGGTACGCGCCCGAGGGCATGGCGGCGAGCATCGACGCGTGCGGGCGGGCCGACGGCCAGGCGTAGTCGGCCCACCGCGTGGACAGCTCGTCCGGCGGCCGCCGGCAGCACGACTCGTCGGGGCAGCGCGACGCGAGCCGCTGCGTCGTCTCGCGGCCGGAGAACCACTTGACGTGCGCGAACGGCACGCCGACCGACACCGAGAACGCGCCGTCCGAGGTGTACTCCACGCGTGACGTGCACCAGTAGGTGCCGGCCGGCGTGTCCGTGTACTGGGCGTACGGGTTGAACCGGTCCTCGACGTCGAACACCCGCCGAGCCGTCCACTTCTTGCACACGTGCTGCCCCTCGACCGCCCCGAGCGGGTCGGCGGGGAACCGTACGCCGTCGTTCTCGTACGCCTTGTGCAGGATCCCGGACTCGTGGACCTTCATGAAGTGCACCGGGATGCCCAGGTGCCGCGTCGCGAGGTTGGTGAACCGGTGCGCCGCCGTCTCGAACGACACCCCGAACGCGTCGCGCAGGTCCTCGATGGCGATGGCCCGCTCGTCCTTGGCGTCGCGCAGGAACTTCACGCCCGGCTTCTCCGGCACCATGAGCGCTGCCGCCAGGTAGTTGGCCTCGACGCGCTGGCGCAGGAACTCGCCGTAGTGCGCGGGCTCGGTGTGGTCCAGCACGTGCGAGGCCAGCGCCTGCAGCAGCGCCGAGCGCGTGTTGGACCGGCCCCGGAACCCCTGGGACGGCAGGTAGACCCGCCGGTACCGGGTGTCGATGACCGACCGCGTCGAGTGCGGCAGGTCGCTCACGTAGTGGAGCGTGAACCCCAGGTGGGCGGCGATCTCCGCGGCCATGCGCTGCGGCAGCGGTCCCGAGGTGTGCCCGACGTCGGCCAGCAGCCCCTTGGCCACCTGCTCGAGCTCGGGGAGGTAGTTGTCCCGCGCGCGCATGTCGTCCCGCAGCTCCGCGTTGGCGCGCCGCGCCTCCTCCGGGGTCGCGGCGCGCTCGGTGTGGAGGCGCTCGAGCTCGCGGTGCAGCGCCAGGATCGTCGTCAGCGCGTCCTGCGGCAGCGACTTGCCGATCCGCACGCCCTCGATGCCGAGCGACGCGAACAGCGGCCCGCGCTGCACACGCTCGAGCTCGATCTCGAGGGCGTCCCGCTCCGACGGCGGCTCGGCCGAGAGCAGGTCGTCCACGCTCGCGCCGAGCGCCCGCGCGATGGCCTGCAGCTGCGAGAACTTGGGCTCGCGCTTGCCGTTTTCCAGCGTGCTGACCTGCGACGGAGCGCGGTCGATAGCCGTAGCCAGCTCCTCGAGCGTCATGCCGCGACTCGTGCGCAGATGGCGGATCCGCCGGCCGATCGTCAGCGCGTCGGGCTCCGCCTCCGGCACCGGGGCCGGACCGGTTCGACCGCTCTGCGTAGGACGCGAGGAAGTCGTGTTTCGCACGGTTCTGCCTCCGCTATCGATTCGAGCCATGACCGAGGGTGACATACGCAACAGGTTCCGATCAACAGAAGAACCTCGATTCTTCTGCCAGGAATCGCTTGTGAAGGGGCTTCGCGGAGGCCGAAGGTCGTACTACGTCACCGGCAGACGCGGTGACCACGTTCCGTCCCGAGGAGGAGAACCGCTCATGAGCGCACCCACGATCGACCCCACGTCCGAGGCGACCACGTCCGCGACGACCGCGGTGCCGGCGGCGACCTCCGTCCGCGCCGGCGACCAGGTGCAGACCGCCGACGAGCTGCGCGGCACCTGGGAGTCCGACCCGCGCTGGGCCGGCATCGACCGCACCTACACGGCTGAGGACGTCGTCGCGCTGCGCGGCTCGGTCGGCGAGGAGTACACGCTCGCCCGGCGCGGCGCCGAGCGCCTCTGGCGGCAGCTGCACGAGGAGGACTACATCAACGCCCTCGGCGCGCTGACCGGCAACCAGGCCGTGCAGCAGGTCAAGGCCGGCCTACAGGCCATCTACCTGTCGGGCTGGCAGGTGGCGGGCGACGCGAACCTCGCCGGCCAGACCTACCCGGACCAGTCGCTGTACCCGGCCAACTCGGTGCCCGCCGTGGTCCGCCGCATCAACAACGCGCTGCTGCGCGCCGACCAGATCGACGTCGCCGAGAACGGCACGCCGACCCGCGACTGGCTCGCGCCGATCGTGGCCGACGCCGAGGCCGGCTTCGGCGGCCCGCTCAACGCCTACGAGCTCATGAAGTCGATGATCCAGTCGGGCGCGGCCGGCGTGCACTGGGAGGACCAGCTCGCCTCGGAGAAGAAGTGCGGCCACCTGGGCGGCAAGGTGCTCATCCCGACCCAGCAGCACATCCGCACCCTGAACGCCGCGCGCCTGGCCGCCGACGTCGCCGACGTCCCGTCGGTCGTGATCGCCCGCACCGACGCCGAGGCCGCGACGCTCATCACGTCCGACGTCGACGAGCGCGACCGCCCCTTCATCACCGGCGAGCGCACGAGCGAAGGCTTCTACAAGGTGGTCAACGGCATCGAGCCGTGCATCGCCCGCGCCAAGGCGTACGCGCCGTACTCCGACCTCATCTGGATGGAGACCGGCACCCCGGACCTCGAGCTCGCGCGCAAGTTCGCCGAGGCCGTCAAGGCCGACCACCCGGACCAGATGCTGGCGTACAACTGCTCGCCGTCGTTCAACTGGAAGAAGCACCTGGACGACGACACGATCGCCAAGTTCCAGCGCGAGCTGGGCGCCATGGGCTTCACGTTCCAGTTCATCACCCTGGCCGGCTTCCACGCCCTCAACTACTCGATGTTCGACCTGGCGCACGGCTACGCCCGCGAGCAGATGTCGGCGTACGTGAAGCTGCAGGAGCTCGAGTTCGCCGCCGAGGAGCGGGGCTACACCGCCACGCGCCACCAGCGCGAGGTCGGCACCGGCTACTTCGACCGCGTCGCGACCGCGCTCAACCCGGACTCCGCGACCACCGCCCTGACCGGCTCGACAGAGGAGGCGCAGTTCTGATGACCGCCACCATCGACTCCCCCGCCGGCACCGGCACGCACGGGCCGACCCACGGCAGCCCGTTCGACGCCGAGGCCGGGCTGGCCGGCCTCGGCACTCCCCCGGCGCGCAGCGCCGCCCCCCGCACCCTGCGGGGCGGCGGGGTCGGCGCCTCGGCCACCGGCGCCCGCCGGGGCGTCATCACGGTGACCGGCGCCGTGGGCCCGCGGTACGACGAGATCCTCACGCCCGAGGCGCTCGGCTTCCTCGCGATGCTGCACGACCGGTTCGACGCCGCCCGCGACGAGCTCATCGCCCAGCGCCAGCTCCGCCGGCAGGACATCGCGGACGGGACCGACCCGGACTTCCGGGCCTCGACCCGTCCGGTGCGCGACGACCCCGACTGGCGCGTGGCCGGCTCGCGGAACGCCCCGGGCCTCGAGGACCGGCGCGTCGAGATCACGGGCCCCACCGACCCGAAGATGACCATCAACGCGCTCAACTCCGGAGCCCGGTGCTGGCTCGCCGACGCCGAGGACGCCTCGAGCCCCACGTGGCCCAACGTGGTCGAGGGCCAGCTCGCGCTGCACGACGCGATCCGCGGCACGCTCACCTTCACCAGCGAGGCGGGCAAGGAGTACCGGCTGCGGTCGGCCGATATCGCGGACCTGCCCACGATCGTCTTCCGCCCGCGTGGCTGGCACCTCGACGAGGCCCACCTGCGCTACACCGACAAGCACGGCATCACGAGCAACGCCCTGGGCAGCCTCGTGGACTTCGGCCTCTACTTCTTCCACAACGCGGCCGAGCTCATCGCCCGCGGCCGGGGACCGTACTTCTACCTGCCCAAGCTCGAGGGCTACCGCGAGGCGCGGCTGTGGAACGAGGTCTTCGAGGCGGCGCAGGACGCGCTCGGCATCCCCCGCGGCACGATCCGCGCGACGGTGCTCATCGAGACGCTGCCCGCCGCGTTCGAGATGGAGGAGATCCTCTACGAGCTGCGCGACCACTGCGCCGGCCTCAACGCGGGCCGCTGGGACTACCTGTTCTCGGTGATCAAGTGCTTCCGCACGCGCGGCGCGTCGTACGTGCTGCCCGACCGCGGCCAGGTCACCATGACGGCCCCGTTCATGCGCGCCTACACCGAGCTGCTCGTGGCCACGTGCCACCGGCGCGGGGCGCACGCCATCGGCGGCATGAGCGCGTTCATCCCGGACCGACGCAACCCCGAGGTGACCGAGCGTGCGTTCGAGCAGGTGCGGGCCGACAAGAAGCGCGAGGCCACGGACGGGTTCGACGGCACCTGGGTGGCCCACCCCGACCTCATCCCGGTCGCCCGGGCCGAGTTCGACGCGGTGCTGGGCGACGCGCCGAACCAGGTCTCGCGGCAGCGCGACGACGTGTCGGTGGGCCAGCACGACCTGCTCGACATCGCGTCGGCCCGCCGCGGCGGCGCCACCGTGACGTCGGCGGGCCTGCGGTCGAACGTGTCGGTCGCCGTGCGCTACCTGGACGCGTGGCTGCGCGGCACGGGTGCCGCCGCGCTCGACAACCTCATGGAGGACGCCGCGACCGCCGAGATCTCGCGGTCCCAGGTGTGGCAGTGGATCGCCTCGGGCACCGTGACCGACGACGACGGGCAACCCGTCACCCGGGAGCGCGTCGAGACGGTGCTGGCCGACGTGGTCGCCTCGCTGCCGGACGAGCCGGGCAACCGGGTCGACGACGCCGCCGCGGTGTTCCGGCAGGTCGCCCTGCGGGACGACTTCCCGCCGTTCCTCACCGGCCCCGCCTACCAGGGCCACCTGGTGGACTCGCCGGTCGACCGTCCGTAACGGGCCGTCCGTACCGGTCGCCCCCCCAGCCGGGCCGCCCCGCCGAACGGAGGGGCGGCCCTCCATCCGCCCGGCACCGCGCCCACCGCCGCTCTCTCCGCGCCCCGCCACCCCTGGGGTCGTGCGGCGCGGTGCCGGGCGCTCCATGCCCGGGCACCTCGGGTGAATCGCGGTGCTTGCGCGTTTCGCCCGGATCGTTACCCTGGCGTTCTCGACCGGCGGCAGCGGAGCCGCCGTCGTCGCAGGTACCAGGGGGCAACAGCAGTGACAGACACGCACAGCAGCACGCAGGACGGGCCGGGCGCCGACGCCGCGACGCGGCGGCGACGACCCGGGCGACCGAGCCGCGCGGCGTGGACCGGGGCCCTCGCCCTGGCCGTGACCGGCGGGGTGCTCGTCAGCGCCTCGGCGAGCGCACCCCTCCCGCGGGCCGACGACGCGCCGGAGCCCGCGACCGGCGGCCTCGGCACCGTCGCCGTCGGCGCCCCGCACCACGACGTGACGGCCGGCCAGATGCGCGCGGTGCTCGACCGGGCGGAGGCCGTGCTGCGGCGCCGTCCCAACCCCGGCATCGCCCAGGCGGCGGCCGAGCTCGGCATGCTGTGGACCACCTACCAGGCGCAGGAGCAGGTGCTCGCCACGGCGGGCCCGCGCCGCGCCGTCGAGCAGGTGACCGAC
>DATGOB010000189.1:0-27353 GCA_036010205.1 Promicromonospora sp. | reverse complement strand
GCAGGGAGGTCGGCACTCCCAGCAGAAAGGTCCGCCCCGACCAGGCGATCTGGCACGGATTCCCGGCAGGAACCGTGCCGAACCGCCTGGTCTGAACCGCCTGGTCGAGGCGGGCCCCGGGCCACGGCCAGGGTCAGATGCCGGACGCCGTCCGGATCAGGCCCAGGTCGGCGGGCGCTCCGGATCAGCCCGGGACGGGGACGACCACGCACAGCTCGAACGTGTCGCGGCCACGGCGGAGCAGGTAGCGCACCCGGTCCGACGCGGCCTCCGACGCGTTCTCGTCCTTGTAGCTCCAGCGCACGTCGACCCACAGCAGGGCGTCACCGACCTGCTCGACGGCGCGGACCTCCGGCACCGCCGCCACGAGCCCCTGCTCCCGGTACGCGGTGAGCATCCCGGCCAGGCTCTCGCGCGCGGACTCGGCGTCGGGCACCACGAGCGAGCGGTCCGCCTGGACGACGACGGACGGGTAGGCGAGGCTGTCGGTCACGACCTCCAGGTCGCCCGCACCCAGCGCGACGCCGTGGTCGACGAGGAAGGCGAGCAGGTCGTCGGTGTCGAAGTCGGCCATCCGCCCACGCTAGCTGCCCGCGTGGTCCAGCGCGCGCGTCAGGTCGGCCCAGAGGTCCTCGACGTCCTCCAGGCCCACCGAGAGCCGCACCAGGTCGGGGGAGATGCCCGCGTCCTTGCGGGAGACCTCGTCCATGATCCGGTGGGTCAGCGACGCCGGGTGCTGCACGAGGCTGTCCACGCTGCCGAGGCTCACGGCCGGCGTGAGCAGCCGGACCGCCGAGACCAGGGCCACCGGGTCGGCCGACGTCTCGAACGACACCATCGCCCCGCCCACCCGCGGGTAGTGCACGCGGGTCACCCGCGGGTGGTCGGCGAGCCGGCGCGCCAGCTCGGCCGCCGTGGCCGACGCCGCCCGCACGCGCACCGGCAGCGTCGCCAGCCCGCGCAGCAGCTCGTACCCGGCGATGGGGTGCAGCATCGCGCCGGTCAGGAACCGGACCTGCCGCAGCGACCGGGCCGTCTCCTCGTCGCACGCCACGACGCCGCCCATGACGTCGCCGTGTCCGCCGAGGTACTTCGTGGCGCTGTGCAGCACCAGGTTCGCGCCCAGCGTGAGCGGGCGCTGCAGCACCGGCGTCGCGAACGTGTTGTCCGCGAGCAGCGGCACGTCGCCGCACTGCTGCGCCAGCGCCCGCAGGTCCACCTCGCCCAGCGTCGGGTTGGCCGGGCTCTCGACCACCACGAGGCCGGTGCTGTCGGTGATCGCGTCCGCGACCTCGCCGGGCTCGGCCCAGGTCACGGACGTACCCAGCAGCCCGCTGCTCAGCAGGTGGTCCGTCGAGCCGTACAGCGGCCGCACGCCGACGACGTGCGGCCTGCCCGCCGCGACCTGCGCGAGCAGGCACGCCGACAGGGCGGCCATGCCGCTGGCGAACGCGACGGCGGCCTCAGCACCCTCCAGCTCGGCCAACGCCGTCTCGAACCGGCGCACCGTCGGGTTCGCCACGCGGCCGTACACGGGCGGGCCGCCGTCGTCGTGACCCTCCGCGAACGAGTCCAGGCGGCCGGCCTCGCCTGCGACGTCGTGCGACGGGTAGGTGGTGGACAGGTCGATCGGCGGCGCGTGCAGGCCCAGCGCGGCCAGGTCGTCCTTGCCCGCGTGGACGGCGCGCGTCGTCCAGCGGTGTCCGGTCGGGCGGTCGGTCGGATGGTCGGTCGGGTGGTCGGTCGCTGCCTCGGTCGTCATGACCGGACTATCGGCACCGTGAAGGTTCACCGGGCCCGTGACGTGCTAGAAATTCGGCCCATGACCCAGAACGTGATCCTCGATTCGGTGGACCGGGCGCTGCTGGCGGAGCTGCAGAACGACGGGCGGCTGTCCAACAAGACGCTCGCCCAGCGGGTCGGGGTCGCGCCGTCGACCTGCCTCGCGCGCGTCCAGCGCCTGCAGAGCGCCGGGGTGATCCGCGGGTACCGCGCCGAGGTCGACCCGGCCGCCGTCGGGCGCGGGCTGCAGGCCATGCTCATGGTCCGGCTCGTGACGCACTCGCGGCCGCTGCTCGGACCGTTCGTCGACTGGGTGCGCGCGCTGCCGCAGACCCGCGCCGTGCACCACGTGTCCGGTCCCGACGACTTCCTCGTGCACGTCGCCTGCACCGGCACGGACGAGCTGCAGCGGCTCGTGCTCGACCTCACCGCGCGCGGCGAGGTCGGCCGCGTCCAGACCGACCTGGTCTTCTCCTCCTGGACCTGCGACCCGGTCACCCCACCCCCCACCCCGCCGAGGTAGTCACCCGGCGAGGTAGTCACAGGGCGAGGTAGTCATGGGGCGAGGTAGTCACCGGTCACAGCGCCTGCCCCAGCAGGTCCGCGAACAGGGCGTCCGCGTCGACGTCCAGCCCGCGCGCCGCGAACCACGCGCACACCGTGCGACAGTCGCGCAGCAGCACGTCGCTCGCGAACGGGTTCGCCACCAGGTCCACCACCTGCGGCAGGTCGATGACGACGAGCCGCTCGCCGTCGGCCAGGATGTTGTACGGCGACAGGTCGCCGTGCGCGAACCCGAGCCGCGCCAGCACGGACATCGTGTGCACGAGCTGCTCCCAGTAGGACTCGAGCAGGTCGTCCGACGGGCGCTCGCGGGTCAGTCGCGGGGCGGCGACGAGCCGTACCCCGTCGTCGTCCACCTCCTGGGCGCCGACGAACTCCATGAGCACCTCTGTGCCGTCGATCTGCACGGGGTAGGGCACGCAGGCGCCCGCGGACCAGGCCTCACGCAGCGCGACGAACTCGGCGTCCGCCCACTGGGTGGCCGACACCGCGCGGCCCCACGCCGACTTGCGGTCGTCGACGGCGCGCTGGTCGCGGGTGCGCCGGACCTTGCGGCCCTCTGTGTACTCGCTGCCGCGGTGGAACTGACCGTGGTCCAGGCTGCGGTAGCGCTTGGCGACCAGGAGGCACGAGGCCGGCTCGTCCGGGTCCCTCGTCGGGGTTCCCGGCGGGAGGGCACGCTCGAGCAGGTAGGCGTCCGCCTCCTTGCCGGTCTTGAGGATGCCGAGCTCGGTGTCGAAGGCGGCGTCGCGGGTGACGAGCCAGCCGGGGACCGGCTCGGGTCCACGCTGGCCCTTGGCGACGGAGCGCCAGGTGGACCAGCGCTGGCCGGGGCCGGGCTGACCGGGATCCGCTTCGGGGGTGTCCGGTGCGTCGGGGGTGAGCGGTGCGTGACCAGGCCGGCCGGAGCCTTCGAGCTCGTCGCGACGCGTGGTGCCGTGGCCGCGCCGGGACGCGGAGTCGCGGTTGCCCTTCCGGTTCGTGGCGCGGATCAGGGCAGCATCGGGTGCTTCGGGAAAACGGGGCAAGACAGTGCTCCTCGGTGCGGGAGCACGACCGGGTCAGTGCCGGGTGCTCCTGGTGACAGTGGCGTCTGCTGCCGCGAGGGCAGCCGCGCGAACGACGTCGTCCATGACTGCCTCCTTCCTGTCCGCGCTCGACGAGCGCACCGTGCGGGGCCGTGCCCCTGAGCTGGCCGGTCAGCGAGCGCCGCCTGCAGGGCTGTCTCGATGACCGTGCCCTGAGCATGGCAGAGGGGTTGCGAGTTGTGCACGGGTTTTTCTGCGCCCCGAGGGCGGCATGTTCCGGCGAGGTCGTCATGTCGCCTCTCGGTCGGCACAAGCATGTGCCGACCGACAGCGCGGATGCCGACCTCGAGGGCAGGGGCGGGGGAGCAGAGACGAGCCTGGCAGGTCACCGGGACCAGGGGCCGGTGGTGGGTGGGAGGTAGCGGTCCGGGCGAGCCGTGCGCAGGACGTCGGGCGGCAGCCGGCTCCCCAGCCGGGCGAGCAGCGCAGGGATGTCGCGCCGGTCGGCGGCGGTGACCCGTTCGAGGGTGATGCCCGCCCGGCGGATCGCCTCGGCACGGGCCTTCTCGCGCAGGTATTCGCGGGCGGGGTCGTGCCCGGGGCGCACGCCGTCGAGGCGGTACTTGCTCGCGCCGTCGAACTCGATCCCGAGCGCCCACCGTTCGTACCCGAGGTCGGTGCGGAAGACGCCGCGGTCCGTCCGGACGGTCATCTGGGTGAGGGGTGCAGGCAGTCCGGCGCGCAGCATCTCGTAGCGGACCCACGTCTCCCACGCGGACTCCGCGCCGCCGTCCGCTGCCCTGATCACGCGTGTCGCACGTCGGATCCCGCGGTGCCCGGCCCGGACCTCCAGCAGGGTCAGCAGGTCCTGCCGCCTCGCGCCGAGCCGGAGCGCGCTGTCCGCGACGACGAGCGCCTCCAGCGGGTGCATCGTCAGGGCGCAGTCGACGACGGTGCGGTGCATCGTCGTCACCGGCAGGTCGCCCACCGCGGTGATCTCGTCAGGTGCCAGAGCGGCCCGGTGCCGCACGACGTCGTCCGCCGCCCGGTTCGAGGCGCGGTAGGCCTGGTAGACGTGGGTCCGGTGCGGCGCTGCCCACACCACGCACCCCAGGAGCAGGGCCGCTGTCACGTGGCTGAAGACGTGGGCCGCCCGCAGCTGGCCGTGCACGGCACGGGCGCGGGCCAGAGCGGTCCTGCGGCGCACCGCTTCGTCGCCGCCCGGGCCGTCGGCCCGGAGGTCGTCGGGCAGGCAGTAGGCGCCCCGGCGCACGCGCACGACGACGCCGCGGCGTCGGGCGGCGCTCAGCTGGTTCGGGTCGCGCTCTGCGGCGAGCAGCACGGGTGGGACGACGACGGGCGAGGGGCGGGGCATGCCACGATCTCACAGGACGCACGAGCGGTCGTCTCTCTCGACGGGGCTCTGTGGACACGGCACAGCCCGTGGTGAAGCTCGGACCGGTCTGCCGCCGTCGGGCGTGCCGTCCTCACCGCGGGAGGCCGGACCCACGCGATTGCGCCAGGTCGGCACCTCCGTGCGAGGTCGTGAGTTCCGCTGGTGGTCGGCACAAGGGTGTGCCGACCGACAGCGCACGTGCCGACCCCGGGCGGGAGTGCCGACCTCGAGGGTGCCGAACCGGCAGATCCCTCAGTTCCAGGGCAACGCGTCCTCCAGGGACTTCCACAGCGAGTCGGTGACGTCCTCCGTGGTGTCCTGCACGCCCTGCTCGAAGTCCTCCTGGATCTGCCGGCGCTGCTCCTGCAGCGAGGTGCGCGCGTCCTGCGTGACCTGCTGCGCGTAGCCGACGACGCCCTGCACCGCGATCACGATCACCCACACCACGACGACCAGCCAGAACGGCCAGGTGCGCCCGCCACGGCGGCCCCGCACCGCGCGGAAGAGGCCCACGACGGCCGAGGTGACGATACCGAGCAGCGGGATGGACAGCTCGGCCATGCGCGGGGCCCACACGGGGTCGAGGCCGAGCAGCGCGACCCCGAGGTCGCCGAGCGCGGCGAACAGCGGCAGGCCTGCCGCGCTGGGCATGGCGTCGAAGCCCGGCAGGAGGCGCACGAGCTGGTAGACCGCGAGCACGAGCAGCAGGCGCGGCACCCAGCCGAGCACAGCGGTCAGCACGCCGAGACCCTGACCGGAGCCCTCCCGGTCCTTGCCGCGGTCGTCGCGGGACCGCCGCGCGTCGTCGTCCCTGCGGGGGTCGGGGGCGGGCGGACGCTCGTCGACCCCGGGCCGCTGCGGAGGAGCCGGAGCCGCCTCCACGACGGGCCCGGTGCGCGGCACGGCGCCCGCGGGGCGCTGGTACGCGTCCTGGGGTGGCGGCCCGCCCGGCCGGAACGCCGGCGCGACCTGGGTCGGCTGAGCGACCTGTCGGGTGGTCTGCGCGGTCCCCGGCGGCACCGTGCGGCGCGTCGGTTCGGGGGCGGGGCGTGCGGGGGAGGCGGCCGGGCCCGCGACGCCGGGCAGCGGCAGCCCGTGCCGTCGTCGGTAGGCCACCCAGCCGTCGTAGGTGTCGGCGTAGCCCTCCGGCGTGGGGCCGGCCGTCCAGCGCATCGCGGCCCACAGGTAGTCCTTGATCTCCGCGGGTGCGCGCCCGCCGGCCCGCTGCGGCCCGACGGCGGACAGGTACACCGAGATGATCTCCTCGGCCGCGCCGTCGAACCCGTCGCCGTGCACCTGGTGCAACCGGCCCATGAGCTGCTGGTCGTAGACGAGGTTGGTCATCGCCTCGCCCGGCTGCACCGGGTTGCTCGCCAGGGCGCTCGTCGGCGCGACGGCGGACGTCGGCGCGCCGCTGCCGGTGAGCACCTCGGTGACGAGCCCGCGCTCGATCGTGGTGACGTCGGTCGCGGCCAGCATCGACGGGTCGGGTCCCGTGCTGCCGGCCAGGAGCTGGCGCACCGTGGACACGAGGTTGTGCAGCGGGGGCCGGTTCTCGGGGCGGTGGCGCGTCATGGCCAGCACGAGCGGCAGCAGTCGCTGGTCGAGCGGCCCGACGTCGGCCGCCGTCAGGTCGCGGCCCGCGAAGTTGAGGTCGTTGGGGAGCCGGCCGGTGGCCAGGAAGATGAGCAGCAGGCCGAGGCTGTAGACGTCGGAGCGGGCGTGCGGCTTGCGCACGAACAGCTCGGGCGCCATGTACGAGATGGTCCCGGCGGCGTGCGTCGAGGTGCTGGTGCCGTGCCCCTTGGCGATGCCGAGGTCGATGAGCACGTACCGGTCGGGTGCCGCGATGATGTTCGCGGGCTTCACGTCCCGGTGCAGGAAGTGCTCCTCCTGGAGGACGGCGAGCGCGTCGAGCACGTCGGCCGCCACGCGCAGCACGTCGGGCAGCGGCAGCGGTCCCTCGGCGGACACGCGCTGCGCGAGCGTCGGGCCGGGCACGAGCTCCATGGCGAACCACGGCGTGGCCGACCGCAGGTCCGCCGCCAGCAGCCGCGGGAAACCGCGCCCGGCGAGCCGGTCCAGCAGCGCGGCCTCGCCCACGAACCGGTCGAGCACCCCGTGCTCGGCGTTGGTGAGCACCTTGAGAGCGACCTCGCCGCCCTGCCCGACGGCGCGGTACACGTGCGCGAACCCGCCGTGCCCGAGCGACCCGACGAGCTGGTACGGACCCAGGACCTCGCCGGTGGCCGGGATGCGGGGAGGGCCGGGCACGCCGGCGGCGGGTGGGCCGGCAACCGGGGCGGACGGCGCGGGTGCCGCGCGGCCTGCCTGGGCGGAGCCCGTGGGCGCAGGACCTGCCGGACCGGAGGGCGGGACGACCCGCGTGGGCGCGGTGGGCGGCGGCATCACCCGCGAGGTGCCGGGCGGCGGCACGACGGTGGTCCGGTCGCCGCCCTGCACCGCCGGGGCGGCGGGGCCTGCGGCCGGTGTGCGGGTGGTCTCGTCGGACACGAAGCGCTCCTCAGCATGGCACCGGGACGACCGGTGGGGACCTGAGAAAACCTATCAGCGTCCCGCCGTACCGCCTGGTCCTGGCTGTGGTCGGTGAGTGTCGGTCCTGTGACCGGTCGGTCCGGCGGCTCAGCCGTCCCCGCCGGGCAGCACGTCCTGGAGCTGCTCGGTGACGGACTCCTCGAGCGTCTCCGTGGCGTCACGCTGCGCGTCGTCGGCCGCCTTCTCCAGCTCCTCGCGAGCCCGGTCCTCGGCGTCCTGCCTGGCGTCCTCGACGGTGTCGTCCACCGACTTCCGGACGTCCTCGCGGACGGTCTGCGCGGTCTCCTGGGCGTAGCCGACGATGCCCCCGACCGCGAACACCACGATCCACGCGAACACCACCAGGCCGAACGGCCACACGGCGGGCTTGGTGTCGAGCGAGCGGATGGTGCCAAGCACCCCGGCGATCGCCATGCCGAGGACAGGGATGGTCAGGTTGGCCGCCTGCTCCGACCACTCGGGGTTCAGGTTGAGCATCGCGAGCACGCCGTCGCCGATGCCGCGGAACAGGGGGAGCTGCGCCACGTCGGGCATGACGTCGAAGCCCGGGACCAGCCGCACCAGCTGGTACACCCCCAGCACGAGCAGGAGGCGCGGGACCCAGGCGAGGACGGAGCCCGCGACGGCGCCGCCGCGCGGCTCGTCGTCGCGGTCGCGGCGCGGCGGCGACGGCGGACCGGCGGGGTCCTGGCCGAACGGCGAGCCCGTCCGCTGCGGGCCCCACGCCTGAGCGGGCTGCTGCTGCCACGGGTCGGGCTGCTGCTGCCCGTAGCCCTGCTGCCCGGGAACCTGCCCGGGGCCGGGCTGCCCGTACCCGGGCTGCGCGTAGCCCTGCTGCCCGTACGCCTGACCCGGCTGCGCGCCGGGACGTGCCCCGCCGGGAGCCGGGTACCCCTGGACGGGCTGTCCGTAGACCTGCGTCGGCGGTGCCTGCGTGCCGGAGTCGTGCGACGTCTCGAAGGCCGACTCGGCGGGCCGGTACGGCCGTGCGGGCGGGGGAGCTGCGGCACGGAGGTCACGGCCCGCGCCGCCCTGGCCTGCGCCCTGCGGCGGCAGCATCTGCGTCGCGTCCCCGGCAGGACCACCCAGCACCTGCGTCGCGTCCGCCGCCGGACCGCCCAGCACCTGGGTCCGGTCGACGCCCCCGCCGCCCTGCGGGCCCGGGTGGACGGAGCCGCCCCCGGCGACGGAGTCCATCCGCTGCGTCGCGGCGTACGACGCCGGGCCCGGCGCCGCCCCCGGCTGCCCGATCCGTCTGCCCCCCGGAGCCGTCGGGGGCTGGACTCGGGTCGGGTCGTCCGCCGGCGGGATGCGGCGGGTGGGCTCGTCGGGCACGCGAAGGCTCCTCGGTGGTGGCCGGGTTCGACTCCTGTTTGCGCGAGAACCTACCAGGTGGGGTGATTGCCCCGTTGAACTAGCCAGCAGCGCCAACATGTCCGACCCTTGCATCGGGGGCGAACCCACGCGACGCCGTCGACCCCAGGAACTTCGGAGGAAACGCATGAGCTCTGACACCGTGCCGCGCTGGCCCCGGATCGACGCCGTCGTCCGGGAGGACGGCACCGGCGAGGTGACCATCGACGGGACCTATCACCCGATCAGCACGGGCAGCCTCGAGGAGGCCCGGGTGGAGGTGCTGCGCCGCGTGACGGAGAACGCCGCGCGCGTCGGCCGGCCGGTGCGCGCCTCGGCGACCGGTCCGGAGGGGCTCTGGAACCTCATCGTGCACCCGGACGGCACCGTGGTCCCCGAGGAGGACGAGGTCGCCCCGGCGTCGGCACCGACCCCGCAGGCCTCGCCCACCGACCCGCACCCCGCCGCGCCCACCGCACCGCCGCCGGCCTCTCCCGGGATCCCTCCCGCGACCGACACGCAGCCGCCCGGCCCGCTCTTCGAGAGCCCGGTGTTCGAGGACGTGCCCGCGGAGCCCGACCCGGAGGACACGGTGCGTCGCGTGCCGTCGCCGGGCCCGGCCCCGGCCACCGACGCCGGCCCGCAGCCGGACGCAGGGGAGGCGCCGTCGAGCCCGGGCGTCCCGCCGTCCGCGGACCCGCTGCCACGCACGGGCCTGCCCACCGACCGGCCCGCACGTCTCCCGGTCGACCGGGCCGACGCCGACGGCCCCGCCGGCCCGCTCGACGCGGTGCCCGGCCCCGTCGACGGCGTCCCGACCACGGTCCCGACCACCGGGCCGGCCACCGGACCCGGCGGCCCGGACGACGCAGCGCCGTCGCCGGACGCGCGGGGGAGCGAGACGCCGCGCTCGCGGCGCGAGGTGCGCGAGTCGTTCCTCACGCACCAGCAGGACGAGGAGCCCGCGACGCGCGGCTTCCGCGGCCTGCTCACCAAGGTGGGCCTGCGGGTCGGCCCGAGCGAGGACGAGCGGGCCGAGCGCGCCGACGAGCGCGCCGTGAGCCAGCACTGGCCCGGGCCCCGCACCATCTCGATGGTCAACGGCAAGGGCGGGGCAGGCAAGACGCCGTCCACCGTGCTGCTCGCCGCCGTGTTCGCGCACTACGGCGGCGCCGGCGTCGTCACGTGGGACAACAACCAGACCCGCGGCACGCTCGGCTGGCGCACCGAGCAGGGACCGCACGAGTCCACGCTGCTGGACCTGCTGCCGCAGACCGACCGCCTGCTCGGACCCTCCGCGCAGGCCGCCGACCTCGCCCGCTACGTGCACCACCAGACGCGCGACCGGTTCGACGTGCTGCGCTCCAAGCCGATCGCGATGGCCAACGAGCAGCGCATCGAGCCGCAGGACGTCGACGCCATCCACGCGGTGCTGTCGAAGTACTACCGGATGATCCTCATCGACTCCGGCAACGACGAGTCCGACCCCATGTGGCAGCGCATGATCGACCACACCGACCAGCTCGTGGTGGCGACCACCACCCGCGACGACCACGCCGAGGCGGGCGCGCTGCTGCTGGAGGCGCTCGCGACGCGGGACGGCCGGTCGGCGTACCTCGCGCAGCAGGCGGTCGTCGTCGTGAGCCAGGCCGACCAGAAGGAGCCGGCGAGCGAGCTGGAGCGTGTCGCGGACGGCTACCGGTCGCTGGCGCGCGCCGTGGTGACCATCCCGTTCGACCCCGCGATGGTCGACGGCCACCTGCGCTACGGTGCCCTGCGCCCCGACACCCGCAGGGCGTGGCTCGCGGCGGGCGCCGCGGTCGCGGGCGGCCTGTGACGGGCCCCGGCCGGCTCGACGACGGGCCGGCCGGGGACCGGCGGGTCAGGCCCCGAACAGGCCGGTGACCTGGTTCCACACCGCCATGGTGTCGTAACCCATCTGGTCGAGGAACGCCCAGACGATCCCGACGACCGCGTACAGCGACACGGGGATCAGGAAGATCCACTCGCGGACCGACCCGGCGTCGCCGAGGATCGGGATCGAGATGTTGCCGCCCGAGCGCCAGATCATGTCGAGCTCGAGGCCGCGGCCGTCCCGCATCCAGCGCGGCGAGCGGAACTTCAGGGGCCACAGCAGGGGCACGCCGTTGGTCGTCAGCATGTCGCCGAGGATGTGCACGATGCAGCCCAGCGCCACGCTGAACGGCATCCAGTACCACTCCTCGGGCGCGAAGACGGCGATGAGCACGGCCAGCGTGATCGACGTCGTCCACGGCAGCAGCTTGGTGTCGCGCGTGATCTTGAGCGCCTTGAGCGCGTAGGAGACCAGCAGCACGCACATGATGCCCGGCCCGATGAGGATCGCCCCGAACAGGCTGTCACCCGTGTCCAGCGTGAGGAAGCTCAGCAGCCACGCGATCGCGGTGAACACGGCGACGCCGAGGATCGAGTGCGTCCCCTTGCGGTGCCCGCCGGAGAGCTTGCCCACGGCGCGGGCCACGGCGTTCGAGACCGGCTTCAGCGAGTTCGCGATGGTGCCGGAGTGGTGGTCGGCGTCGGGCAGCAGGGCGGCACCCGCGCACACGAGCGAGCCCACGATCACGCCCGCGTTGGACACCCCCGGGTACCAGCCGAAGGCGATCGGCGTCGACGCGGTGACAGCGACCCAGGCCGCTGCGCCCGTCGCGGCGTGGTTGCCTCCCATCATGGTGGTGTGCGCTCCAGTTCCCGGGATGCCCCGATTGATTTGTGAGTGTTGACCTGCTTTGTCCCGGGCACCCTAGCGTGCGCCACCGACACGACGACGCAGGCGCCGCCGCGATGTCCCCCGAACCGGCAGATCAGGCCCCGGTGACGTAGATGTAGTGGTGGAAGTGCTGCTCGCGGACGAAACCCTCGGACTCGTACAGGCCCTGCGCCGCGACGTTGTCCCACGCGGTGGCCAGCGAGACCCGGATCGCGCCGTCCTCCTTCGCGCGCCGGCACATGTCCTGCACCAGCGCCCGCGCCGCACCCGTGCCACGCGCCGCCGGGGCCACGAACAGGTCGTTGAGCACCCACGAGCGGCTCAGGCTCACCGACGACCACGTCGGGTAGCTCTGGGCGAAGCCCACCAGGGCGCCGTCGGACTCGGCCACCAGCAGCACGCTGTCGCCGCCGTCCCTGCGGGCCGTCAGGTAGGCGCGCGCCTCGGCGTCGGGCACCTCCTGGTCGTAGAACCTCAGGTACTGGCGGAACAGGTCGACCAGGGCGTCGACATCCTCGTCGGTCGCGGGGCGCACATCAGCAGACACGTCCGCGATCATGTCAGGCCACCGGGGGTCGGCGCCACGACCCCGCGCGATACCGCGGCGACCCACGAGGTGATATCGAGGGAACACCCCGGGGCCCGGGACGGTTGACGCAGGCGATGAACACCCAGCCACGACTGTCCGTCCTTGACCTCGTGCCCGTCCGCTCGGGCCAGACCAGCGCCCAGGCACTCGCCGCCAGCCTCGACCTGGTGACGCTCGCCGACCGCCTCGGCCTCGAGCGCTACTGGTTCGCCGAGCACCACAACATGGCGGCCGTCGCCGCGTCGTCGCCGCCGGTGATGATCGCCGCGGCCGCCGCGCGGACCTCCCGCATCCGGGTGGGGTCGGGCGGCGTGATGCTGCCCAACCACGCGCCGCTCGTGGTCGCGGAGCAGTTCGCGGCGCTCGAGGCGATGGCGCCGGGCCGCATCGACCTCGGCATCGGCCGCGCCCCGGGCAGCGACCCGGTCGTCACGTCGCTGCTGCGCGCCACCGGCCCGACGGCAGACGTCGACCGTTTCCCGCAGCACGTCACCGACATCCTCAGCCTCATGGGGCCCGACGGCGCGCGCCTGCGCCTGGTGAGCGGCGACGTCTACGACGTGCACGCGACGCCCGCCGCCGAGGGCACGCCGACGGTGTGGCTGCTGGGGTCGAGCGACTACTCGGCGCGCCTCGCCGCGGAGCTCGGCCTGCCGTACGTGTTCGCCAACCACTTCTCCGGGCAGGGCATGGAGCAGATCCTGCGCCTGTACCGGGACGGTTACCAGCCGTCGGAGGCGCACCCCGAGCCGCGCACGTTCGTCACCGCCAACGCGGTCGTGGCCCCGACGACGGACGAGGCGCACGACCGCGCGCTGCCTCAGCTGCGGCAGATGGCGCGCCTGCGCTCCGGACAGCCGCTGGGCCCGCTCGAGACCGTCGAGGAGGCGCAGCGGGCCACCGCCGCCGAGCCCGCCGACGGCCTGGTCGCCCAGACGATCGAGGCGATGCGGGCCCGCTGGCTCATCGGCGACGGCGACCAGGTCGCGGCGCAGGTGCGCGACCTCGCGGACCGGTACGGCGTCGAGGAGGTCATGCTCGTGCCGGTGGCGGGCTCTTTCGCCGACGAGCCCCTGACCGCCACCCCCGGCCGCACCCAGACCCTCGAGCTCCTGGTGCAGGCGCTGACCCGGGCCTGACCAGCCGGGAGCCCGCGTCGAGAACGACCTGAGGTACCGGATCCGGCCAGATCCGGTACCTCAGGTCGTTCTCGAGGCGGACCGCCGCCGGCCCCGAGGGCCGGCTACGCCGCGCGGACCGCGCGGTAGCGCAGGGCGCGGGCGTGGTCGGCGCGTGGCACGTGCGGTGTCACACGGAGGACCATGCCGGCCTCGGCCGGGGTGCGGTCGGCCTTGGCGGAGTTGCACTCGTAGCACGCGGCGACGAGGTTCATCCACGTCGAGGGGCCGCCGCGCGAGCGGGGCAGGATGTGGTCGACCGTCTCGGCGGGTCCGCCGCAGTACGCGCACTCGCCGTCGCGCCGCTTGACGCCCAGCTTGGTGCACGCGGGCGCGCCGCCCGCCTTGTAGAGCCACCGCATCGTCACGTACCGGACCAGCCGCAGCACGCGCGGTAAGGGGAACGGGCCGAAGGTGCGGCCGTCGACCGCCTCCTCCACGACCGCGACCTCACGCACGAGCATGTGGATGGCGTGCCGGACCGATACCCGGTGCAGCGGCTCGTAGCCGGCATTGAGGACAAGGACGTCGGCCACGGGCCTGCTCCTTCCGGTGTGCGTCTCGTTCTCGTACGTCTTCTCTCCCCGGGACGACAAGAGCCGCCCGGGAACAGGTGTCCCGAGGCGGCTCACGTTCGCTGGTCCGGCACTGCCGTGCCGGATCAGGAGCGTATGGCGCCCCGGATGGCCTCGCGGCCGTCCCACAGGTGCGTAGCAGTGGTCGGGTAGGACGACGCGGTGGCAGCACTGACCTTGCCCGGGCCGGGGGCCTGGAGCGCGATGCTGGTGCGGACCATCGGGGATCGTGTCCTTCCCGTGTCTCGTTCGGCTGGTGCTGGGCCCGGACACACGTCCGTACCCCCACGGCGCGAGTCCGTGTGTGAAGAAAGGTACAACGAGGACTTGGTCTCGTCTATGGCTTTTCCGGAACTGCAACCCAAGGCTGTGCCAAGTCGTCCGGCGTGGCGGCGTCCCCGGGCGTGTCGCCCGCGCCCCGCGACGCCGCGAGCTCGGCCTGGAGCGCGACGAGCTGGGCGCGGATCGCGCGCAGCTCGTCCATCACCTCGGCGTCGTTCTTCTCCTCGTGCTCGGCGAGGTCGTCGATGCTCTCCATGCCGCTCACCACGACGGCGATGAACAGGTTGAGCACCGCGAACGACACCACGAGGATGAACACGACGAAGAAGATCCAGGCCGACGGCTCGACCGCCATGACGTCCGCCGCGATGTCGGGCCACGCCTCGCCGGTCATCACCTGGAACAGCGTGAACGCCGTCGTGCCGAGGTCGCCGAAGTGCTCGGGGGCGATGCCGCCGTAGAGGTTGGTGGCGATGACGACCGACACGTACATGACGAGCACGAGCAGCGCGCCCACCGAGCCCATGCCCGGCACGGCGGCGACGAGCCCGTTGACGACCCGCTTCATCGCGGGCACCGAGTCGGCCAGGCGCAGCACGCGCAGCACGCGCAGGGCGCGCAGCACGGCCAGCGGGCCGGTCGCGGGGATCAGGGCGATGCCGACCACGAGCAGGTCGAACACGCTCCACGGGTCCCGGAAGAACCGGAACCCGTGGGCGTAGAGCCGCAGCGCGATCTCGGTGACGAAGAACCACAGCATCACGTCGTCGATCACCTGCAGCACCTCGTCGACGGGGCCGTCGACGATCGAGGTCTCCAGGCCGAGCACGACGGCGTTGGCGATGATCACGCCGAGCACCACCCGCTGGAACAGGATGTGCTCCACCAGGACGCGCAACCGCGCTCGAATCGTTCCGCCACCGACCGGCATTCCGGACTCCTTTCAGGGTGATTGTCCGGAATGCAGGGTAACTGCCATTTACCAGGTGACGGGTTCGCGGATGATCGGGCAGGTCATGCAGTGACCGCCGCCACGGCCGCGCCCGAGCTCGCCGCCGGCGATCTCGATGACCTCGATGCCTGCCTTGCGCAGCAGATCGTTGGTCGTCGTGTTGCGGTCGTAGGTGAACACGACGCCGGGCTCGACCGCGACCGAGTTGTTGCCGCTGTCCCACTGCTGCCGCTCGGACTCGTAGACGTCGCCGCCCGTCTCGATGACCCGCAGCTCGCCCAGGCCCGAGACCTGCCCCACGACGTCGAGGAACGACGACCCGCCCGCGTCGGTCACCGACACGCCGATCGGCCCGTCGTCGGGCCGCAGGACGAACGGGTGCACGCGGTCCACGATGCGCGGGTAGACGGTGACGGTGTCGACGTCGACGAACGTCATGATCGTGTCCAGGTGCATGGCCGCGCGCAGGCGCGGCATGCCCGCCACGACGACCTGCTCGGCGGCGCCCGCGGCGAACAGCGACGCCGCGACCTCGGTGATCGCCTGCCGCGACGTGCGCTCGCTCATGCCCATGAGCACGGTGCCGTTGCCGATGGGCATGATGTCGCCGCCCTCGAACGTCGCCTCGCCGTGGCTCGTCTCCGGGTCGCCCCACCACACGCGGCTGCCGACGTAGTCGGGGTGGAACGTGTAGATCGCCTTCATGAGCAGCGTCTCGTCGCGCCGCGCCGGCCAGTACAGCGGGTTGAGCGTGAGGCCGCCGTAGACCCAGCACGTGGTGTCGCGCGTGAACAGGGTGTTCGGCAGCGGCGGCATGAGGTACTCGCGCGTGTCGGGGCTGAGGTCGGCCAGGGCGCGGAATCCGGGCGGCAGCTCGGGGACGTCCGCGACCGCGAGGCCGCCGATCAGGTAGCGCGCGAGCTCGTGCTCCGGCAGCGAATCCAGGTACTCGCGCGTGGCCTCGACGAGCCCGTTGCCCACGATCTCGGGCACGATCTTGCGGTCAAGGAGCCAGTCGCGCGCGCCGGGCACACGCAGCGTCTCGGCGAGCAGCGCGTGCAGCTCGACGACGTCGACGTCCCGGCCGCGCAGCTCGGTGACGAAGTCGGCGTGGTCCTGCTGGGCCCGCTCGACCCACAGGACGTCGTCGAACAGCAGGTCGGCGGAGTTGGTGGGCGTCAGGCGCTGGTGGGCCAGGCCCGGCGCGCAGACCAGGACCTTGCGCAGGCGACCGACCTCGGAGTGCACGCCGTACGCCGACGAGGGTGTGCCGGCAGGGGGCGGTGTGATGTCGATGGTGTTCATCGGGCGCTAACGGTACTCACCCCATCGCCGTCGTGCCGAGCAACGAGCCCACGGCAAAGGTGGCGCCGAGCGCGAGCGCCCCGCCCACGACGACGCGCGCGGTCGCGCGCAAACGCGGTGCGGCGCCGATCCACGCGCCGACCCACCCGGTTCCTGCCAGCGCCGCGAGCACGACGGCGAACGTCAGGCCCACGCGCCACGGCTCGGGGATGAGGACGACGGCGGCCAGCGGGAGCACGGCGCCCAGCGTGAACGCCACGGCGGAGGCCAGGGCCGCGTTCCAGGGGCTGACCACCTCGTCCTCGTCGATGCCGAGCTCGGCCTCGAGGTGCGCCGACAGTGCGTCGTGCTCGGTGAGCTCGACGGCGACCTGGTGCGCCGTGGCGGGGGACAGGCCCTTGGCCTCGTACAGCGCGGCGAGCTCGGCGAGCTCCTCCTCGGGCATCTCGGCCAGCTCGGCGCGCTCCTTGGCGATCAGGGCGCGCTGTGTGTCCGACTGGCTCGAGACGGAGACGTACTCGCCGAGCGCCATCGAGACGGCGCCGCCCACGAGCGCGGCGAGGCCCGCCGTGAGGATCGGTCCGGTGCTGGAGGTCGCCGCCGCGACGCCGACGGCGACCGCGGCGACGGACACGATGCCGTCGTTCGCGCCGAGCACGCCGGCGCGCAGCCAGTTCAGCCGCTCGGCGAGGCCGCCGGTGTGCGGCTCGTCGGGGTGGGTCGCCGGGGTGGCGCCCGAAGGTTCTGTCGTCATGGCGCCAGGGAACCAGGCCCTGGCCGCCGGGGCCACTCCCGGGGTCTCGTGCTCATTCCCTCGGGGTCAGTACGCCGACGTCGCGGGGGTGTGCTCGCCGACCGGGACCTCCTGGTCCAGCGTGTTGCCGTCCTGGGCCAGCGGGCAGGTCCACGCCGGGTCGTACGCGCACGACGGGTTGTACGCGAAGTTGAGGTCGAGGACCAGGTCGCCGACGCCGTCGTCCCCGCCGCCGGCGTTGCCGAGCCAGGAGCCCTTGATGGTGTCCAGCAGGTAGCGGCCGCCGCCGTAGGTGCCGCCCGGTGTGCCCGCGAGCGCGTCCTTGACGGGCACGAACAGGCCGCCGCCGTAGGAGGCGAGCCGCCAGACGTCGAGGGTGCCCAGCCCGTCGAGCGCGACGGTGCCGAGCAGCTCGAACGGTACGACGCCGTCGGTCGCCGTCGGGACGTCGAGACGCCGGGGGGCGCCGTCGGGCCCGGGCCCTGCCGGGACGACGGGTGCGGTGAAGCGCCACGCCGGGTCGTAGGCGGCGACGTCGAGGCCGGTGAAGCCGGCCCGGTCCTCCGGCAGGACGGGGGACGCCGGGTGCGTGCCGAACAGCTCGTCGCGCGCGGCGACCCAGAAGGCGTGCGCCGCGGCCGGGTCCTGCGCGGCGCGCTCGCGCACCTCCGCGTAGATCGCGAACACGCGGCGGCGCCAGTCCGCGGTCTGGAGGGCGGTGGTGACCGAGGAGGTCGAGGTGGCCTGCGTCATGCCCTCGACACTACCCACGCGCGTCCCTCAGCGGCGGGTGAGCTCGATGACGGGTATCTGACGGTCGGTGCCCCGCTCGTACCGCCGGAAGTTCGCCGCCCGCGCCGTGATGCCCGCCCAGGCGGCGGCGCGCTCGGCGTCGTGCAGCTCGCG
Organism: Promicromonospora sp.; assembly: GCA_036010205.1. Classification (GTDB taxonomy): domain Bacteria; phylum Actinomycetota; class Actinomycetes; order Actinomycetales; family Cellulomonadaceae; genus Promicromonospora. The sequence continues at coordinate 9,387 of DATGOB010000189.1, read as the reverse complement.
CGCCCGGACCGGCACGCTGCGGCCGCCCACCTCGACGGTCGCCCGGTCCGGGTGCGCAGCCAGGTTGAGGTACCAGGCGGGGTTGGTCGCGGCGCCCCAGTTGGAGGCGACGACGAGCCACGCGCCGTCCTGCCCCGGGAACCACGCGAGCGGCGTCGTCCGCGGCTGCCCGGTGCGCCGCCCGGCGGTGGTCAGCACCAGGACGCGCCTGCCGAGCGGCGAGCGCGGCAGCCGCCGCGCGACCCACGTGAGCACGCGGTTGACCCGCCGGAACCCCGGGCCGGGCGGGGTGGCGCCGTGGGTGCCGGTGGGATGGGTGAACGTCATGGCGTGATCGTAGGGGCGCCCGCCTGGACGAGGTAGTCACCCGGAGGGTGCCCGGGTGACTACCTCGCCACGTGACTACCTCGGCGTGTCGGTCACCCGCAGTGCTCGAACGGGCTGGTGTACGAGGTGCTGCCCACCGAACCGCCCCACTTGACGCACGTGCCCGGCGCCGACCGCTTGACCGGCCCCGCGTAGTAGGAGAAGTTCCCGGAGTCGGTGGTGCGGGACGCGCCCTGGGGCTCGAGGAACGCCGACACCGCGCTCGGCGTCCCGAGGTTCGTGAGCTTCAGGGTCACGACGCAGTTGTTGCCGTTGCCCGCGTTGTACAGCAGGTAGGTGCGGCCCACGGAGCCGAGCGCCGCGGAGTCGATGACGGAGAAGCCGCTGCCGCAGACCTCCGCCGGCGTGTACGGGTTGGACGAGCCGCCGCAGCCGTTGGTGCTGGTGACCGCCTTCTTCTGACCCAGCGAGACCGTCACGCCCTCGACGGTCGGCGAGGTGTCGACCACGCCGGAGGCGTTGCGCTGCTCGTAGTGCAGGTGCGGGGCCGTGGAGCCGCCCGTCGAGCCGACGGTGCCGATGACCGTGCCCCGGCTGACGGACATCGACTGCCCCGGGTTGCGCACCATGGTGGCGAGGTGCGCGTAGCGGGTGCGGGTGCCGTCGCTGTGCACGATCTGCACCCACTTGCCGTAGCTCGTGGCGCCCTCGTCGTGGAACGTCGCCGTGCCCGCCGCGGTGGCGCGCACGTTCTCGCCGTTGATGGCGTCGCCGTTGTAGCTCTGCCAGTCGATCGAGCCCGACGGGTTGTGCCCGCCGGTCCAGTTGTTCGCGTAGAACGTCTTGTTGCAGTTGAACGGCGACCGGTGGGCGATCGCGAGCGTCACCGGGTCGTCGGCCGTGGCGACGGTGGCCGCCGCGGTCGCCACGGGGGTGGCGGCCAGGGTGAGCGCGGCCAGGGCCGCGACGACCCACCGGCCTGCCTGCCTTCGTCGGCGCGCGGTGCCGCGGGTCGGAGTGGTGCGGATCGGAGTGGTGCGGATCGGGAAGATGCCTGACATGGTGCCCTCCATCCTCGGTCTGACTCATGGTCTGACGCGCGAAGGCTGGCACGTCGCCGCCGCGCGCGCACATGGGGAGACCTTCCCCTGGACACCGGGCTCCCGCGGTGCGTGGGATGCCGGGTGCGGTCCTATTCCGCTGAGTGCGGGATCCTCGCCCTTCTTCGTGTGCCAGAAGGGCGAAATTCCCGCACTCAGCGGCAGGGGTCACTCGGCCGAGCGGAGCATCGAGCGGACGCCGACCGCGAGGCCGACGGCCGCCGTGGCCATGGCCGCCAGCCAGCCCCAGGCGACCGCCGTCGAGGCGATGTCGCCCGCGAACGCCGCGCGGCCGGAGTCGACGACGTACCGGAGCGGGTTGACCGCGGAGGCGGCGCGCATCCACGCGGGGCCGTTCTCCAGCGGCAGCAGCATCCCGGACAGCAGCATCACGGGGAACAGCACCGTCTGCTGCACCACCCAGAACATCCACTCCTGCTTGCGCACCGCCAGCGCCAGCGCGTACGACAGCGAACCGACCCCGACGCCGAGCACCGCGAGCTGGGCGAGCGTGAGCGCGGCGCCGAGCGGGTCGGGCCGCAGGCCGAACGGCAGCATGACGAGCAGCACCACGACGGACTGCGCGACGACGGGCACCATCTCCTTCAGCGCCCGCCCGACGAGCTGCGCGGACCGGGACAGCGGCGTGACGAGCATCCGCTCGTGCACGCCCGAGGAGATGTCGAGCTGCAGGTTCGAGCCGGTCACCGAGGTGCCGAACAGCGTGGTCATCGCAAGGACGGCGGGCACGAACCAGAGCCACACGTCCCCGCCGAGGGCCTCGCCCGCCGAACCGGCCAGCAGGGGGCCGAACAGCCCGAGGAAGACCAGCGGCTGGACGAGCCCGAACAGCAGCGAGAACGGGTCGCGAGCGACGGGCGCGAGCTCACGCACCAGGACGATGCGGGTGTCACGCAGCGGGTTGCGCCGGGTCGGGGTCGCGGTGGGCAGGGTCGTGGCGCTCATGCCAGGACCTCCTTCGTGGTGGTGTCGGTGGTGTCGGCGGGCGAGTCGGCGCCCTGCACGGCGGTCTCGCGCAGGCTGCGCCCGGTGAGGGCGAGGAACACGTCGTCGAGCGTGGGCCGGGCGACGTCGACGCGCGTCACCGCGAGCCCCGCCGCGTCGGCGGCGCGCAGCAGGCCGGGTGCCGCGCCGGGGCCGTCGGCGGTGCGCACCTCGACGGCACGCCCGCCGTCCGGGCCGGGCGGCCCGACCTGGACCGCGCGCGTACCGGGCGCGCGCTCGGCCAGCGCAGCGAGCGCCGCCGCGTCGCCGCCGGCCGTGCGCAGCGAGACGAGGTCGCCGGCCAGGTCGGCCTTGAGCGCGTCGGCGGTGTCGTCCGCGATGACCTGGCCGTGGTCGACGACGACGACCCGCTCGGCGAACGTGTCCGCCTCGTCGAGGTAGTGCGTGGTGAGCACGATGGTGCGCGGCTCGGCCGCCGCCGACCGCATGCGCAGCACGTGCTCCCAGAGGTTGGCGCGGTTGTGCGGGTCCAGGCCCGTCGACGGCTCGTCCAGGAACAGCAGCGACGGCTCGTGCACGAGGCCGACGGCGACGTCGAGACGCCGCTTCTGCCCGCCGGACAGGCTCTCGACCTTGCGGTCCGCCTGCTCGGTCAGGTCGAGGGCCTCGAGCAGCTCCCCTGCGCGGGTGCGCGCGGCGCGGCGGTCCAGGCCGTAGATCTCGCCCTGGGTGACGAGCTCGTCGCGCACCACCTGGGACGCGCCGCCCGCCCCGCCCTGGCCCACGTAGCCGATCGCGGCGCGGACCCGGGCGGGGTCGCTCACCACGTCGTACCCCGCGACGGTCGCGGTGCCGGACGTCGGCGGCACGAGCGTGGTCAGCATGCGCAGCGTCGTGGTCTTGCCTGCGCCGTTGGGGCCGAGGACGGCGACGAGCTCGCCCGGCTGGATGTCGAGCGAGATGCCGCGTACGGCGTGCACGGTGCGCGTGCGGCTCACCACGAAGTCCTTGGTGAGCACGTTCGTGCGGATCACGGGGTCTCCTTCGTACGGTCTGTGCTGTCGAGGACCAGCCTTCCGGCAGTAGCGGTCAGTTCCTGACCTCTACCGCGTGCGATCCTGGACCCGTGCTCGAGACCTCCGGACGCCTCCTGACCCTCCTGTCGCTGCTGCAGGCCCGCCGCGACTGGCCGGGCACGCTGCTCGCCGAGCGTCTCGGCGTCAGCCCCCGCACGGTCCGGCGCGACGTCGACCGGCTGCGCGAGCTCGGCTACCCCGTGAACGCCACCAAGGGTCCCGACGGCGGCTACCGTCTTGCCGCCGGCGCCGACCTGCCGCCCCTGCTGTTCGACGACGAGCAGGCCGTCGCGGTCGCCGTCGCGCTCCGGACGGGCGCCATCCCCGGCGCGGAGGAGGGGGCGCTGCGGGCGCTCGCGACGATCCGGCAGGTCATGCCCGCGCGGCTGCGGGCGCGTTTGGACGCGCTCGAGGTGACCACGGTGCGCCGTCGGCCCGAGCGGGCCGCGGCCGTGGACCCGGACGTGCTGCTGACGCTGGGCGCCGCGTGCCGCGCGGGGGAGGTCGTGCGGTTCGACTACGCGGGCGGCACGATGCCCGTCGTCGGCGAGGGGGAGGCCGCGTTCCGCCCGCCGCGACGGGTCGAGCCGTACCGTCTCGTCACGGCCGACCGGCGCTGGTACCTCGTGGCGTTCGACCTCGACCGTGCCGACTGGCGCCTGTTCCGTGTCGACCGGATGGCGCCCCGGTCGGGCACCGGGCCGCGCTTCACGCGCCGGGAGGTGCCGGGCGGCGACGTCGCGGCGTTCGTCGCGGCGCGGCTGAGCGAGCCCGCCCAGCCCGTGCGCGGGGAGGTCGTGCTGCACGCGCGTGCCGAGGACATCGCGCGCTGGGCGGGCCCGGACGCCGTGTGCGAACCGCTGCCGGACGTCGACGGCGAGCCCCGGTGCCGCGCGGTGCTCGGGTCGTGGTCGTGGGGCGGGCTGGCCGGGTGGCTCGGCGTCTTCGACGTGCCCTTCGAGGTGACGGGTCCACCCGAGCTGGTCGAGGCGACCCGTCGTCTGGCCACCCGCTACGCGGAGGCGACGCCCTGACCCCCGGCCCACGCCGGGCGGAACGGACAAAGGTGCGCGCACCGGGCAGGGGTCAGTAGGTTGGGCGGACCCGTTCCCCTCAGCGAGAGAGCCTGCGCATGACGAACCTGTCCGACTTCCGTGACGACGAGCTCGACCAGATCCTCGACGCCCCCGGCGCCGTCCTCAAGGGCGCGACTCTCGCCGACGGGACGCCGGGCGCGCTGCAGTTCGTGCTCGAGACCGCGGCGGGAGCCCAGGTGTTCCGGGAGGCCCAGGAGCACGAGAACGACTTCGTGCGCGCCGTGGCCGAGGGGCTGCGCGACCGGCTGACGGCGCAGGAGGCGGCCGCGGCCCACCGCCGCGAGAACCCGGGGTCGGCGGTCGGTGTCGCGCAGGCCGCCCAGGCCACGCGCGCGGCGGCGTCCGAGGGGCGCCCCGACCCCGAGCGGGCGGCCGACGAGGCCGTCGCGCTCACGGCGTCGGCGGTCGCGCTGCTGCGGGGTCGCGCCGACGACAAGGACGTGGCCGCCTACACCGAGTGGCTGCTGCGCATCGCCCGCCAGGTCGCCGGTGCCGCGCGGTCGCGCACCGGCGGGCTGTTCAGCAAGCGGGTGCGCATCTCGGCCGACGAGCAGGCCTACCTCGACCGGCTCGAGGCGGCCGCGGCGGGCTGAGGCGCGCGGCGTCACGCCCGGCGCCGCGCGTACTCCAGCTCGGGCCGCCCGCGCGTGCCGTACCGCGGCGCGCGCGTGGCGACGCCCTGGTCGGCGAGGAACTCGAGGTAGCGCCGCGCGGTGATGCGCGCCAGGTGCAGCGCGTCCGCGACCTCGCTCGCCGACAGCGCGCCGGGCCGCTGCGCGAGGAGGTCGGACACGGCGTCGAGGGTGTCCTGCGACAGCCCCTTCGGCAACCCCGCGGCGTTCGACGTGCGCAGCGCCGCGAACGCCGTGTCCACCTCGCGCTGGCTGAGCGTCGAGACGGGCGAGCGCATCCGGTCGAAGTACGCCCGGTAGGCGCCGAGCTTCTCGGCGAAGAGCCCGAACGCGAACGGCTTGATGAGGTACTGCACCACGCCGACCGCGACCGCCTCGCGCACCACCTCCAGCTCGCGGGCCGCCGTCACCGCGACGACGTCCACCACGAGCCCGGCCGCGCGCAGCTGGCGGCACAGCACCAGACCGTGCCGGTCCGGCAGGTTCATGTCGAGCAGCAGCAGGTGCACCTCCTGCCCGGCGTCGCGCGCGTCCCGCAGGGCCCGCACCGCGTCGCCCGCCGTGTGCACCACGCCGGCGAGCTCGAACCCGTCGACGCGACGCACGTACTCGCCGTGCGCGTCGGCGGTGCGGGGGTCGTCCTCGACGACGAGGACGCGGATCATGGGCGGCTCCGCTGCAGGGACCCGCCGGCGGGGGCGACCGCGGCGTCGGGCCGGGGGAGCGTCACGGTGAAGACGGCTCCCGCGCTCGTACCGGCCCCGCCCGTGACCTCGACGGCCCCGCCGAGGCTCTCGACCACCTGCCGCACCAGCGCGAGCCCGTAGCCGCGGCCGCCGGACGCGTCCTTGGTGCTGAAGCCCTGCTCGAACACCCGCTCGAGGTCGTCCGGGTCGATGCCGGGGCCGCTGTCGGAGACCTGGAACACGAGCGACCCGTCGTCGGTGTCCGCGAGGTACAGCTCGACCCAGGCGTCGGCGCCGGGGTCGTCCAGGGCGCGGGCGGCCGCGGCGTCGATCGCGTTGTCGAGCAGGTTGCCCAGCACGGTCACGACGTCGACGGGCTCGAGGCCGTGCGTGCCGGGCGTCAGGTGCGTCTCGAAGTGCATCTCGACGGCCCGCTCGTGGGCCTGCGCCGCCTTGCCGAGCACGAGCGCCGCGATGACGGGCTCGTCGATCGCCTGCACGACGCGGTCGGTGAGCCGCTGGCCGAGGTCCCGCTCGGCGGCGACGAACCGCAGGGCCTCGTCGCTGCGGCCGAGCTCGATGAGCGTCGCGACGGTGTGCAGACGGTTGCCGAAGTCGTGGGTCTGGGCGCGCAGCGCCGCGGAGATGGTGCGCACCGACGACAGCTCGCCCGTGACCCGCTGGAGCTCGGTGCGGTCGCGCAGCGCGACGACCTCGCCCACCCTCCGGCCCCGCGTCACCGCGGCCTCGCGCGCGACGAGCAGCACGCGGTCGCCCACCCGCACGGGTCCGTCGGGCGCCGTGCCCGCCAGGACGTCGCGGGCGGCGGGGTCCAGGCGCGGGTCGTCGACGGTGAACGGCGCGGTGACGGCGCTGCCGGGGCCGGTCGCCCCGCCGGCCCCGAGCAGGCGCAGGGCCTCGTCGTTGGCCAGGACGACGACGCCGTCCTCGACCAGCAGCATGCCCTCCTGCACGGAGTGCAGCACCGCTTCGTGGGCGGCGAACAGGTGCGCGAGCTCGTCCGGCCCGCGCGAGTCGGTGAGCCGGTCGAGCCGCCGGGCGAGCAGCGCCGCCGCGACGGCGCCGGCGGCGAACGCCAGCAGCGTGGCCACGCCGACGACGACGAGCCGGCCCGCGATGCCGTCCCACAGCCGGTCGAGGGTGACACCGGCCGACACCAGGCCGACCACCTCGCCGTCGGCGGTAACCACCGGCACGACGGCACGCACCGACGGCCCCAGCGTTCCCGCGTACACCTCGGTGAACGGCTCCCCGCGCAGCGCGGGCGCCGTCGTGCCGACGAACGAGCGGCCGATCTGCCACGTGTTGCGGTGGGTGTACCGGGTGCGGTCGGTGTCCATGACGGTGAGGTAGTCGATCTCCGTGGTGGACATGACCCGCTCGGCGTACGGCTGCAGCCGGCCGGAGGCGGTGGCCACCGACCCGTCGCGGTCCCGCCCGGCGTCCGCGTGCGCCCGGGCCACGACGTCGACGACGAGCGGGTCGGCCGCCACGGTCGCGGCCAGGTCGGTGCTCTCGGTGGCGGCGTGCCGCTCCGCCGACGAGCGCGCGTCCAGCACGAGCAGCCCGAACACGACCAGAGCCCCGGCGAAGAGCAGCGCCGTGTGCACGGCGAGGAACCACCTCGCGATGCTCGCCCCTCGCCGCTGTGCCACGGGCCCATTGTCACCCGGCGGCGGACGCCCGACCGAGAACACTAAGTACGCAACAGGCCCCCTGCCCGCCGTTGCCCGCACCCTTGTCGCTGACCGCACAGCGTCGTGAGAGGAAGACCACCATGGCAGGCACCCCGCCCGCCGGCGCAGGGACCACCCAGCGCCGTCGGCTCGACAAGAGCCACTACCTGTACATCGCGGTGATCGTCGCCGTCGTGGCCGGCGTCGTCGTCGGCCTCGCGTCGCCCGGGACGGGCGTGGCCCTCAAGCCGCTCGGCACCGGGTTCGTCGCCCTCATCAAGATGATGATCTCGCCTGTCATCTTCTGCACGATCGTGCTCGGCATCGGGTCCATCGCCAAGGCGGCCACCGTCGGCCGCGTCGGCGGGCTCGCGCTGCTGTACTTCCTCGTGATGTCGACCTTCGCGCTCGTCATCGGGCTCGTGGTCGGCAACGTGCTGCACCCGGGCCAGGGCCTGTCGATCGCCGGTGCCACCTACGAGGCCGACGGCGAGGCCGAGTCCCTCGTCGACTTCGCGCTCTCCGTCATCCCCACGACGCTCGTCTCGCCGCTGACCGGCGACTCCGTGCTGCAGACCCTGTTCGTCGCGCTCCTGGTCGGGTTCGCGATCCAGCAGCTCGGCGCCCGCGGCAGGCCGGCGCTGGACGCCGTCCGCGTGATCCAGGCGATCGTCTTCCGCGTCCTCACCATGATCCTGTGGGTCGCGCCCGTCGGTGCCTTCGGCGCCATCGCCGGCGTCGTCGGCGAGACCGGGTGGGGCGCCGTCGTGGCGCTCGGCACCCTCATGCTCGGGTTCTACGTCACCTGCGTCCTGTTCATCGCGATCGTCCTCGGCGCCGTGCTCTGGTTCGTGGCGCGGGTGAACATCTTCTCGCTCATGAAGTACCTGGCCCGCGAGTACCTGCTCATCGTCAGCACCTCCTCGTCCGAGGCCGCCCTGCCGCGCCTGATCTCCAAGATGGAGCACCTCGGCGTCTCCAAGCCGGTCGTCGGCATCACAGTGCCCACCGGGTACTCGTTCAACCTCGACGGCACCGCCATCTACCTCACCATGGCGTCGCTGTTCATCGCCTCGGCCATGGGCACACCGCTCACGATCCCCGAGCAGGTCGGCATGCTCGCCTTCATGATCATCGCCTCCAAGGGTGCTGCGGGCGTCACCGGCGCGGGCCTGGCCACCCTGGCGGGCGGCCTGCAGACCTACCGCCCCGACCTGGTCGACGGCGTCGGCATCATCGTCGGCATCGACCGGTTCATGTCCGAGGCCCGCGCCCTGACCAACTTCACCGGCAACGCCGTGGCGACCGTCGTCATCGGCACGTGGACCCGCGAGATCGACCGGGGCCGCGTCACCCAGGTGCTGTCCGGCGAGCTGCCCTTCGACGAGACCGCCGTGGACGACGCCCACGGCGGCTCCCCGGACCCCGCCGCGCCCGACGAGCGCGAGACGGGATCTCGGGAGAAGGTGGCCCGGTCCGCCGCGGTCTGAGACCGCGACCCATGCCGACGGCGGTCCGGGCGCTCTGGGGGCGTGCGGGCCGCCGTCATGGTCGCCCCCCGCACGACAACCCGGCACGACACCCCGACGCGAAGGAGTCCGCGATGCGCCGCGCCCCGATCCTGACGGCCGCCCTCACCCTGACCCTGTGCACGGGGCTGGGTGCGTGCGGCAGCTCGCCGGAGCCGTCGGCGCCGCCGTCTGCCGGACCGTCCACCGCGCAGGACGCGCCGCCCCCCGCCGCGCCCACCACCGCCGACGTCTCCGCCGCGCTCATCCGCCTCGAGGCCGAGCACGACGTCGCCGT
>DATGOB010000188.1:0-3804 GCA_036010205.1 Promicromonospora sp. | reverse complement strand
CGCGAACGCGTCGAGCGCGCTCCGATGCAGGAGCGTGGTGCGGCGCGGGTTGGCGATGGAGTGGTACTGAGCGTCGTCGGCGTCCGTCATGGTCCTCCTCCGGTGCAGGTGTTCTGTGGCGCTGCACGGTGTTCACCGCTGATGTGCGGATCATCTATTTTCCGTGGTAGACGCCCATAGCGTCGACACCAGGAGATGTGATATCGGACTCACACGCTCAGGTGTCGGCCCGTCCCAGCACCGCCCGCAGCGCCCCGGCCAGCGTCTGCTCCGCGTCGTCGGCCAGCGTCTGCGCCCGCCACGCCACGTGCGAGTCCGGCCGCACCAGCACGGCGCCCGACTCCTCGACCCCGCGGATCCGCGCCCAGTCGTAGTAGATGTCGATCACCTCGCGGCCCGGCCCGATCACCACGGCCTCGAGCGGCACGCCGAGCTCGGCGGCGACCTTCGCCGCGGCGTCCGCCCACGCCTCGCCGGCGATGCCCGTCACGAGCGTGAACCGCCCGTACGGGACGAGGTCGTGCGTCGAGAGCTTGTGCCCCGTGGTGTCGGCGACCCACACGTGCGGGAACCGCGCGCCCGGCACGGTCGACGGCACGTAGTACAGCTCGGGGTCGCGCTCGTCCTGCGGCCGCGGCGACCCGTCCGGCACGACGGCGGACGACGTGTAGAACTGCCCCATCTCCACGCCGTGCGCGTTGAACTCGTAGTGCTTGAGGTCCATCGCCTCGACGAGCGCCGCACGCTTGGCCGCGCCTGCCGGGGTGTTGGCCTTGCGCTCGTCGATCGCGGCCTGCATCTCCTCGGGCGTCCCGGCGTCGAGCACGCCGAGCACCTCGAGGAACCGGAACTCGCCGCCCGACTTGTTGGCGCGCAGCACGATCTGCTCGGCCACGGGCGCCCGCTCGGCCGAGTAGGTGTCCAGCAGCGACGGCGCGGCGTACCCGCGCAGCACCGCGGCGACCTTCCAGGCCAGGTTGTAGGAGTCCTGCACCGACGTGTTGGACCCGAGGCCGTTGCTCGGCGGGTGCCGGTGCACGGCGTCGCCGACGCAGAAGACGCGGCCTTCCTGCAGGTGCGTCGCGTACATGCGGTTGTTGCCCCACAGCGAGTAGCCGGTGATCTCGACGTCGAGGTCCTCCTGGCCGACGAGCTGGCGGACGATCGCCGCGGCCGCGTCGTCGTCGAGCTGCGGGGGCTCGCCGGCGATGTCGTAGCCCCACACGATCAGCCACTCGTCCCACGGCCGCACCATGCGGACGAGGCCCGCGCCGATGCCGCCGACGTCGGAACCCGGCTGGAGCACCCAGTACAGGACCGACGGCCGGTGCGCGACGAGGTGGGACAGGTCGGCCTTGAACGTGATGTTCATGGAGCCCGCGATGTCCATCGCGCCCTCCATGGGCAGGCCGAGGTCGGCGGCGACCTGCGAGCGGGCCCCGTCGGCGCCGATGAGGTACCGCGACCGGATCGTGTACTCGGCCCCGGTGAGGCGGTCGCGCACGCGGGTGCTGACGCCGTCGGCGTCCTGGGTGTGGCCGAGGTACTCGGTCGAGAAGCGCGACTGCGCGCCGCGCTGCGACGCGTTCCGGACGAGGATCGGCTCGAGGTAGGTCTGCGGGATGTCGACGGTGAGCGACGGCGAGGCGAGCCGCGCGTCCGCCTCGCGGGCCGGGTGCGTCTCCCACGTGAGGATGCGGCCGATCTCCTCCCCTGCGATCGACGTGCAGAACACGGTGTCGCCGACGAGCTCGTGCGGTGTCGCGTCCGCGAGCACCTGGTCCTCGATGCCCAGGTCGCGGAAGATCTCCATGGTGCGCTGGTTGGTGATGTGCGCGCGGGGCGTGTTCGCCGTCCACCGGTACTTGGTGATCATGATCGTGTCGATCCCCAGGGAGGACAGGAACAGCGCGGCCGACGCGCCGGCCGGTCCTGAACCCACGACGAGCACCTCGGTGTGGACCGTGGTCTCCGTGCCGGGGGCTGCGGGGTTGGGCGGTGTGGTCGGGGTCTGACCGTCGTCGAACTCAGGCATGCGCCCCAGGATGGCGCGCCGGGCGGGGACATAAAAGGGCAAACCAGTAATATCTGCCGTCCTCCGCGGCAGCGCGCAGGGGTGCGAAGCGCCCCCGGACGCAGGATGCTCGTGTCATGCCCGACGACGAGACGCCCCAGCCCCTCGCGCCACCGCGCGATCCCCAGCTCGTGCTGCTCCGGCACGGCGAGACGGAGTGGAGCCGCAGCGGCCGGCACACCGGGCGCACCGACCTGCCGCTGACGCCCGCGGGCGAGGAGCAGGCCCGGGTCGCCGGGCGGACCCTCGCGCGCTACGAGTTCGCCGCCGTCCGCACGTCGCCGCTGGCCCGCGCACGGCGCACCGCCGAGCTCGCCGGCCACCCCGACGCCGTGCCGGACGACGACCTCATGGAGTGGGACTACGGCCCCGTGGACGGGCGCACCTCGCGCGACGTCTCGGCCGAGCTCGGACGGGACTTCCAGATCTTCGACGACGGCGTCCGCGTGCTGCCGCCGTCGGCCGAGCACGGCGACGGGCGCGCCGGGGAGACGCTCGACGAGGTCGCGGAGCGCGCGGGCCGCGTCGTCGCGCGGGCCGAGGAGACGCTCCAGACCGGCGGCGACGTGCTGCTCGTGGCGCACGGCCATCTCCTGCGCGTCCTGGCCACGGTGTGGCTCGGCGTCGACCCGCGGCTGGGCGCGCGGTTCGAGCTGGGGACCGCCGCCGTCTGCCTGCTGGGGTACGGGCACGGGCTGCGGACCGTCGAGGGCTGGAACCTGGCCGCACAGTAGATCCCATTGGCGCAGTAGGGCAGTATTCGCGGAATGAGGGAAGAGCACCTCGCCGAGGGCGAGACGATCGTGATGCAGCTCCGCACCCACCCCAAGAAGATCGTCAAGCCGGTCTTCCTGCTCCTCGTGCTGGTCGCCGTCCTGGTGGCGGTGTGGGCGCTGCCGCTGCCCGTCGACGCGATCGTGCTGTGGTTCGCGACCGCCGTGCTCGTGCTGCTCGGCCTCGTCGCCGCGGCCGGACCGTTCCTGCGCTGGCGCACCACCCGCTACGTCATCACCAACCAGCGGGTCGCGCTGCGCACGGGCATCCTCACGCAGACGGGGCGCGACATCCCGCTGTACCGGATCAACAACGTCACCTTCGAGAAGCAGCTCAGCGACCGGATCTTCGGCTGCGGCACGCTCGTCATCTCCGACGGGACGGACCAGCCGGGCATGGTGCTCGACGACGTGCCCGACGTCGAGCAGGTGCAGCGCACCCTGCAGGACCTCGTGCGGCAGGGGCAGCAGCTGAGCGACGACTGAGGGAGGGTCACGCCGCTCGGTCTCGGCTTCGAACCCGATGTCACTCGGCTTTGACGTGCCGCAAAGCCGAGTGACGTCGGGTTCGAACGCGAGGGTGACCCCTGTCAGCCGGGCTCGGCCAGAGCGGCGACGTCGGAGCCGGCGCGGAGGAGAGCCACGGTGCGTGTCGCGATCCGGGTCAACCGGTCGTCGAGGATCGCGCGCGCCCGGTCGACGCCCGCACCGGCGTCGAGCGACCGGATGACCTCGCGCACCGCCGGGACGCCGTAGCCGCCGGCCCGGAGCGCCGCGACGACGCGAGCCTCCCGCACCGCAGCGGACCCGTACCGACGGGCGCGCAGGGTCGTGACCCGCTCGGGGTGCACGAGGTCCTCCTGCTCCCAGAACCGCAGCGTCGACGTCCGGACGCCGAGCGCGGCCGCGAGCTGGGTGATCGTCAGGACGTCAGAGGGCTCGTCGTCCCCGACGTCC
>DATGOB010000187.1:0-10627 GCA_036010205.1 Promicromonospora sp. | reverse complement strand
GGGGTGTTGATCGTGATCGCGGCGGTCGCGGCGATCGTCAGTGCGGTGGCGAACATCACGTTGGCGGCCACGGGTGAGCGGTCGTGGGCCGAGGCGGGGATCGCGATCGCGGGTGCGGCGTTGTCTCTGATCGGTCTGGGTGGTGCCGCGAAGGCTGCAATGGGGCTGTCGAAGACGATCGCGAAGGCTGGGGGGTTCCGGCAGGCGCTGGGCAAGGGGTGGTGCAAGTTCGGGTTCGGGAAGTGTTTCGTGGCCGGGACGCTGGTGCATACCCCGGACGGTCCCCGCCGGATCGAGGAGATCCGGGTCGGGGACAAGGTCTGGGCCCGGGACACGGTCACCGGGCGCGACGAGGTGGCGCTGGTGGCCGAGACGTTCGTGCGTACCAGCACCGAGCTGTTCCACCTGAGCATCGGCGGGCAGGTCGTCTCGACCACCGCCGAGCACCCGTTCTGGGTCCAGGGCCGGGGCTGGGTCGACGCGGCGTTCCTGCGCACCGGTGACCTGCTGGTCACCCCCGAGGGCGCGACCCTCCCGCTGCAGGACGTGCAGACCGAACAGCGCACCGACCCGGACGCCGAGACGGTCTACAACTTCCACGTCGAGACCCATCACACCTACTACGTCTACGCCGGCGACACCCCCGTCCTGGTCCACAACGCCGCCCACCAGAAGGCGATCTCGATGGACGAAGCCATCGAGCTCGGGACCAAGCACGTCGCTCCCGATGCGAAGGTGGTCATGTCGGGCAGCAGGGCGGTCCAGTACGTCAGCCAGACCGTCGACGACGCGGGGCGCACGATCACGAAGATCACGCGCTTCGACGTCAACCCGCACGTCCCGCACGTGCAGAAGCTGGGCCCGCACCTCAACCTCGAGACCCAGATCAACGGCAGACCGGTACGGTCCGGACCGGATGCCGATCCGCACATTCCGGTCGACCCTGCCACGATCAAGCCGGGCGACCACTACGGACCGAAGGGAAGCTGAGACGTGATCGAGGTAGTACGGCACAACGAGACCGGTGAGGTCGAGATCAGCGCGGACCCCGACGGGATGGTCGCACTCGCCGAGGCGATCAGGCACGCCCCCGGGGTGGTCGACGCCGGGGAGCCGGAGTCCACGTGGCCCTACGACGAGGCCCTCCGGCAGATCCGGACCGAGGTCTCCGACGACGCCGTCCTCTTCGTCTACGACGACGCCACCAAGTCGCTCCGGATCACCGGACGGCAGCAGGGCCGGGACGTCCTGGCCGAGAACTTCGCCGACTTCGCCCGCGAGGGCACGCCCGGCGAGCACTGGCACGTCGAGTGGTTCCCGGACCACTTCTACCTCGGTGAGGGCAGCGCACCCGTCGTCGTCGCCCTCCAGGACGCCTGACGACCCGATGCAAGGAGAGCACCTGTGAGCGACGAGTTCCCCGCCGGCGACGACTTCCCCCGCGCGCTCGCCGATGGCCAGAACCTCCCGCCCGGCCCGGGCGCCGCCCTCGGCGAGGCGCTTGCGGCGGGTGACCGCGCCGCCGCGCTGGCGGCGATCCACGACGGGCCCGTCCTGGTACCCCACCTGGAGCGCGAGGACGGGACACCACAGGTGCGGGTCTTCCCCGCACCCGACGGATCGGCCGCACCCTACGAGCTGTGCCTCTTCTCGTCGGCCCGGACGCTCGAGGCGTTCCTCGGCGAGGACCCGGGGCGCGAGTTCACGCTGCGCCGGCGCGACTCGCTGGCCCCCTTCCTGCGCCGGCACGGCGCCACCCTGGCCCGGGTCGTGGTCGACCCGGCGGGACCGCACCCGATGACGGCGACGGTCGACGAGGTCGTCGCGGCGCTCGACGCCGCGCCCCCGGCCGACGACCCCACCGGCCTGTTCGACGAGACCGGCTCGGGGATCAGCGGCGAGGCGCTGCACGCGCTCGGCACGGTCGACGACCCGGGCGGCTACCGCGGCATCGGCCTCGAGCTCAACCTGCCGGAGCACTGGGCGGTGATCGAGCTCGACGAGCCGGAGAAGCGCGAGCGCCAGGTCCGCGACATCGTCAAGCAGCAGACGGCGACGCTGGGCGACCGGTCCGCGCCCTTGCGCCGCGACCTGCGCGAGAAGCTTCTCGAGACGGCGGAGAAGGCCGAGTCCGCCGGCGGCAAGGTGATGGCGTACCTGCTGCTGCCCGGCAAGGAGGCGACGCTCGCGCTCAACCTGACCCTGTACTGGCACGACCTCGGCCCGGAGGCCGGCTCGTCGAGCCACCTGCAGCGCATCCAGAGCCGGATCGAGGGCGAGCTGGGCCCGGAGGACGCCCTGACCCGGACGGAGACGCTGTCCGGTCCGTTCCTGCGGCACGTCCGGCTCGGCCGTGGCAACGAGGAGGTGGGCGGCCAGGACCTGCCCCTGCTGCTGGTCGACTACTGGGCCGAGGCGCCCGGGCGCCAGTCGGTGGCCCGCCTGTCGTTCTCGACGCCGCACGTCGGCATCCGGGACGAGATGCTGCGCCTCACGGACAAGGTGCTGTTCTCCACGGAGTGGATCCTGGGCCGCCCCGACCTCGAGGCGCCCGCCGCACCGGACCAGCCGAGCACGCCGCAGCCGGACGCACCGCAGCCGGCGGTACCCTGACGCCCATGCCCACGATCGCCACCACCACCTCCGTCACGCGGGACGAGCTGCTGGACTTCCTCCGGTCGCGCCGCAACGGCGTCCTCGTGACCACGCGTGCCGACGGCAGCCCCCAGCTCAGCCCCGTCACCTACGGCGTCGACCCGCAGGGTCGGGTCGTGGTGGCGACGTACCCGGAGCGGGCCAAGGTGCGCAACCTGCGCAGGCGCCCGGCGGCGTCGCTCCTCGCGCTGGGCGACGAGTTCAACGACGCCTGGGTCCAGGTGGACGGCACCGCCGAGGTGCTCGACGTGCCCGAGGCCGTCGAGCCCCTCGTGGACTACTTCCGGGCCGCCGCGGGCAAGGAGCACCCCGACTGGGACGAGTACCGGGCCGCGATGGTCCAGCAGGGCAAGTCGCTCGTCCGGCTCACCGTCGACCGCTGGGGTCCCGTGGCGACGGGCGGTTTCCCCGCCCGCCTCGCTACGCCTTCTCCGCAGGACTGACCTCGCCGCCCATCCGGATGACCGCCCGGTAGGCGAACCGGGTCAGCAGGGCGCACAGCAGCCCGCCGGGGACGAGGACGGCGGGGACGACCCAGTCCTGCGGCCCCTCGTCGAACCAGGCCGCCACCCAGACCAGCACGGTCGCCCCGCAGAAGAACACGCCCACGACGCCCGCCACCATCGCGAGCACCAGCAGCCCGAGCCGGCCCAGCTCGAACGCCGCCTTGCCGACGTCCGCCGCGATGGAGCCCGTGGTGCGCAGGAGCCCCATCTCCGCGACCTCCCGGTCCGCGCGAGCCTGCCGCACCGCACCGATCCGTTCGCGCGACGGGCGCTCGGGCGCCTGCGCGCGAGGCACCGGCACCACCAGGTCGGCGGGCACCCGCTCGTCCACCAGCGTGACGACCCGGGACGCGGTGAGGTCGTCGTGCAGCGTCGGTTCGAAGGGGATCTCCGCCCCGTCGAGGCCGACGAGGAGACGTCCGCCGTCCGGGTAGGCGAACAGCGCGGCCGTCTCGGCGAACCGCACGGTCTGCCGCGCCCGGCCGTCCCGCAGCGTCGCGCCGTCGGGGCCGACCACGACCGTCGCGTCCGCGTCGAGACGCTCGAACGCCGCGCCCTCGACAGCGGGTCCCTCGCCGCGCGGCACGACCGACGTCCCCGCCCAGCCCTCCGCGACGGGCGTGACCAGCAGACCCGTGTCCCACGCCTGCCGGGCCACGCGCCGGACGTCGGCGGCGGTCACGGCCTCGAGGGCGGCCCGGCGCTCGGCCGGTGCGGGCACAGGCAGGCCGAGCAGCATCCGGTCGGCGGCGTCCGGGAGCCAGAGCGCGTCCTGGTGGGGCTCGTCGAACGTGAGCAGCAGGTGCGCCCTGGCGGCCTCGAGCTCGTCGGCGGGCACCTCGTACCGCAGGCGACCCCAGGTGTCGAGGAACTCCCCGACCGACTCCGACGCCGTCTCCTCCCGCAGGCCGGCGGACAGGCGGAGCAGCGCGCTCCTGCCGTCCAGGGAGCCGACGGACGCGGCCGGGTCGTAGGTCCAGCCCCGCTCGTGGCGCAGACGCTGGAAGAGCGCGCGCCGCGCCACCTCCGCGAGCAGGCGAGCGGCCGGCTCGTCGGGCACGAGGCCGTCCCACAGGACGCTCGTGCCGCCCGTGTGCGCCTCGGCGGGCAGCGAGCGGTCCGCCTGGCCGACCTCGGGCGCCGGGTGCGGCGCGCCGGACGGCTCGGGCAGCGGCACCTCGAGGTCGAGGTCCTCCTCGCCGCGCCACCACACCACGGCGTCCGCCGCGCTGAAGCGTTCGCGCGCCCAGGCCCGCAGGTCGTCGTCCGTCACCCGGTACAGGCCGACGCGCGCGTCGAGGCCGAGTCCGTAGCCCTGGTGCCCGAAGCGCCAGCTCTGCACGGGCGGCACGTCGGGGACGCGGTCCGCGAGCGCCTGCGTCTCCGACGCCCGGTACCGCACGGGCAGGTCCGCGAGGGCGCGGGCGAGGTCGCGCACGGTGGTGCGCACGCGGTCGGGCGTGCCGGTGACGCGCAGCTCCGTGATCGTGGGCCCGACGGCGGCGGCCACCTCGAGGCCGGGGCGCTCGACGGCGCGCAGGGCGAGCGCGACCACGAGCGCGGTGATCCCGCTCGTGGGCAGCGTCTCGTCGGCGTACCCGACGCGGAACGCGAGGCAGGCCTCGGTGGGGCCCGGGCGCCGCGCGGAGAGCTCGCGGGGCCGGGTGGGGGTGGTGGTGGTCATCGCTCCTGCCGGGGGTGTCGCTGGTTGATGAGCCCGACGGTCGCCCCGAGGAGGGCGAGCACGGGCAGGAAGCCGAGTCGCAGCTCGGTGTCGAGGGCGTCCTCGAGGAGGGCCTGCCCGCCACCGAGCACGACCCACCCGGCGACCCACAGCAGGACGACGAGGCCGACGGTCGCGGCGACGGACCGGGGCTCGGCACGCGGTCCGGGCTCCGCGGGCGGTCGCACGGCGGGCAGGACGGGCGGCGGCTCCGTGGGCGCCGACACGGCGCGTGCGGCCGCGCGGGACGCGGCGCGCCGAGCGCGGCGCGTCCGGCGGCCGTGCTCCTCGGGTGGCGCCGGGGCGGGGATCTCCTCGGGAGCCCGTTCCGGCAGCCGCACGACGACGTCGGCGGGCACCCGCCCGTCGACGTGGCCGGCGACGACGTCCGCCGCCAGGCCGTCGTACAGCGTGGGCTCCAGCGCGACCCGGAAGCCGTCGGCGCCGGTGAGCGCGCGGGCGCCGTCGGGCCACGTCTCGAGGAGCACGCAGTCGGCGAAGCGGACGGTGACGCCGCCGTCGGGCACGACGAGGCCGACGCCGTCCTCCGCCAGCACGAGCGACACCTCGGGCGCGCCGGTCCGCGGGTACGCCCGCCCGACGGCGGGCTGCTCCGAGAACCGTGGGGCCTGGGCGACGCCCACGTGGTCGAGCGTGCCGGGAGCGAGCCAGAGCGCACTGTCCCAGACCTGGCGGGCCACGGTGCGCACGTCCTCCGCGGTGACGCGGTCGATCTCGGCACGCACCTCCTCGGGCCGCTGGAGGGGGCGACCGGTCGCCAGCCGGCCCGCGAGCGAGGGCAGCACGTCGGCGGCCGGCGCCGCGGCGAGCGCCGTGAGGTCCTCCGCGGCGATGGCCCGTGCGGCGGCGAGGTCGTCGGCGGCGACGTGGTAGCGCAGGGTGCCGAGCGCGTCGAGGACGCCGCCGAGCACGGCGTCCTGCTTCCCGTCGACGGCGTGGACCGCGATCTCGAGGCGGGCGTGCTCGGCGTCGAGGCCCTCGGTCGTGACGTCGATCGAGCCGGCGAGGTCGGCGTCGGCGCGCAGCGCACGGTGCAGCGCCTCGCGCAGCACCAGTGCGGTGAGAGTGGCGGTGAGGCTCGTGGCGTCACGGGACACGACGGCGTCGAGCGCGACGCCGTCCCGCAGGCCCGTGAGGCAGGCGGGCGTGGTCCCGAGGACGTCGGTCAGCGGCGGGGCGGGCATCCGCTCCCCCGCGGGCAGCCGCAGGTCGAGCCCGTCGGGCACCGCGTCCCCGGTGAACCATGCGACCGCGTTGCCGCGCGTGAACCGCGTGGCGGCCCAGTCGCGGACCTCGTCGGCCGTGAGCCGGTCGAGGCCGCGCTCCCCGTAGCCGACCAGGCCCCGCCCGCGCGCGCCGTGCCGGTTGATCCGCAGCCGGCCGACGACACCGGGGTCACGGTTGCCGGCCTCGGCCCGCAGGATGTCCTTCTCGGTCTCGAGCCGGTCCAGCGGGAGGTCCCGCAGCGCCGCGCAGACGTCGTTGAGGTACGCGACGACGTCGGCGGCCGTGCCGGTGACGTGGAACAGGGTCAGGCCCGCCTGCGTCTGCCCGTTGAGGTGGGCCTCGCTGCGCACCTGGCCGCGCAGCGCGAGGTGCTCCACGAGGTGGGTGATCCCGGCTGTGGCCAGGGTCTCGTGCGCCGAGCCGACCCGGAAGACGATCCCGCCCGACACGTTGCCCTCGCGTGCCGCGAGGAGCAGGGGGACGCCGTCGACCTCGTCGGCGACGACGCCGGGGAAGCCCGCCGGCACGCCGGTCGCGGGCACGCTCATGCGGGCACCGGTGCCGCGCCGGCTGCCTTGCGGGCCACCTCCCGGTGCTTGCGGTAGGCACGCTCGTCGCCCCAGAACGTCTCGACGGGCGCGTCACCGAGCGCCGCGAAGTGCGGCCAGGCCTCGGCCGGTCGCTCGGCCAGCGTGAAGAACAGCGCGAAGACCGAGTGCGCCGTCGCGGTCGCCGCGGTCCGGACGTGGTCGGGGTGCAGCACGGTGACCTCGGCGACAGCGCGGACCTTGTCGACCATCGCGGGCGGCACGGCCGGCTCGCCGTCGAGGGCCCGCTCGACGGCGTAGTCGGCCAGCAGCGCGGGGCCCAGCGCTCCCGGCGCCGCACCGGCCGCGCACTCCTCGACGAACCGCGACGCGTCCTCCCAGGTGCCGCTCCACTTGGGCAGGATCTGCTGCAGGTAGACGCGCCGGGCGGCGTGGACGGCGGGGTCGAGCGCGGCGAGCCGGTCGTACCGGCGGCGCGCCTCCCCGTGCCCGAGCTGCAGGCCGCGGGCGGTCGTGATGCGCGCCTCCCAGGCGGGGACGAAGTCGGGGTGCTCGCAGCAGACGTCGAACAGCACGCGCTCGGCGCGCCGGAGCCACGCGAAGAACTGCTCGAACTGGGCGGCGGAGACGTGCTCGGCGCGCCGGCGCGTGCGGATCGCCCAGCCCACGGTGACGTAGCGGATCCCGCGCAGGGTGCGGGCGAGCGGCGTGCCGTCGTCGGCGGCCTCGACCGCCTCGGTGTACGCGTCGCGGCGGGCCTCGTCCTCCAGCTCGTGGCCCCCGACGGTCCACAGCGCCGCGACGACGTCGTCCGGCACGCGCAGGGCGCGCAGGCCGGCCAGGGCCGCGGTGAGGTCGCCCGCGTCGCACGCCGCCCGCAGGGCCGCGCCGTCGGGCAGGTGCGCCCACGGGTCGAAGAAGGTGGTCGCGGGTGCCGCGTCGTGCGTCGATGCCATCGGGGAGTGACCTGTCCGGGTGTTCGAGTGCTGGGGGGCTTCGGTGCCCGACCGGGACCCTACTGGCGGCCGACCACCGTCAGACACGAAATAGCCGGACAAAGCGGGTGAACTTGCCGAGGGCGCCGACCGGGGCGTCTCGCTCCGGAGCCGCCCCGCGCACGCGGACGCGCGAACCTGCGACCATGGGCCGGTGCGCGAGATCAAGCAGAGCCGCAAGCTCAAGACCGTCCGGTACGACGTGCGGGGTCCGATCCTCGAGGAGGCGTACCGGCTCGAGGCCGAGGGTCACAAGATCCTCAAGCTGAACATCGGCAACCCGGCACCGTTCGGCTTCGAGGCGCCCGAGGCGATCCTCGCCGACATGATCCACCACCTGCCCGAGGCGCAGGGCTACAGCGACAGTCGTGGCATCTACTCGGCGCGCACGGCGGTGGCGAACTACTACCAGACGCACGGCCTGGACACCCGCGTGGAGGACGTGTTCATCGGCAACGGCGTCTCCGAGATGATCAGCATGGTGCTCCAGGCGCTGGTCGACGACGGCGACGAGATCCTCGTGCCCGCCCCCGACTACCCGCTGTGGACGGGCGCGGTGACCCTCCAGGGCGGCAAGGCCGTCCACTACCGCTGCGACGAGTCCAACGGGTGGAACCCCGACCTCGAGGACATCGCCTCGCGGATCACGCCCGCCACCCGCGCGCTGGTGATCATCAACCCCAACAACCCCACCGGCGCCGTCTACAGCGAGGCCACCGTGAAGGGGCTCGTGGACCTGGCGCGCGAGCACGACCTGGTGCTCCTCAGCGACGAGATCTACGAGAAGATCCTGTTCGACGACGCCGTGCACCACCACACCGCCACCTTCGCCGGCGACGACGTGCTGTGCCTGACCTTCAGCGGCCTGTCCAAGGCCTACCGGGTCTGCGGGTACCGCTCCGGCTGGGTCATGGTCTCGGGGCCGAAGCACCGCGCCAGGGACTTCCTCGAGGGCCTGACCCTCGTCGCCAACATGCGCATGTGCGCCAACGTGCCCGCGCAGCACGCGATCCAGACGGCGCTGGGCGGGTACCAGTCCATCGAGGCGCTCATCGTGCCGGGGGGCCGGTTCTACGAGCAGGCCATGCTGGCCGACAAGCTGCTCAACGACATCCCCGGCGTCACGTCGGTGCGCCCGCGCGGCGCGCTGTACTGCTTCCCGCGGCTCGACCCCGAGGTCTACCGGATCGAGGACGACGAGGCGTTCGTGCTCGGCCTGCTCCGCGACAAGAAGATCCTCGTGACGCACGGCAGCGGGTTCAACTGGCCCGAGCCCGACCACTTCCGGCTCGTGACGCTGCCCGACGTCGACGTGCTCACCGAGGCCATCGGGCGCATCGCGGAGCACCTGGAGACGCTGCGTACCTGACGTGCGCGGCCCGGCGGGGCCTACGGCACGGCGTGCACGTCTCCCGTGCGGGCGATCGCGCGCAGGTGCTCGCGGGCCTCCCGGACGACGGGCGTGGTCACGGTCCGGGCGGCGAGCTCCACGAGCGCGACGAGGTCGGCCGCACGCGCGACGTCCACCGCCGCGGCAGGGTCGGGCCGGGCCCCCGTCGTCCGCCCGACGACGGCGCACCACTCGTCCAGGACGCCGGAGACGTACGCGGGGTGGCGGTCGAAGCGCAGCAGGTTGCCCAGGTCGGTGGCCGGGTGCCCGGCGTGTGCGAACTCCCAGTCGAGCACGCCGGTCACCCGCATCCCGACCGGGTCGACGAGCACGTTCTTGGGGTTGAGGTCGCTGTGCACGAGGCACGGCTGTGCACCGGCCAGGAGCGGCACGGCGTCCTCCGCGACGGCACGCAAGGCCGCGACCTCGGCGCCCGACCACCCCACCGCGGCCAGGCCCGCCGCGTGGTCGTCGACCCACTCCGGCAGCACGAGGCGGAACGGCTCGATCCGCAGCGTCTCGTCGGCGAACATCCCCGCGTCGGGCATCCGGACCCCCGCGAGAGTCCCGGCGACGCCGCCCAGGGCTCGCCCGAGGGTGCGCAGGTCGTCGCTCCTGCCCTCGGCGTCGAGCCGCTCCAGCACGAGGTCGCCGCGCTCCCCCGGCAGCAGCTCGGTGAGCAGGAGGCCCGGTACCGGCCCGTCGCTCTCGAACGCACCGTGCACGTCGGGGACCGGCAGCAGACCGCTCACCTGGCGCAGGAGGGCCGCCTGGATGCCCGCGGCCTCCGGCGCGTGGTGCTCGGCGGCGAGGTAGCGCGCCACAAGGGTGGCCTGGTCCGGGGCGGAGGGCACGGCGCGGAACGTCTCCCCGGACCAGCCGCCGGCCAGGGGCTCGAGGCGGCGCCCGGCGAGGCGCGGGTCGGCGTGCGGGGAGTGGCTCGCCAGCGCATGGCGTGTCGGGACGGTGCGCATCAGAAGAGGGTCTCGCTCCCGACGTCCGTACCCAGGGACGCCGCGCCGGTGCCGTCCGGGGCGACCCCGGTCAGGGCCCCGCGAGGGTAGTCGCCCTCGGCGTCGCCCCGCCCGGCCTGTGCGCCCGGGCGGTGCATCGACGCGCCGCCCAGACCGCGCTCCGTCACGAGCGGGCGCACGCGCTCCCAGAGCCAGTCCCTGTACCCCTTGTGCGCGTAGGCGCCGCGCCCGTAGACGCGGCCGTAGCCGTCGACGAGGTGGGGGTGGGTGCGCTCGAGCCAGCCGAGGTACCACTCGCGCGCGCCGGGCCGTAGGTGCAGCGGCAGCACGGTGACGCCAGTGGCGCCCGCCTCGGCGACGTCGTCGAGCAGCCGCTCGAGGTGGGCGAGCTGGTCGGTCAGCCACGGCAGCACGGGTGCGACCATGACGCCGCAGGGCAGCCCGGCGGCCCGGATCGCGCGGATCAGGTCGAGCCGCGCCCGTGGTGTGGGCGTGCCCGGCTCCACGACCTGCTGGAGCGCCTTGCCGTCGGGCGTGTCCGCGAACGCGAGGGACACGCCCAGCCCGACGTCGACCCGCTCGGCGGCC
>DATGOB010000186.1:0-10373 GCA_036010205.1 Promicromonospora sp. | reverse complement strand
CGGGCATCCACGCGGCCGCGGACGGCGTCGTCGCCGCGGCGGGGGAGCCCGACATCGTCGTCAACAGCGCGGGCATCAACCTGCGGCCCCACCTCGGCGACGTCGACGAGGCCACCTGGGACCTCACCCTCACCGTGAACCTCGAGGCGCCCTTCCTGCTGGGCCAGCGGTTCGCCCCCGGCATGGCCGCGCGCGGGTTCGGCAGGCTCATCCACATCTCGTCGCAGCAGGCGCACCGATCGTTCGTCGACAGCGGCGTCTACGGCGTCTCCAAGGGCGGCCTCGAGTCGCTCGCGCGCTCGCAGTCGGAGGCGTGGTCGGCGCGCGGCGTCACCGCGAACACGCTCGTTCCCGGTTTCGTGCTCACCCCCCTCAACCAGCGCCTCCAGGACGACGCCGACACCATCGCGGCGCTCGCGGCCCGCACCACGGTGGGGCGCAACGGGGTGCCGGAGGACTTCGCGGGGGCGGCGGTGTTCCTCGCGAGTGCGGCGTCGGGGTACGTGACGGGGCACTCGCTGTTCGTGGACGGCGGGTTCTCGGTGCACTGAGGGGGAGTCGATGGTTGGGGGAGCAGCCGGTGGACTGCAGGGAGCCGGCGCCGAAGGGCCGGGCCCGGTGGACCCGATTGGTCGACAGCAGGCTGCGTGAGTTCGGCCCCTTGATCGGGAGCGCGCTGCCTGTTCGGTCCTTTGTCGCGAGATCGGTCCTCTGTCGGACCGATCTCGCGACAAAGGACCGAACAGCATGGGCGCGATCCGACAGGGGACCGAAGTCACGGGACCGGTGCGGGGCGCGGCGTGGTGTGCCGCGCAGGGGTGTTGCAGGGGGTGAGCACTCTCTACTCTCCGCAACACGCCCGAGGGGAGGTCGTCCGCCAGCCGGTCCGCGCGTCGCCCGGAGTGCCCCGACGGTTCGGAGCGTGGGCGTGTCCGGCGACCAGGTGGGTGGGTGGCGACCAGGTGGGGGACGCGGCATCCAGAGCAACCCAGATACCTGAGCACGCTCGATGACTACCTCGCCCAGTGACTACCTCGGCGGGGGAGGGGCGTGGGGCGGCGCGGGGGTGGGGCGCGTAGGCTCCAGGCCGTGAACGTCGACCTGCCCGGCCTCGGGACGCTCGTCAACGTCGGGACCGTCGTCGTCGGATCGCTGCTCGGGATGGCCGTGGGTCACCGGCTGCCGCAGCGCACGCACGCCGTCGTCACCGACATCCTCGGTCTCGTGACGCTCCTGGTGGCAGCGCTGTCGGCGATGTCGGTGACGGACGCGGCGTTCGTCGCGGCGACCGGCTCCGGCGCGCCCGTGCTCATCGTGCTCGGCTCGCTGCTCATCGGCGGCATCCTCGGCTCCCTGCTGCGGATCGAGGACCGGCTCGAGGGACTCGCCGGCGTGATCCAGGCCTGGTTCGCGCGCCGAGGCGGCGGCAGGCCCGCGAAGACCGCGACGCCCGACGCCGACGCACGCGAGCGGTTCGTCGAGGGCTGGCTCACCGCGTCGCTGCTGTTCTGCGTCGGCCCGCTGACGATCCTCGGCTCGCTGTCCGACGGTCTCGGCCGTGGCATCGACCAGCTCCTGCTCAAGTCGGTGCTCGACGGGTTCGCCGCGCTGGCGTTCGCGTCCTCGTTCGGCGTGGGGGTGCTGCTGTCGGCGGTGTCGGTCGGTGTGGTGCAGGGGCTCCTGACGGTCGCGGGCGTCCTGCTCGGGTCGGTGCTGCCGGACGCGCACATCGCGGCGCTCACCGCGGCGGGCGGCCTCATGCTCGTCGGTATCGCGCTGCGCCTGCTGCGCATCAAGCAGGTCGCGGTGGGCGACCTGCTGCCCGCGCTCGTCGTCGCTCCCCTGCTGACGCAGCTCGTCGTCGTCCTGCGCTAGCACCCGCCCGGCGGACCGGGGCACGTCAGCCCCGCACGGGCACCGGCAGCCGGACCTGGCGGCCCGCCTCGTCCTGGCCGTCGAGCAGCTGCACCAGGAGGTCCATCGCGGTGCGGCCGAGCTCCTCGCCGTCGACGTCGACGGCCGGCGTGTGCTCGATCCCCAGTGCCTCGATGACGGCGGGCTCTGTGCTCACCACGAGGTCGCGCGGAACCTCGACGCCGCGCGAGCGCAGGGCGAGCAGCAGGCCCAGGCCGATGGAGGTCGCGTACGGGACCACGGCCGTGGCGCCGGTCTCGAGCACGGCGGGCGTCACCTCGACCCCGGCGGCGAAGGTCGCGGGCAGGGGGCCGAGCACGGTGAGCTGCGCCCCGGCACGGTCCGCGGCGTCCCGCACCGCGGCGGTGCGCTGCCGGTCCTGCCACGACCCGGCGGGCCCGCCCACGTAGACGACGCGGTCGTGCCCCTCGGCGGCGAGCCGGGAGGTCAGCGCGCCGAAGGCGGTCGCGGTGTCGGCCACGACCGACGTCATGCCGTCGATCTCCCGGTCGACCAGGACGGACGGCTTCGTCGACCCCGTCGCCGCCACGAGCGTGTCGCTGTCGCGTGGTGCGACGAGCAGGAACCCGTCGACCTGGCGGGCCAGGCGCTCGGCGGCGCCGGTGGAGCCCAGGGCGTGCACGGCGACGGTGAGCTGCAGGCCCGCCTCCTCGGCGCGTGCCTGGGCGCCCGCGACGATCGGGGTGAAGAAGGTGTTGTCGAGCGTGGGCACGACGATGGCGATGATGCCGGTACGACCGCGGGCGAGCTCGCGGGCCGCCCGGTTGGGGACGTAGCCGAGGCGCGCGGCCGCGGCGACGACGCGCACGGCGGTCTCGGCGGCGACGAGGCCGCTCCCGTTGAGCGCCCGCGACGCGGTCGCCTTCGAGACGCCGGCCACCGCGGCGACGTCGGACAGATCAGGCACCGTTCCTCCTTTGTCGGTGGGCACACTCTAGACGCCCCCTGCAACCGATTGCGCCGACCTGAGGTGTCCACGTAACGAGAAGTTAACGCGGGGACGTCTGGCCGAGCGCCGTCATGCCTTAAGGTCCGATGGAACCGGTTCCATCGAACGAAAGACGGCTCGTGCGAGCACGTTCCACACTCCTGCTGCTCCTGCCGGGGCTCGCGTTCCTCCTCGTGGGCTTCCTGCTCCCGGCGGTCGCGATGCTGTTCGCCCCGCCCGGCGTGACGTTCGCCCAGGTGATCGAGCGCATGGGCGCGATGCTGACCGACCCCTACGACCTCGGCATCGTCTGGCGCACGGTGCGCATCGGCCTGGTCGTCACCGCCGTGTGCGTGCTCCTCGGCTTCCCGATCGCCTCGCTGCTGGCCCGCTCCCGGTCGCGGTGGGCCGGCGTGCTGCTCGCCCTGGCGATCTTCCCGCTGCTGCTGAGCAACGTGGTGCGGACCTTCGGCTGGCTCGTGGTGCTCGGCTCCAACGGCGTGATCGGGCAGCTGCTGACCGGCCTCGGCCTCGTCGAGAAGGCGCCCCAGCTGCTGTACACCGAGCTGGCGATCGTCCTCGGCCTGGTCCAGCTCTTCCTGCCGCTGGCCGTCATCACCTGCTACTCCGCCGTCGCCCAGGTCGACCCGGGGCTCGAGGAGGCCGCGCGCGGACTGGGCGCGAGCCGCACCCGCACCTTCTGGAGCATCCTCGTCCCGCTCTCGCTGCCGGGCGTCGTCGTCGCCGCCACGCTCGTCTTCGCGGGATCCGTCACCGCCTACACCACCCCGTACCTGCTGGGCGGGTCCAGCCAGCGCATGCTCTCGACCCAGCTCTTCTCGTACGCGAGCGTCACGGTCGACTGGGCGGCCGCGTCGGCCACCGCCGTCGTCATGACGGTGCTGGTCTTCCTCGTGTCCGGGATCTCGGCGCTGGTCGGCCGGAAGGGAGCGGTCTCGTGAGCGGCACCCGCCTGCGCCACCCCGTCGCCGCCGCGCTCGCCGTGGCCGGCTACGTGATCATGATCGTGCCCATCGGCTTCGTCGTCGCCACCGCGTTCACGGCGGGCAGCACGCTGCGCTTCCCGCCCGAGGGCCTGTCCCTGACCTGGTTCGGCGAGGCGGTGGCCTACTCGCCGTTCATGGAGGCCGTCGTCTCCAGCCTGGAGCTCGCCGCGCTGGCCACCGCTCTGGCGCTCGTGCTCGGCGTGCCGGTCACGCTGGCGGTCCACCGCGGCAGGATCCCGGGCAGGGGACTGCTGGAGGGCCTGTTCCTGTCGCCGCTCGTGGTGCCGGAGCTGGTGGTGGGCCTCGCGCTCTACCAGCAGCTCATGATCGGCCTGCACCTCGACAACTTCACGACCCTGCTGCTGGGCCACACCGCGCTGCTGCTGCCGTACGCGGTGCGCGTCACCGGGGCCTCGCTGGCGCTCGCGGACCCGGCGCTGGAGGAGGCGGCCCGCGGCCTGGGCGCGTCACCGGTGCGGGCCTTCTTCACGGTGACCCTCCCGATGCTGCGGCCGGGTCTCGTCTCGGCGGGCCTGCTCGGCTTCGTCACCTCGTTCAACAACGTGCCGCTGTCGCTGCTGCTGCAGACCCGCGACTTCAGGACCCTGCCCGTCACGATGCTCGACTACGTCCAGCAGAGCTACGACCCGATGGTGGCCGCCGCCTCCACGCTCGTGCTCGCCGCGACCGTCGTCGTCGCCGTCGTCGCGGAGCGCACGGTCGGCTTCGCCAAGATCTTCGGAGGGATCAACCGATGACCACCCCCGCCGCCGAGCTCGTCGGCGTCACCCAGCGGTTCGGCAGCTTCACGGCCGTCGACGCGGTCGACCTGCGGATCCCGCGCGGCCGCCTGACCACGTTGCTCGGCCCCAGCGGCTGCGGCAAGACCACGACCCTGCGCATGCTCGCCGGGTACGCCACGCCGACGTCGGGCCGCATCCTCATCGACGGCCAGGACGCGACCCGCACCCCGCCCGAGAAGCGCGACCTGGGCATGGTCTTCCAGTCCTACGCCCTGTTCCCGCACCTGACGGTCGCCGACAACGTGGCCTACGGCCTGACCATGCGCAAGGTGCCTGCCCCCGAGCGCCGCCGCCGCGCCGCCGAGGCGCTGGAGCTCGTGGGCCTCGGGCACCTGGGCGACCGCAGGCCCAAGCAGCTCTCGGGCGGCCAGCAGCAGCGTGTCGCGCTGGCCCGTGCCGTCGCCGTCCGGCCCCGGCTGCTGCTCCTGGACGAGCCGCTGTCCAACCTGGACGCGCGGCTGCGCGTGCAGATGCGCGCCGAGATCCGCCGCATCCAGTCCGAGACCGGCCTGACCGTGGTGCTCGTGACTCACGACCAGGACGAGGCCCTGGAGATGTCCGACGAGATGGTGCTGATGCGCGCGGGGAAGGTCGTGCAGAGCGGCGCCCCGCGCGACGTCTTCCCCGCACCGGCCGACCGGTTCGTCGCCGAGTTCCTCGGCTACGAGAACTTCCTGACGCTGGCCGACGGCCGCGAGGCCGCGGTCCGCCCCGAGCACCTGCGCGTCGTCACGGCGGACGCCCCGCTCGACGGGCGGGCCGACGACGTCGTGCTCGACGCCGTCGTGCGCGACGTCGCCTACCGCGGCGTCGACGTGCTCGTGACGCTCGACGCGACCGACCCGGCCGGCACCGCCGTGCGCCTGGTGGCCGACCACCGCGCCGAGGACGAGACCCCGGCACCGTCGCCCGGTGCCCGCGTCCGGCTCGTCGCACCCCGGGCACGTCTCGCCCTCCTGACCCCGGCTGCTCCCGCAGCCGCACCCGCAACCGCACCTGAAGGAAACCGATGAACCGCACCCTGCCGCCGCGTCGGCCCGCCGCCGCCCGCCGCGCGACCGCCGTCGCCGCCACCGGCCTGTTCCTCTCCGGGCTCGTCACCGGCTGCTCCGCCGCCGACGACGCCTCCGCCCAGGACACGATCGTGGTCTCCACGTTCCCGTTCGGCGTGGAGGAGTTCCAGGAGGCGGTGATCGACCCCTTCACGGCCGAGACCGGCATCGAGGTCGAGGTCGAGACCGGGTCGAACGCCGACCGGCTCTCCCAGCTCCAGGTGGCGGGCGACGACTCGGGCATCGACGTCATGCTCCTGTCCGACTACTACGCGGCGCTGGGCCAGGAGACCGACCTGTTCCAGGACGTCGACGCCGCGAAGGTCCCGTCGCTGGACGAGGTCGCCGACTTCGCGCTCGAGGACGGCTACGCGGGCCCCGCGTACAGCTACCAGCTCAACGGCACGATCTACGCAACGGACGCGCTCTCGGCCGACGAGGCCGCGGACTGGGACCTGTACGGCGACCCCGCGCACGCCGGTGAGCTCGCGCTGCCGGACATCTCGGTCACCGCGGGTCAGCTCATGGTCTCGGGCGTCGGCGAGGCGTACGGTGACGGCCCCTACGACATCGACACCGCGCTCGGGACCCTCGGCGGGTGGGCGCCGGGCATCCTGCAGTTCTACTCGTCGTCGACCGAGGTGACCAACCTCCTCACCCAGGGCGAGATCGTCGCGGCGGACTCGCTGAGCGGGTTCGCGACCGACCTGGTCGCCTCCGGCGAGCCGTTCGCGTGGACGCCGCCCGCCACCGGCCGCTACATGGCCACCAACCGCGCCATGATCCCGGCGGGCGCCCCGAACGTTGACGGCGCGCACCGCTTCATCGACTACCTGCTCTCGGCCGAGGCGCAGACCCGGTCCGCCGAGCTGGTCGGCGACCTCCCGGTCAACCCCGAGGCCACGGTGCCCGACTCGATCTCGGCCGTCGTCGGCGACATCGCGGACGACCCGGTCGCCGCCGGCTACGCCACCCTGGACCCGGCCGAGCTCGTCCCGACGCGCGGCGAGTGGGTCGACCGGTTCGCACGCGAGGTGACGGCCGGCTGATGGGCACCGACACCAGCACCCTGCTCGACCGGATGCCGAAGGTCGACCTGCACTGCCACCTCATCGGCACCGTCCGGGCCTCGACGTTCGCGGAGCTCGCCCGGCGCGAGCGCCTCGACCTGCCCGCCGAGCCCGAGCGGATCTACGCCGACGTCAACTCGCTGCCGCCCGACCCGGACCTGTACCGCGACACGCGGGTGCCGGTGCCGCAGGGGCGTGCGGCGGACGAGCCGGAGGTGTCGTACTCGCTGTTCCAGACGTCGCGCTGGGTGACACAGGTGCTGCGCGACGCCGACGACCTGACCCGGATCACGTACGAGGCGTTCGAGGCGGCGCACCGCACGAGCGCGACGCGGCACCTGGAGGTGTCGTTCGACGCGGTGCCGGAGCACCTGTCCTCGCTCGGCTACCTCGGGTGCGTCGAGGCGTACGCCGAGGGGATCCGGATGGCGGAGCGGGACTTCGGCATGTCGGGTCGCCTGATCGCCGCGATCGACCGGTCGGGCTCGGGCGAGGAGGCGCTGGAGCGCGTGCGCACCGTCGTCGACCATCCGCACGAGTACGTGGCGGGGATCGGCCTGGACAACCTGGAGACGGCGGGGCCGCCCGAGCGGTTCGCGGACGCCTACCGGCTCGCGGGGGAGGCGGGGCTGGGCCGCACGGCGCACTCGTCGGAGCACGCCCCGGTCGCGGTGAACACGATCACCTGCCTGGACACGCTGGGCTGTGACCGCATCGACCACGGGTACTTCGTGCTCGAGGACGACGACGTGGTGGCGCGGGTGCGCGACGAGCAGGTGCCGTTCACGGTGATCTCCACGACGTCGCGCCGGTCGTGGCGGCCGTGGCGGCGGGCCTCGATCGCGGCGATGCTCGACGCGGGGCTGAACGTGGTTCCTGCGAGCGACGACCCGGGGATGTTCCCGACCACGCTGGCGGGCGAGTACCGGATCCTCGCGGACGACCTGGGTGTCCCGCTGCCCCGGCTGCGTGCGATGGCGCTGGCGGGGGTCGAGGCGGCGTGGCTGCCGCCCGCCGAGAAGGCGGCGCTGCGTGCGCGGTTCGAGCGGGAGCTGGACGAGCTCGGGGTCCCCGCGCAGGAGGCGTGACGACCGGTCGGACCGGGTGAGGTCGCGAAATCTCGTGGCCGCCGGCGGGCCGCGAGCCTAGCGTTGGCGCGCATGAGCACCCTGCGCGCCGTCCCCGAGCCCGAGCCCGCCGTCGCACCCATCGCCGTGCGGGCCGCCGCGCCCGCCGCGCCGCCCGTCCCCACGGCAGGCGGCCTGAGCTGGCGCGCCTGGGCGCGCGACGACGTCCCTGGTCTGACGGCGCTCATGCGCACCGTCGACGAGGCGGACGGGCGCACCTGGTTCCTGTCGGCCGGGGAGGTCGCCGAGCTGCTCGACGCGCCCTTCGCCGACCCGGCGACCGACACGCTCGTCGGCCTCGACGCCGACGGCGCCCTCGTCGCGCACGCGTACGTCGAGCGGTTCTCCACGGACGGCGCCGACACGCTGCGCGCCACGCTCGGCGGCGGCGTGCACCCGGCGCGGCGCGGTGAGGGCATCGGCACCGGGCTGCTCGCGTGGGCGGTCGGCCGGGCGCGGCAGGTGCTCGCGGCGTCGGGCACGGACGACCGGCTGGCGGCCCTGCCCGGACGCATCTCGTTGCACCTCGAGGACAGCGACCCGGCGGAGCGGGTCGACCTGGCGCGGGCCGCCGGGTTCGCGCCGGTCCGCTTCTACGCCAACCTCGTGCGCGACCTCGCCGAGCCGGTCCCGTCGATCGGCGTGGAGGCGCCGCTGCGGATCGTCCCGTGGTCCGAGGTACTCGACGACGCCACGCGCCTGGCCCGCAACGACGCGTTCCGGGACCACTGGGGCAGCCAGCCGCGCACTCCGGAGTCCTGGCGCGCGTACCGCAGCACGTTCGCGCCGCAGTGGTCGTTCGTCGTGGTCGACGACTCGGTGGACTACCCGGGGTCGGCGACCGAGCAGCCGGGCGACCGGTCGGTCCCGCCGGGCACGCCGTACGTCGTCGGGCTGCACCTGGCCGACCGTTACGAGCACGACTGGGAGAGCCAGGGCTACACCGCCGGGTACACGGGCCTGCTGGGGGTGCGGCGCGCCTACCGCGGGCGCCGGGTCGCGGCCGCACTGCTCACGCACGCGATGCGAGCGTTCGCCGCCGACGGTATGCAGAAGGCAGAGCTCGACGTCGACACCGCCAACCCCACCGGCGCGACCGGGTTGTACGCCCGCCTGGGCTACACCAAGAACGACGGTTCGACCCTGTACACCATCGAGCTCTGACCCACCGGCCCGCACGAGGAGCACCATGACCGCCGAGACACCCCTTGCCCCCATCGCGGAGCGCGCCGCCGCGCCCGCGACCCTGGCCCTGCCCACGGCGGGCGGCCTGTCCTGGCGACCCGCGACCCGTGACGACGTGCCCGCCTGGCTGCTGCTGCGGCATCACGTCGCGCGCGCCGACGCCGAGCCGTACCTCGCGACCCTCGAGGAGCTCGAGGAGCTGTTCGACGCCGACTGGCGCGACATGTCCGCCGACTCGCTGCTCGGCTTCTCCACGTCACCCGCCGACGACGGCGCCCTCGTCGCCTGGGCGCACGTCGAGGCCCCGCCGGGCGACGTCTCGCAGGTGCGCGCCTTCACGTGGGGCGGCGTGCACCCCGACCACCGTGGCCGCGGCATCGGCCGGGAGCTGCTCGCCTGGGAGATCGGGCGGGCCCGCCAGCTGCTCGCGGCGTCGGGCAAGGACGTGCCCGGCCGCATCGCCGTCTTCGCCGAGGACGACGCGCCCGCCGCCACCCTGCACCTGTACGAGCGTGCCGGCATGACGCCGCGGCGCTACTACTCCGACCTCGCCCGCCCGCTGACCGGCCCCGACGCCGCGCCCGTGCCCGAGGTGGAGCTGACCGGCTCGCTGCGGCTCGTGCCGTGGGCGCCGGAGCTCGACGAGGCCACCCGCCTCGCGCACAACGACGCCTTCCGCGACCACTGGGGCAGCCAGCCCCAGACCCCGGGGCAGTGGGCGCGGCGCGCGGGGTTCGCGCCCGAGTGGTCGTTCGTCGTGGTCGACGACGCGCCCGACGTCGACGCGCTGCTCGCCTCGCCCGACACCGACGCCGACACGGCGGCAGCCCTGCGCGCCGGCGAGCCGCTCGTCGTGGGCTACCAGCTCGCCGGGCGGTACCCCGACGACTTCGCGGTGCGCGGGTACTCGTTCGGGTACACCGACATCCTCGGGGCGCGGCGCGCCTACCGCGGACACCGGATCGCGCTCGCGGCGCTCGCCGCGGGCATGCGGGCGTTCGCGGCCGACGGCATGGAGTACGCCGCCCTCGACGTCGACACCGCCAACCCGAGCGGCGCGCACGGCCTGTACGCGAGCCTCGGCTATGTCAAGCAGTCCGGGTCGCGGATGCTGTCGATCGAGCTGTGAGCCCTGCGCCGTCAGCGGGCGAGCCGCTGACGCCGGGCCTCGTAGAGCACCACGGTCGCGGCGTTGGCCGCGTTGAGCGAGCTGGCCGAGCCGGTCATCGGGATGCTCAGCGTCACGTCGGCGGCGTCCAGCCACGC
>DATGOB010000185.1:0-2450 GCA_036010205.1 Promicromonospora sp. | reverse complement strand
TGGCAGTGCGCGAACGGCACGACGTCGGTCACCGTCCACCGGTCGAACCGCTCCGCGAGCACCAGCATGTCCAGCGCCGAGACGGGCGCGGTGCACAGGGCGGCGAAGTCGAACCACACGGCGCCGTCGGCGGCCCGGAGTGCGGGGACGGTGCGGCCGCCGCGCAGCGCGACGTCGACGGCCTCGTGCGGGGTAGGCCGACCGAGCGCGTCGCCGTCGTGGACGGCGAGGTCGAGGAGGAGACCAGAGCGCCAGCCGTCCGCCGGGACCGCAGCGCCGTCGCGCTGCGTCCGGTAGTCCACCGGGCCGTCCACGGCGACCACGTCCAGCGATTTCTCCAGGGCCTCGACGAGCGGCACGGCCAGCTCGTGGAAGAGCGGGTCGGGCAGCAGGCCGTGGGGCGGGTAGTTCGACGTCGCCACGAGCACGACGCCGCGGCGCAGCAGGGTGCGCAGGGCGCGGGACAGCAGCGTCGCGTCCCCGGCGTCGTGCAGGTGGAGCTCGTCGAAGCAGAGCACGGTCGCGTCGCCGAGCAGGGCATCGAGGGCGCGCTCCATCGCGTCGGGGGTGCCGGTGCGCGCCCAGACCTCTGCGTGCAGGGCGCGGTAGAACGCGTGGAAGTGGAACCGCGGCCCGCCGGCCGCCTCGTGGAAGCGGTCGAGGAGCCAGGTCTTGCCGCGGCCCACCGGGCCCCACAGGTACACGCCGCGCGCCGTGTCCGAGCCCAGGGCGCCCAGCAGGTCCTCGAGGCAGGCCGCGGCGGCGTCCTGCGCGGCGTCGAGCACGTAGCCCGCCGCGCGCGCGGCGTCGCGGAGCGGGGTGGGCGGCATGCGACGACGGTACCCTCTGTCCCATGGCATGGACCCGTCCCCGACGTCGTAAGCCCGTCACCTACCTGCTCGGACAGGCCGTCGAGGAGTACCCGGCGCTGTCGCCGGAGGTCGAGCGCGGGCGCGTCCTGCGGATCACCGAGATCGGCGAGCCGGTGCTGCACACGCCCGCCCGCACGGTCGAGGCGTTCTCGACGCCGGAGCTCGCGCGGCTCGTCGACGACATGTTCGCCACGATGGAGTCGGCGCAGGGCGTCGGCCTCGCGGCGCCGCAGGTCGGCGTCGACCTGCGGGTGTTCGTCTACGACCTCACGGACGCGGCAGGGGACCGGCACGTCGGGCACGTGGTCAACCCGGTGCTCGAGATGGACCTCGACGCCGAGTCCGAGACGGAGGAGGAGGGCTGCCTGTCCGTGCCGGGCGCGTACGAGCCGCTCGCTCGTCCGGGCCGCGCGAGCGTGCGCGGGGTCGACCAGCACGGGGCGCCTGTCGAGCTCTCCGGTGAGGGCTACCTCGCGCGGTGCTTCATCCACGAGTCCCAGCACCTCGACGGGACCCTGTACTGGGACCACCTCGACGCCGACCTCCAGGCCGACGCGCTGCGGCAGCGCGACGAGGAGCGCGGGCGCATCGTCGCGGAGCGCCGCGAGATCGCGATCGAGCTCGACAAGACGCCGCCCGAGTACCCCGAGAAGCCGGCCGGCGGGCGCTGAGCGTACCGGCGGGTCGTCAGAGCGACGCCACCCAGTCGGCCACCGCCTCCGCGACGGCCTGCTGCCGCCCGACGCCGCGCATGTCGTGCGCGCCGGGCAGCGTCACCGTCGTGACCGGGCCGGGGATCGCCGCGACGTGCTCGGCGAGCTCGTCGGGCGTGCCGAAGGGGTCCTTGTCGCCCGACACGAAGAGCGTGGGCACGCGGATCGCGCCGAAGTGCTCCACACGCAGCCGCTCCGGCTTCCCTGGCGGGTGCAGGGGGTAGCTCAGCAGCACCAGTCCGGCGGCGGGCAGCCCCTCCGCGACCGCCATCGAGCACATCCGCCCGCCGTAGGAGCGCCCGCCGAGCAGCAGCCGGTCGGTCGGCACGCCGAGCTCGCCCGCCCATGCGGCCGCCGTCTCCCGCAGGTGCGCGACGGCGACAGGGGGCCGGTCGGGCATGCGGCGGCCCGCGAGCCGGTAGGGGAAGTCGACGCGGCGCACGGGCAGCGGAGCGGGTGCCTCGGCCAGCACACGCTCGACGGTGACGAGCGCGGGGCTCTCGCTGCTCGCGCCCGCGCCGGGGGTCAGGAGCAGTCCGGCCGGGGTGGTCACGGGTGTGGTCACGACCCCAGTCTGCCCCGGCCCGTCAGGTGAGGCGCCGCCAGAGCAGCAGCAGGCCGCCGACGGTGAGCAGCGCGCCCGCGCCGAGCACCCCGACCCAGCCGAGCGGCGTGAGGAGATCGTCCTCCTGCACCGCGACCGCCTGCGTCCGGGAGTGCTGCGGCTCCTGCGTCGGTACGCCCTGCAGCAGGGCGGCGGTCGGCGTGGCAGGGGACGGCGACGGGCTCGGGCTCGCCGTGGCCGACGGCGTCGGGCTCGGCGTGGGCGACGGGGTCGGCGTGGGCGTCGGCGCCTCGGCGGCAG
>DATGOB010000184.1:0-4828 GCA_036010205.1 Promicromonospora sp. | reverse complement strand
TGTCGATGTGCTTCGGCGACCCGTGGGAGGGGAACGTGCCGGTGCAGCAGGTCGTCGCCGCCGGGACGCGGCTCATGGACCTCGGCGCGCAGGAGCTGTCGCTCGGCGACACGATCGGCGTCGGCACGCCGGGGCACGTCGTCGCGCTGCTCGACGCGCTGAACGCGGCGGGCCTGCCGGACGACGTGCTCGCGCTGCACGCGCACGACACGTACGGACAGGCGCTGGCGAACGTCGCCGCGGCGCTCCGGCACGGGGTGACGACGTTCGACGCGGCGGCGGGCGGGCTCGGCGGCTGCCCGTACGCGGAGTCGGCGACGGGCAACCTCGCGACGGAGGACCTCGTGTGGATGCTCGACGGGCTCGGTGTCGAGACCGGGGTGTCGCTGCCGCGGCTGGTCGAGGCGAGTGCGTGGCTCGAGCCGCACCTGGATCACGGGCTGACGAGCCGCACGTACCGGGCGCTGCACGGCTGAGACGACGGGTGCCCGCGGCAAGAAATTCGCTGTGAGCAGCAGCGATGTGACGTGCGCGACGTGGCGGCTCACGGCAGGACGAACCGGCGTAGGGTCGTTCTCGTGACTGTGAAGATCGGGTACAAGGCGTCCGCAGAGCAGTTCGGTCCCCGCGAGCTCGTCGAGCTCGCCGTCCGCGCCGAGGAGGTGGGACTGGACAGCGCCATGGTCTCCGACCACTTCCTGCCGTGGCGGCACGAGGGCGGCCACGCGCCGTCGGCGCTCGCGTGGCTCGCGGCGGCGGGGGAGCGCACGTCCCGCATCCAGCTCGGCACGAGCGTGCTGACCCCCACGTTCCGGTACAACCCCGCGGTGATCGCACAGCAGTTCGCGACGCTCGCGCTGCTCACCGACAACCGCGTCATCCTCGGCGTCGGCACGGGCGAGGCGCTCAACGAGACCGCCGTCTCGGGCCGCGAGTGGCCGGAGTTCAAGGAGCGGTTCGCCCGCCTGCGCGAGGCCGTGCGCCTCATGCGCGCGCTGTGGACCGAGGACACCGTGGACTTCGAGGGCGACTACTACACGCTCGTCGGCGCCACGATCTACGACCGCCCCGAGACCCCCGTCCCGGTGTACGTGGCGGCGGGCGGCCCCGTCGTCGCGAAGTACGCGGGCCGCGCGGGCGACGGCTTCATCTGCACCTCGGGCAAGGGCATGGACCTGTACACCGAGAAGCTCGTCCCGGCCGTGACCGAGGGTGCGGCGGCGGCCGAGCGCGACGTCGCGGGCATCGACAAGATGATCGAGATCAAGATCTCCTACGACCGCGACGCCGAGAAGGCCCTCGAGAACACGCGGTTCTGGGCACCCCTGTCGCTGACGCCCGAGCAGAAGCACAGCGTCAACTCCGCCACCGAGATGGAGCGGCTCGCCGACGAGCTGCCGATCGAGCAGGTCGCCAAGCGCTGGATCGTCGCGTCCGACCCCGAGGAGGCCGTCGCGATGATCAAGCCCTACGTCGACGCCGGGCTCAACCACCTCGTCGTGCACGGCCCCGGCCACGACCAGGAGCGGTTCCTCACCCAGTTCGGCGAGGACGTGCTGCCGCGGCTGCGCGAGCTGTGACGCCCGGTGCGGCTCAGGGCGTGACCAGCCCCGTCTCGTAGGCGAGGATCACCAGCGCCGCGCGGTCGCGCGCGCCGAGCTTGGCCAGCAGGCGGCTCACGTAGGTGCGGGCGGTGGCCGGGCTGAGGTACAGCTCGCGGGCGATCTCGTCGTTCGTGAGGCCCCGGCCCAGCTCCCGCAGCACCTCGCGCTCCCGGTCGGTGAGGACCGCGAGCCGGTCCTCCCCGCCGGTCCGGGGCGCGGGGCCCGCGGCGACCGCGCGCAGCACCGTGGCCGTCACGGCGGGGTCGAGCAGCGCGTCGCCCGCCGCGACCACGCGGACCGCACGCCGGAGCTCGGCCGGTGCCACGTCCTTGAGCAGGTAGCCCGCCGCGCCCGACCGGACGGCCTCGACCACGTGCTCGTCCTCGTCGAACGTGGTGAGCACGACGACGCGCGTGCCGGACAGCTCCGGGTCGGCCACGATCTCGCGCGTCGCGGCCAGCCCGTCGAGCACCGGCATGCGGATGTCCATGAGCACGACGTCGGGGTGGAGCTCGCGCACGCGCGCCAGCCCGGCGCGGCCGTCCGCGGCCTCCCCGACGACGGCGATGTCGCCGTCGCTCTCCGCCAGGGCACGCAGCCCCGCGCGCACGAGCTCCTGGTCGTCGACCAGCACGATCCGGATCATGGGACCAGTCTCACCTGTGTCACTCGTCGGGGTCGGTCACGGGGGTCAACCGTCCAGCCGCGTCGGCAGGTCCGCGTGGACCACGAACCCGCCCTCCTGGTCGTCGTGCACCACGAGGCTGCCGCCGAGCAGACCCGCCCGCTCGCGCATCCCCGAGATGCCCGAGCCGGGCACGAGGCGCTGGCCCGCGCCCCTGCCGTCGTCGGCCACGCGGACCAGGAGGCGGTTGCCCGTGACGTGCGCCGCGACCGTCACGCGCGTGGCCTGCGCGTGCCGCAGCACGTTCGTCAGGGACTCCTGCACGATCCGGTAGGCGGCGGCGTCCACCGCGCCGTCGAGCGCGCCGTCGAGCACGTCGACGTCGACACGCACCCGCAGCCCCGCGGCGCGTGCGGGCTCGGCCAGCGCCTCGACGCCCGCGAGGCCCGTCGGCGACGTGTCCGCGGCAGTCGGCGCCCCGGCGCCGACCGGGCCGCGCAGCACCCGCACGGTGGAGCGCAGCGCGTGCAGCGTGCCCGACGTCGCCTCCCGCACGTGCTCAAGGGCCCCGCGCGCCGCGTCGTCGTCCCGTCCCACCGCCTCGGCCGCGACGTTCGAGTGCAGCGCGATCACCGACAGGTTGTGGCCCACCATGTCGTGCAGGTCGCGCGCGATCCGCAGACGCTCGGCCTGGAGCCGCTGCTCCGCGGCGCGGGCCTCGTGCTGCCGCGCCTCCCGGGACAGCCGCACCGCCACGCCCAGCGCGATCGCCGCCGCGACGAGCGCGATGTTCGTCACCAGGTCGTACGGCGTCAGGTACTCCTCCGCGTCGTCACCGGTCACGCGGTAGTACGTCGCCACCGCCACGAGCACCACGCCGCCGCCCACCGCCCAGCCCGTACGCCGCACCTCGGCGGCCGAGTACAGCGCCGCGATCGCGGGCAGCGCCATGCCGATGGGCGCGAAGCCCACCGTGTAGTACACGAACACCGCCAGCACCGTCGCGACCACCATGACGCGCGGCAGGCGCCGCCGCAGCAGCACCAGCGCACCGAAGCCCCCCGCGAACAGGTACGCGCCCGGCCCGGCGTGCGCCGCCGCGTCCCGGTCGGCCGCGATGACGACGGCGACCACGAGCGCCATCGCGATGCCCAGGGCGACGTCCGTCACGCGCGGGTCGACGGTCCGCGCCGGGGTGGTGCCCGTCTGATCAGCCACACCGTCACCCTACGGACCGCGCGCCCCTGAGGCATCAGCCCGCAGGAGTCAGGGTGGTGTCGCCCCGGAGCGACACCAGGAGACGATCCGGGGCCGATGTGGCGGACAGGGCCAGGGAGGCACCGTCGAGGCATGACCTCACAGCACCTTCCCCAGAACGCGTCCGCCCCCGTCCCCGCCCCGATCCCGTGGGGCGTCGTCGCCGGGCTGGCCGCGCTCTTCCTGCTCTGGCCCCTCACCGGGCTCACCGGGCTGCTGGGCACCGGCGCACCGCGCGCCCTGCTCATCATCGGGCTCACCGCCGTGGTGTGGATCGGCGTCGTCGGCCTGGGGCGCGTGCCGCGGCCCGTGCTCACCCTGACCCTGACCGGCCTCGCCTACGGTCTGCTCGCGCACGCGGCCGGGCTGCTCTTCCCCGTCCTCGCCGGGTTCGGCGGCCCTGGCACCGGCGCGCCCGCGTGGACCCTCCTCTTCGCCCTCGCCATGGACGCCGGGTGGGGCGCTCTCGCCGGGCTCGTGGCCGCCGGCGTCCAGCGCGTGCGCGGCGTGCAGCGATGAGGCGGTCGCTGCAGGGCCGGTCGGCACGGCGCGCCGCGCTCGCCGCCGCGGCAGCCGTCGTGCCGGCGCTCGCGGGCTGCGCCCTCGTGCCGGGCTCGGTGAGCCCGGTGGACGAGGTCCCGTTCGACACCGAGCTGGCGATCCCGCCCCTGGCGGAGTCCCGGGTGGTCGACGGCACGCGCGTCTTCAGCCTCACCGCCCAGGAAGGCACGTCCGAGCTCGTGCCGGGCGTGCAGACCCTGACCTGGGGGTTCGACGGGCCCTACCTCGGCCCTACCCTGCGGGCGGAGCGGGGCGAGCGCGTCGCCGTCGAGGTGACCAACGACCTGCCCGAGCCCACGAGCGTGCACTGGCACGGCATGCACCTGCCCGCCGCGATGGACGGCGGCCCGCACCAGGAGGTCGCCCCCGGCGACACGTGGCGCCCGACGTGGCGCATCGACCAGCCCGCCGCGACCCTCTGGTACCACCCGCACCCGCACGGGCAGACGGAGAAGCACGTCTACCGCGGCCTGGCGGGCCTGTTCCTCCTGGACGACGACGCCTCCGCCGCCGCCGACCTGCCGCACACCTACGGCGTCGACGACGTGCCGGTGGTCGTCCAGGACAAGGTGCTCGGCGCCGACGGGCAGCTCGAGCTCGACGACGACGGTGAGGAGCCGGGCACGCTGGGCGACGTCGTGCTGACCAACGGCACCCGCGGCGCCTACCACGAGGTGACCAGCGAGCGGGTGCGGCTGCGCCTGCTCAACGGGTCGACGGCGCGCACCTACCAGCTCGGTTTCGAGGACCGCGAGATGGACCTCGTCGCCACCGACGGCGG
>DATGOB010000183.1:0-6358 GCA_036010205.1 Promicromonospora sp. | reverse complement strand
CCCGTCGCCGACTCCGCGTACGGGCAGCCGCCGAGCCCGCCCGCCGACGCGTCGAACGTCGTCACCCCGTGCCGGAGCGCCGCGGCGACGTTGGCGAGCGCCTGCCCGTAGGTGTCGTGGGCGTGCAGCGCGAGCACGTCGTCCGGCAGGCCCGCCGCGTTGAGCGCGTCCAGCAGAGCGACGACGTGCCCCGGTGTGCCGACGCCGATCGTGTCGCCGAGGGACAGCTCGTGCGCGCCGAGGTCCATGAGCCGCGACGCGGCGGCGACGACCTGCTGCACCGGCACGTTCCCCTCCCACGGGTCGCCGAAGCACATCGACACGTACGCGCGCACGCGCATCCCTGCGGCGCGCGCCCGTGCGACCACCGGCTCGAACATGGCGTACTGCTCGTCCAGCGACCGGTTCAGGTTGCGTCGCGCGAACGACTCCGTGGCGCTGGCGAACACCGCGACGTGCCGCAGCCCCAGCTCCTCGGCACGGTCCAGGCCGCGCTCGTTCGGCACCAGCACGGGCAGGTCGCGGGCGCGGTCACCGAGCCGGTCGACCAGCGCGCCGAGCACCTCGGCGGCGTCGGCGAGCTGCGGCACCCAGCGCGGGTGCACGAGGCTCGTGGCCTCGACGACGGGCAGCCCGGCGTCGAGCAGCCGCTCGACCAGGCCCACCTTGACCTCGGCGGGGACGACGGCGTCCTCGTTCTGCAGGCCGTCGCGCGGGCCCACCTCGTAGATCGTGACCCGGCCCGGCAGCGCCGGGTCGGGCACCACCTGGGGGCGCCTTGGCTCAGTCATCGGAGGTCCCCGCCTCGATCTCGAACAGCACCTGCCGCGCCGCGACCTGCTCCCCCGCGGCAGCGCGCACCCGCACGACGCCGTCGGCCGGCGCCGCCAGCGTGAGCTCCATCTTCATCGCCTCCAGCACGCCGAGCGTCCGCCCCGCGGTCACGACGTCGCCGTCGGCCACCTCGACGCGGGCGAGCGAGCCCGGCATCGCGGCGACCACGACGCCGTCGGACAGCTCGGCGCGTGCCGCGCGCGTGGCACCAGGGCGCGTGAACCGGACCGTGTGGCCGCGTGTCGTCACCTCGACCCACCACGGCCGCACGTCGAGGTCGAACCGCGCCGTGACCCCGTCGACCTGCAGCACGCACTCCCCCGTCAGCCGCCCGGGCGGTCCGTCCGGCACGGGCCCCGCCGTGCGGCACGACGTCGGCGGCTCGCCCTCGCGACGGACCTCGCCGCGGTCCAGGCTCACCCGCAGCACGTCGTCGTCGAGCTCGACCCAGGCGTCGGCGGGCGGGGCGCCGAGGCGCCACCCGTCGCCGCCGTCGCGCGCGGCGGCCGCCGCGACGCCCCACGCGGCCGCGACCAGCGCGGGCCGCGGGTCGGGCGGTGTCAGGACGGCGGTGTCGAGCCACGTGGTGTGCACCTCGCCGTCCCGGAACGCGGGTGAGTCCGCGAGCGCC
This sequence comes from Promicromonospora sp., assembly GCA_036010205.1. GTDB lineage: Bacteria > Actinomycetota > Actinomycetes > Actinomycetales > Cellulomonadaceae > Promicromonospora. The sequence goes on along the minus strand of DATGOB010000183.1, from coordinate 4,893 downwards.
CGCACGAACCCGGTGTTGGTGACGAGCCCGCCGACGACGGTCGCGTCGAGAGCGTCGACCAGGGCGTGCCGGGCGGTCTCGCGGTCGGGGCCGCGCGCGACGACCTTGCCGATCATCGGGTCGTAGACGGCGGGCACCACGGTGCCGTCCTCGACGCCCGCCTCGACGCGCGCGTGCTCGGGCCAGCGCACGCGGGTGGCGGTGCCTGCCTGGGGCAGGAACCCGTTGAACGCGTCCTCGGCGTAGACGCGGGCCTCGATCGCGTGGCCGTCGACGGCGACGTCGTCCTGCCCGAAGCCGAGCTCGAGACCCGCGGCGACGCGGAGCTGCTGCTCGACGAGGTCGAGGCGCTCGCCGCGCACGGTGACGACCTCCTCGGTGACGGGGTGCTCGACCTGGAGGCGGGTGTTCATCTCGAGGAACCACGCGCCGACGTCGGTCGTCCCGGACCGCTCGCTGCGCGGCGCCGCCGGGTCCTCGACGAGGAACTCGACCGTGCCGACCCCGGTGTAGGCGACCTCGCGGGCCAGGTCGACCGCCCAGGTGTGGAGCCGGTCGCGCAGGGTGGGGTCGAGGTCGGGCGCGGGCGCCTCCTCGAGCACCTTCTGGTGGCGGCGCTGGGCGGAGCAGTCGCGCTCGTGCAGGTGCAGCACGGTGCCGTGCTGGTCGGCGAGGACCTGCACCTCGATGTGCCTGCCGCGCTCGACGAAGCGTTCGAGCAGGACGGTGTCGTCCCCGAACGCGGCGGCGGCCTCGCGCCGGGCGGCGGTGAGGGCGGGGGCGAGCTCGCCGGGCTCGCGCACGATGCGCATCCCCTTCCCGCCACCGCCCGCCGCGGCCTTGACCAGGAGGGGGTACGCCACGTCCTCGGCCACGGCCACCCGGTCCGCGGACCCGCGAGGCTGGTCCAGCGGGACCTCCCGCAGCACGGGCACCCCCGCCTTCTCGGCGATGCCGCGTGCCGCGTCCTTGCGCGCCATGGCGTCCATCGCCTCGGGCGGCGGCCCCACCCAGGTCAGCCCGGCGCCGAGCACGGCGCGCGCGAAGTCGGCCTGCTCGGAGAGGAACCCGTACCCGGGGTGCACGGCGTCGGCGCCGGACTCCTTGGCGGCGGCCAGCAGGGCGGGCACGGACAGGTAGGACTCGGCGGCGGGCGCCGGGCCGACGCGCAGGGCGACGTCGGCGGCCCGGGTGTGCGGCGCGCCGGCGTCGGCGTCGGAGAAGACGGCGACCGTGCGCAGGCCGAGACGCCGCGCGGTGCGGATGACCCGCAGGGCGATCTCGCCGCGGTTGGCGACCAGGAGGGTTCGGATCACGGGTGCCTCACATCCGGAAGATGCCGTAGGACGGCGCGGCGATCGGGGCGGCGGCGGTCGCGGCCAGGCCGAGCGCGAGCACGCGGCGGGTGTCGGCGGGGTCGATCACGCCGTCGTCCCAGAGCCGGGCGGTGGCGTAGTAGGGGTTGCCCTGGGCCTCGTACTGCGCGCGGATCGGTTCCTTGAACGCCTCGACGTCCTCGGGCGCGAGGTCCTTGCGCACCGTGGCGAGCACCGACGCCGCCTGCTCCCCACCCATGACGGAGATGCGCGCGCCGGGCCACATCCACAGGAACCGGGGGTCGTAGGCGCGGCCGCTCATGCCGTAGTTGCCCGCGCCGAACGACCCGCCGAGCACCACGGTGAACCGCGGCACGGACGTGCAGGCCACGGCGGTGACGAGCTTGGCGCCGTCCTTGGCGATGCCGCGGTGCTCGTACTCCTTTCCGACCATGAACCCGGCGATGTTCTGCAGGAACACCAGCGGGATGCGCCGCTGGTCGCAGAGCTGCACGAAGTGGGCGCCCTTGAGCGCGGACTCCGAGAACAGGATGCCGTTGTTGGCCACGATGCCGACGGGGTAGCCGTCGATGTGCGCGAACCCGCACACGAGGGTCTCGCCGTACCGGGCCTTGAACTCGGTCAGGCGCGAGCCGTCGACGATGCGGCGGATCACGTCGCGCACGTCGTAGGGCGTGCGGGGGTCGGCGGGCACGTCGTAGAGGCCGTCGGGGTCGAGCTCGGGCTCCTCGGGCGGCACCCGGTCGAGCACCGGCGTCGGGGCCGGTGTGGTCGCGACGATCTCGCGCACGATGCGCAGGGCGTGCGCGTCGTCGTCGGCCAGGTGGTCCGCGACGCCGGAGGTCGTGGTGTGCACGACGCCGCCGCCCAGCTCCTCCGCGGTGACCACCTCGCCCGTCGCGGCCTGCACGAGCGGCGGGCCGCCGAGGAAGATGGTGCCCTGGTCACGCACGATGACGGCCTCGTCGCTCATCGCAGGCACGTACGCGCCGCCCGCCGTGCACGATCCCATGACCGCCGCGACCTGCGGGATGCCACGCGCCGACAGGTTCGCCTGGTTGTAGAAGATGCGGCCGAAGTGCTCGCGGTCGGGGAACACCTCGTCCTGCATCGGCAGGTAGGCGCCGCCGGAGTCGACCAGGTAGACGCACGGCAGGTGGTTCTCGGCCGCGACCTGCTGGGCGCGCAGGTGCTTCTTGACGGTCACCGGGTAGTACGTGCCGCCCTTGACGGTCGCGTCGTTGGCGACCACCACGCACTGCCGCCCCGCGATCCGGCCGATCCCCGTGACGATGCCCGCGCTGGGCACCGCCCACTCGTCGCCGTACATGTCGTACGCGGCCAGCGCGCCGATCTCGAGGAACGGCGAGCCTGCGTCGAGCAGCCGGTCCACACGGTCGCGGGCGAGCAGCTTGCCGCGGGCCGTGTGCTTCTCGCGCGCGGCGGGCGAGCCGCCCTGCCGCGCTCGCTCCAGGCGCTCGCGCAGCTGCGCGGTGAGCTCGCGCAGACCGGCGCCCTGGCCCGTTCCAACACCCGTGTCGGTGGTCATGTGCCGCAGCATAGCCCGGTGGGTTAACGCGCGTTAACCACATCGTGGAACCCTCCGGGCCTCGTGCCGCTCACCTCCCTAGACTCCTTCTCGTGACACCGCGCAGGCAGCAGATCCTGGACACGGCGGCCGACCTCTTCGCGGCGCGCGGCTTCCACGGCGTCGCCATGGGCGACATCGGCGCCGCCGTCGGCGTCTCCGGCCCCGCCCTCTACAAGCACTTCGCGGGCAAGGAGGACATCCTCGGCCAGTGCCTGCTGCACGCCTCGGACCAGCTCCTGGCCGGCGCGCGCGAGCTGCTGTCGGGCGCGGCGTCGCCGCAGGCCGCGCTGCACGCGCTCGTGGCACGGCACGCGGACTTCGCGCTCGACAACCCCGCGCTCATCGTCATCCAGGAGCGCGAGTGGGACGTGCTCGGCACCGAGGCGCGGGCCCAGGTGCGCAAGCACCAGCTCGCCTACATCGACGTCTGGACCGACGCCCTGCGCCCCCTGCGACCCGACCTCGGCCCGGCCGAGGCCCGTGCCGCGGTGCAGGCCGCCTTCGGCCTGCTGAACTCGACCCCGCACAGCGCCCGCATCAACCGCGCGACGATGCACGCGCTGCTGACCGGCATGGCGCAGCGAGCCCTGCACCCCTGACGGGCTGCGGCCCCTGACCGCCGCGGCCGCCGACCGCCGCGGCCGCTGAGATCTGGTGCTGCCGTCGAGATCTGGCCGTGCACGGCCAGATCTCGACGTGGACACCAGATCTCAGCGGACCCCGCCCGGGAACCAGCGGGCCCCTACTCCACCGGGAGACCCAGGCCGCGGGCGATGAGCATGCGCTGGAGCTCCGAGGTGCCCTCGCCGATCTCCAGCACCTTGGCGTCCCGGTAGAAGCGCGCGATCGGGCCGTCCTCCATGACGCCGTACCCGCCGAAGACCTGCGCCGCGATGCGCGTGGCCGTGACGGCGGACTCCGTCGCGTACAGCTTGGCCACCGACGACGCGCGGCGGAACTCGTCCAGCGGCGCCCCGGTGTCCTTGAGCATCGCCGCCCGGTAGGTGAGCGCGCGGCTCGCCTGGAGCATGACCTCGAGGTCGGCGATCTGGAACGCGACACCCTGCTTGCGGCCGATCGGCCCGCCGAACGTGGGCCGGACGCCCGCGTGCTCGACGGCGAGCTCGAGCATCGCCTGGATGCAGCCCGTCGCGAGCGCCGCGACGGCGACACGCCCGGTGTTCAGGCAGGTCATGAGCTGCTTGAACCCGTTGCCGCGCACGCCCAGCAGGTTGGCCTCCGGCACACGCACGTCCTCGAAGCGCAGCGGGTGGGTGTCGCACGAGCGCCAGCTCATCTTGTCGTGCAGGGGTTCGACGACGTACCCCGGCGTGTCGGTCGGCACGATGACGGCACTCAGCTCGGGGCGGCCGTCCGGCGTGGTGCCGGTGCGCGCCGCGACGGTGCAGACGCTGGTGATCGGCGTGCCCGAGTTGGTGATGAACTGCTTGGCGCCGTTGACGACCCACTGGCCGTCGACGAGCTCTGCCGTGGTGGCCATGGCGTTGGCGTCGCTGCCCGCGCCCGGCTCGGTGAGGCCGAACGCCCCGAGCGTGCGGCCGGCCACGAGGTCCGGCAGCCAGGTCTCCTTCTGCTCCTGCGTGCCGTAGGCCAGCAGGGTCCCGACGCCGAGGCCGACACCGGCCCCCAGCGTGATCCCGACGGACTGGTCGACGCGGCCGATCTCCTCGACCGCGATGCTGAGGCCGGTGAGCCCGAGGTCGGACCCGCCGTACTCCTCCGGGGCGGTCAGGCCGAAGAGGCCCAGCTCACCCATCTGGTGCACCACCTCGACGGGCAGGCGACTCTCCCTGTCCCATCGGGCGATGTGGGGCGCGATCTCGCGGTCGGCGAAGTCCCTGACCGCGTCCCGGAGCTTGGTGAGCTCCGGGTTCTCTGGTGGATGCATGTTGCGCATGCCACAGAGGTTAACCACCATTAACCCCACGACGCCATACCCACGCC
>DATGOB010000182.1:0-59978 GCA_036010205.1 Promicromonospora sp. | reverse complement strand
TCGCGGTGAGGAAGACGACGGGGGTGTGCCGGCCGGTCGCGCGCATGCGGCGCGTCACGGTGAAGCCGTCCATGTCGGGGAGCATCACGTCGAGCACCACGAGGTCGGGCTCGACGTCGCGGACGAGCTGAAGGGCGCCGTTGCCGTCCGCGGCCGCATGTACCTCGAAGCCCGCGAACCGCAGGGAGGTGGACAGGAGCTCACGAATGTTCGGTTCGTCGTCGACGACGACGAGACGCGCCTCAGGAGTAGCCATACCTCCAGTGTGCTTCCGGTTCCTGGACGATGCCTGAGTTTCGCCCGGGAAATCGCCCGGGGCGGCATGGCTACGGCGGCCGTCCGGCCCGCCGCCCGCGGCAGGGCTACGCTGTGTCGCATGTCAGCAGCGTTCTCGCAGGACCCGGGGGCCACGACGCCCCGGCGCACGTATCTCATCGTCGACGGCGAGAACATCGATGCCACGCTCGGCATGAACGTGCTCAACCGGCGCCCGGCCCCCGAGGAGCGGCCCCGCTGGGACCGCATCTCGGCCTTCGCGGAGAAGGTGTGGTCGCAGGACGTCGTGCCGCTGTTCTTCCTCAACGCCACCTCCGGCCAGATGCCGATGCCGTTCGTCCAGGCGCTGCTGGCGATGGGCTACCGGCCGATCCCCCTGGCCGCGCAGGGCGCGGAGAAGGTGGTCGACGTCGGTATCCAGCGCACGCTCGACGCGCTCATGGACCGGCCCGGCGACGTGCTGCTCGCGAGCCACGACGGCGACTTCCTGCCGCAGATCGAGGCGCTGCTGGCCGACGAGGACCGGCGCGTCGGCCTCATCGGGTTCCGGGAGTTCGTCAACGCCCGGTTCACGGAGCTCGAGCAGCGCGGGCTGACGATGTACGACCTCGAGGCCGACGCCGACGCCTTCACGACGATGCTGCCGCGCGTGCGCATCATCCCGATCGAGGAGTTCGACCCGCTGCGCTATCTCTAGGCTGGTGGGGGCCCATAATTCGCCCATGACGAAGCGCGCCCTGCCCGCCCTCCTGCTCCTCCCGCTCCTCGCGTCCTGCACGGCCGGTGCCACGGAGAGCGGCGGCGACGCACCCCCGCCCGCCGACGCCGGCGAGGTGCACTGGACGTACGACGGCGAGGCGGGCCAGGACGCGTGGGGCGACCTGTCCGCCGACTTCGAGACCTGCTCGACCGGGCACGCGCAGTCGCCGATCGACCTGCCCGCGCACCCGTCCGAGACGACGACGGAGCGGCCGCGCATCACGTCGACGCCGACCACGGCACAGTCGGTCGACACCGGCCACACGATCCAGCTCGTGCCCGGCACCGCGTCGTCGCGCGTGGAGTGGAGCGGGCTGAACTACGACATCGCCCAGCTGCACTTCCACGTGCCGTCGGAGCACACGGTCGACGGCGAGGCCATGGCGGCGGAGTTCCACCTCGTGCACGCGACGCCCGGTGGCGACATCCTCGTCCTGGCCGTGCTCGCGCAGGAAGGTCCGGAGACCAACCCGATGTGGCAGCCGTTCGTCGACGGCGCGGCGCAGCCGGGGGGCAGGGACCTTCCGTTCTACCTCTCGGCGATGGTCCCCCAGGACCCCGCCTTCGAGACCTACACCGGCAGCCTCACGACCCCGCCCTGCACCGAGGGCGTGCAGTGGATCGTGTACACGACGCCCGTCGAGCTCTCGTCCGACCAGCTCGCTGTGCTCGAGGAGGCCTCTCGCGGGCACAACGCCCGCCGCACGCAGCCCGAAGGTGACCGCGACCCCGCCGAGGGCACGGTGATCCTGGAGCACTGAGCGGACGAGCGGGGGTCAGCGCCGCACGCGCAGCGTGCCCAGCCGCCGCAGCGTGAGCGGCCGGCCCCCGCCGAACCCGCCGCCGCCGAACCCGCCACCGATGCGCGCCGTGCCGGCGCGGCGACGGGAGCGCACGAGGTGCGGGTCGAGCAGGATGCCGCCGAGCACCATGCCGCCGGTGATCGGGCCGTTGGCCTCGCCGCCCTCCTCGGCCGGGGCCGCCTCGGCCGCCGCGACGGCAGCGTCGGCGTCCTCGCGGGCGAGCCGTGCGGCCTCGCGGAGCACGACACCGGCCCGCTGCGCCTCGCCGAGCGCCGCGGCGGGGTCGGTCGGCTGCAGGGCGCGCGCAACGTCGGCCAGGCGGACCGCCTCGGCCAGCCGGGTGCGCGCCGTCGCACCGATCGCACCGCGGCGCGTGGCGACGAAGTCGCCGGTCTGCGCGAGCTGCGCGTCGACGCGGCCGAGGATGTCGCGCAGCAGCGCGGAGGCCCGCGCCCTGACCTCGGTCAGGTCGCGCGTGGACGCGAGGGCCGCGTCGAGCGAGGCCTCGGCGACCGCGACGCGGTGCAGCCCTTCGAGCGGGTCACCGCCCTCGCGCGTCACCTCGACGTGCTTGAGCGCCGCCTGCGCCGCCGTGCGCGCGAGCGTGATCCGGAAGTCGCCCTCGATGGCGCGCGCGGCGACCACGTCCTGCGTGAGGGACGCGATCGCCTTGTCGAGCCGGCCCGCCGCGTCCCTGAGGTGCTCCGCGGTGGCGTCGATCGCGTCGAGCAGCGTCGTGGCCTGGCCGAGCGCGTTCTGGGCACCGCGCGCGTGCGACACGGCGACGGCCTTCTGCCCGGCGTCCACCGCCGAGCGGCCCGCCGCCACCGCCTCCTTGGCGTTGGCGAGCAGCAGCTCCGCCTGCTCCGGGTTGCCGGCGACCAGGGCGAGCGTCGCGGCGGGGTAGGCGGCCGCGAGCTCGTCGAGCACCCCGCGCGCGGCGGCCACGCGGCCCGCGACCTCCGGCTCGCGGGCCACGACGTCGTCGAGCAGCTCGGGCGCGCGCTGCTGCAGGCGCCGCAGGTCGTCGAACGCGCGCGTGTGCGCGTCGAGCGTGTCGGCCGCGCGCTCGCACAGCGCCAGCACCGCGGCCAGCGCCTCCCGGCGGGTGGGGTCGTCGGTCTCCGCGTCGCTGCCGGACTCCTCGGTGTCCAGCTCCTGGCGGATCGCGAAGGCCTCCCGCACGTCGGCGGTCGCGCGCGCGAGGATCACCTCGAAGTCACGGGTCGCGTCCTCACCCAGCTCCGCGCGGGCGAGGCCGAGCTCCTGCTCGCAGGTCTTGAGCGCGTCGTCGATCGCGACCAGGGCCGACGCCGCGCGCTCGTCCAGCTCCGCCGGCGTCAGGTCCGCGAGGTCGTCCGCCGTCGGGCCCGCGGCCTGCGGACGGCGGCCGAGACCTGCCGTGCGCCCGCGGAGCCGCGGGACGACGAACCGCCACACCACGAACGCGAGGGCCGCCGCGAGGAGCGCGCCAGCCGCCACGAGCCCGACGACGAGCCACGGGACGGACGACCCGCCGCCGGTCTCACGGACCGTGTCCGCGGCCTCCGTCGCCGCGTCGGCCCAGCGCTCGTCCGCGACCGCGGCGGCGACCGCGTCGTCGACCTGCCGCAGCTGCGCGTCGGTGAGCGGCACGTTGGTGTCGGCGGAGAGCCCGAACTCGCGGTCGGCCGTCGCGACCGCCAGCACCAGGTCCTCCGTGCCGAGGCCCGACTGGTTGGCGCTCGCGTTGGCCCAGTCGACGGGCTGGGTGCCGTCGAACGACTCGAGGTAGACGACGAGCATGCGCAGGTCGGACTCGTCGGCGAGCCGGTCGAGCGCCTCCAGGACGTCCTGGCGCTCCGCGTCGGTCAGGGCGCCCACCCCGTCCGTCACGGGGTCGGTCAGCGTGATCGGGGGCGACGCGGGGAGGATGTCGGACATCATCTCCGCCTGCATCGCCGCGGTGAGGCTGGGGGACACGGACGGGCGGGGCTCCGCCGGGGTCGCGAGGGCCGCGGGGGAGACGGCCAGCTGGGACGCGACGGCGGCGACGAGGGCTGCCGTGCCCGCGGACGCCGCGACGGCGAGCCCCCGGGACACCCGGGGGACACCCTCGCGCGCGTGCTCGTGTGTTGCGGGGGACTCCATCACGTCCTGATCGTCACCCCGGGTTCAAGACATCGCAATCGGAGGACGCCGTGTTGCGCATCTGCAATGAATCCCCAGGTAAACGGCCTGTGTGAAGCGGGTTTTCACGACGTCGGGGCGGTCAGGTCCTCGGCGTCGACGATGCGGTACGCGTACCCCTGCTCGGCGAGGAACCGCTGCCGGTGGGCGGCGAAGTCCTGGTCCACGGTGTCGCGGGCGACCACGGCGTAGAAGTGCGCCGTGCGCCCGTCGGCCTTGGGCCGCATGATCCGGCCCAGCCGCTGCGCCTCCTCCTGCCGGGAGCCGAACGAGCCGGACACCTGGATCGCGACCGACGCCTCGGGCAGGTCGACCGAGTAGTTGGCCACCTTGCTCACCACGAGCCGCGAGATCTCGCCCTCGCGGAACGCGCCGAACAGCCGCTGCCGCTCCTTGGTCGTCGTGGCGCCGGTGATGATCGGGGCGTCCAGGTGCTCGGCCAGCTCCTCGAGCTGGTCGATGTACTGGCCGATGACGAGCACCTGGTCGTCCGGGTGCTGCGCCACGATCTGCTGCACGACCTCCTTCTTGCCCGACGCCGACGCGGCCAGCCGGTACTTGTCCTCCGCCTCGGCCGTCGCGTACGTCATGCGCTCGGTGTCGGGAAGGGTGAGGCGCACCTCGACGCAGTCGGCGGGCGCGATGTAGCCCTGCGCCTCGATGTCCTTCCACGGCGCGTCGAACCGCTTGGGGCCGATGAGGCTGAACACCTCGTCCTCGCGGCCGTCCTCGCGCACGAGCGTCGCCGTGAGCCCCAGGCGGCGGCGCGCCTGCAGGTCGGCCGTCATGCGGAAGACGGGTGCGGGCAGCAGGTGGACCTCGTCGTAGAGGATGAGGCCCCAGTCGCGGGCGTCCAGCAGCTCGAGGTGCGTGTAGACGCCCTTCCGCTTGGTGGTGAGCACCTGGTAGGTCGCAATGGTGACCGGCTTGATCTCCTTCTTGGTGCCGGAGTACTCGCCGATCTCGTCCTCGGTCAGCGTCGTGCGCCGCACCAGCTCGTCGCGCCACTGGCGCGCGCTGACGGTGTTGGTGACGAGGATGAGCGTCGTGGTGCCGGACCTCGCCATGGCGCCTGCGCCAACGATCGTCTTGCCCGCTCCGCACGGCAGCACGACGACGCCGGAGCCGCCGTGCCAGAACCCGTCGACCGCCTGCGCCTGGTAGGGCCGCATCTCCCACGGCGCCGCCTTCTCGTGCGGCGTGCGGGGGTCGGTCACGGGGCTGAGGTCGATCGGGTGCTTCTCGCCGTCGACGTACCCCGCCAGGTCCTCGGCGGGCCAGCCGAGCTTGACCAGCACCTGCTTGAGGTGGCCGCGCTCGGACGGGTGCACCACGACGGTCGACTCGTCGACGCGCTCGCCCACGAGGCCCGCCGTGCGCTTCGACTTGAGCACCTCCGCGAGCACCGCCCGGTCGGTGGTGCGCAGCACGAGCCCGTGCGCCGGGTCCTGGACGAGCTGCAGGCGCCCGTACCGGGCCATCGTCTCGGCGACGTCGACCAGCAGCGCGTGCGGCACCGGGTAGCGGCTGTACTCGATGAGCGTGTCGACCACCTGCTCGGCGTCGTGCCCGGCCGCGCGCGCGTTCCACAGGCCCAGCGCCGTGAGCCGGTAGGTGTGCACGTGCTCCGGGGCGCGCTCGAGCTCGGCGAACGGTGCGATCGAGCGGCGCGCCTGCTCGGCGCTCGGGTGGTCGACCTCCAGCAGGAGGGTCTTGTCGCTCTGGACGATGAGCGGTCCGTCGGGCATGAAGTCTCCCTCGGTGGTGCGGGCGGTCTACGGTGCGGACGTCGGGAGCACCGACGCGATGCGGTGCACGGCGATGGTCAGCTCGGCCTCTCGGTCCGGGTCGAGCGCGCGGAGCCTGCCGCCGTCGAGACGCAGGGGCTTGAGCTCGCGCCGCTCCAGCCGGCCGGTGTGTCCCGCCACCTCGACGATCACGGTGGACCCGGTCCGGAGCGCGTCACGCACCAGTGCCAACCCGTCGGCGGGGTGCTGTGTTCCCGCGTCGTCGTCCGCGAGGTCGTCGGCGGGGCGCCGCGCCGGTTCGGCGTCGTCGTCCCGCGGCCGCGGGACGGCGCCCGCCCCGCCTGCGGAACGCGCCACGGCGGCGGCCTCGGCGCGGGCCCGTGCACCGGCCCGTGCCGCCTCGTCGACGGCGCGCAGCTCGGCGACCAGGGCCTCGGGGTCCGGCGCGCGCTGCGTGACCTCGCCGCCCGCGCCCATCCGGAGCGCTGCGGCCGACCGGGGCGCCGGCATCGCCCGGCCGGTCACGCCCCGGCGGGCCACGAGCACGCGACCGTCCGGACCCTCGAGCGCCGAGACGAGGCCCCGCTCGCGCAACGCCTCGTGCAGCGCCGCCGGCGGGACGGACGCCGCGAGCACGGTCGGCGCGAGACGCACCAGCCCGAGCCCGACCAGCGCCGGGTCGTGCTCCAGCCCCGTGAGCACCGCCGCGTCGGCGGCCCGCAGGTACGCCGACGCCGCGCCCACACGTACCGCGCCGTGCCGCCGCGCCGTGTCGCGCACGAGGTAGTCGAGGGGCTGCGGCACGGGCACGGGCGAGCGGCGGGCGAGCTCCTCGAGCAGGCCGTCGGCGGTCTCGCCCTGGTCCAGCGCGCGCGTGACCGACGCCGCGCCGAACCGCACCGTCGTCGCGGCGCCACGGGACTCGACGTCCGCCGCGCGCTCGAGGAGCCGCGCGAGCGCACGCGACGGGCGGCCGGGGACGATGCCGGTGAGGTCGCCCTGGAGCAGGATCTCGTCGACCTCCTCCGGCAGGACGGCGCGCAGCGCCCCCGCCGGGTCGTCGTCCGCCAGCAGGGCGCGGCCCGGCGCGGACAGCGCGCCCGCGCCGGTCACGCCCAGCCACCCGGCCTCGGCGAGCAGGCCCTCGACCGCACTCGTCGGCGGCACGGAGCGCGGCGTGTGCCACGTCAGCACCTCGACCACGGACGCACCGTCGGGGGCGAGCGCCGACCCGGCGTGGTCCGCCCGGGCGTCGGCCAGCACGCCGAGCAAGCCGTCGCGCAGGCGCGGCACCCACGGCCGCTGCAGCTCCGGGGAGAGCGGCGCCCGCAGGGCACCCTTGTCGTCCCGCGAGCCGACCAGCCACGGCGCGCGGCGCGAGACCAGCCAGGCGTGCGCGAGGCGCGCCCAGCGGTCGGCGTCGTCGAGGTCGTCCCAGTCCGTCACGGTCGCCACGTACGACGGCGGCGCCTCGCCGTCGTCGCGGACCAGGCCGGCCAGCGCCGCGACCTCCACGACGAACGCGGCGCCCGGCTCGTCCGTCTCGAGCGCGGCCGCGAGCCGCCGCAGGTCCCGCACGCCGAGCCCGCCCGCCCGCAGCACCGACGGCGGCTCCGCGTCCCACGACGTGCGCAGCAGCCGGACCCGGCGGACGAGCTCGAGCGCGGCGCTCGCGGCCTCGGCGTCGGCGGTGGCGGGCGTGACGGCCCGGCCCTGCGGCTCCGGCGGCGTCGTGCGGGTGTCGTGGTGCGTGCGCGCGGCGCGCAGCGCCAGCCCCGCCACGCGCGGCAGGACGACGTGCCGCGCGTCGGACCGGACGAGGAGGTGCTGCGTGACGAGCCAGTTCACGGCGTCCCGCGGGCGGGTGCCCGCCGCGGGCACGAGGCCGACGGGCGGGCCCCACGCGAGGGCGTCGAGGATGTGGCGGGAGCCGGGGGGCGCCTCGGCGAGCAGGGCGTCGAGGGCCGCCGTCCCGTCGTCCGCGCCGGGTGCGCCGCCGAGCGCGCGGCCGACCGCTGTCGCCAGGCCGTCCGGTGCGGGGGTGAGGTGCGGGCCGAGGCCCGCGGGGTAGGGGCCGAGCAGCTCGTCCAGGCCCGGGACGGTACGCAGGTCGGCAGACGGCCCGTCGGCCCCGTCGTCCGGGCGGGGGCCGGCGTCCCAGAGCAGCGCGTGCTCGACCGCGGCGCGCACGGCGGCCTCGACCCGCGGGCGGCCGTCCGCCGGGACGCCGAGCGCACGGGCGACCACGGCGGCGTCGATCCGCGGGAGGGGTGCCTCCGCGCGGTCGGCGGCGGGAGGGTCGGCGGGGGAGCCGCCGGGCGGGTCGGTGAGCGGCTCGAGCGCGAGCACGGCCTCGAGGACGTGCAGGGTGAGCGCGTCCGCGCGGGCGAGCGCGCGCTCGAGCGAGCTGCGGCTCGACGCGCGGGCGGCGAGGGACCGGAGCGTCGAGGGGGAGGGGGTCGCGAGGTCGGGGCGGGCGCGCAGGAGCGCGGCGAGCGCGGCGTCGGAGCGCTGCCGGAGGTCGTCGGCGAAGTGCCGCGGTGTCGCCGCCGGCGCTGCGGGGAGCGAGGAGGCCATCCTGACGATGCTACGCGCGTCGCCCCCTCCCTCGTCAGGGGGTCAGTTCTGCGCGGTGCGGCGGCAGACCTCCTCCCACGGCGTCGGCTCGATGCCGAACCGCTCGCGGGCGGCGGTGTCGTCGAGCACGTACGGCCGCTCCCACTGGTAGATGATCTCCTGCACCTCGCGCAGGAACGGGGACTGCTCGGCCGCTGCGGCCAGCTCGGCGCCGCCGAGGGACGAGATCTCGACCGGCGGCCTGCCGAGGGTGGCGAGCACGTCGGTGAGTGCCTGCGCCTGGGTCACCGCCGGGTTGCTCGGCACGTGCCACACACGGCCGTGGGCGCCCGGGTCCTCCGCCGCAGCGACGAGCGTGCGCGCGACGTCGCCGACGTCGGTGAACGTGTGCGGCACGTCGGTGCGGCCGAACATCCGCACGGGCCGGCCCTGCGCCGCCTCCGGCACCTGGATCGAGATGTGCCCGTTGCTGCCGATCCCCGGACCCATGTAGTCGGACGCGCGCACCTCGACGGCGCGCACGCGGCCCGCGTCGTGCGCGGCCCTGGCCTCGGCCCAGATCCTGGCGCGCATCCGGCCCTTGTGGTCGGTCGCGACGTCGGGCAGGTCCTCCGTCATCGGCCCGTCGACGGGGCCGTAGGGGTACAGCGCGCCCGTGATCGCGTACACGGCGCCGGAGCGCTCGGCCGCGGTCAGGAGGGAGGCCGCGAGCGGCGGCCAGACCTGCTCCCACTGGGTGTAGTCGGGCGGGTTGGCGGCGTTGTAGAGGTGGTCGACGCCCTCGGCGGCCCGTGCGAGGGCGTCGGCGTCCGAGGCGTCGAGGGCGAGGTGCCGGACGCCGTCGATCCCGGTGTCGCGGCCGGACCGGCTGACGACCGTGACGTCCGAGCCGCGGGCGGCGAGCAGGGCGGCGACGTGCCGGCCGACGGGGCCCGCGCCGACGACGAGGTGGCGATCGGTCATGATCATTGCTCCAATCCGAGAGCGGTGCTCTCTGTCGACGCCAGCCTCGCACGACCGCGCGAAGAAGACAAGAGCGATGCTCTCGTTTGAGGCCGACGCTCTCTCGTGGCACCCTGGGCGCATGAGCCCTGCCCGCACCGCCCGCGCCCTGGCGCGCGAGACGATCACGCGCGAGATCCTCGACGCCGCGCGTGCTCGTCTCGCCGTCGACGGGGCCGCCGGGCTCTCGCTGCGGGCCGTCGCCCGGGACGTCGAGATGGTGTCCTCGGCCGTGTACCGGTACTTCCCGAGCCGGGACGCCCTGCTCACCGCGCTCCTCGTCGAGGCGTACGACGAGCTCGGGGCGGCGGTGGAGTCCGCGGAGGGCGCCGTCGCCGACCGCGCCGACACCGCGGCGCGCTGGTCGGCCGCGTTCCGCGCCGCGCGGGAGTGGTCGGTGGCGCACCCCGCCGAGTTCAGCCTGCTGTACGGCACGCCCGTGCCCGGCTACGCGGCGCCGCGCACCACCGTCGGACCCGCCACCCGTGTCATCACCGTGCTCGTGCGGATCGCCGGCGACGCGTTCGCCGCGGGCGCGCGCCCCGTCGTCGTGCCCGCAGGAACCGCGGACGGGCCGGGAACCGTGGCGCCGGCGCTCGACCACCTCGCCGAGCACGGCCTCGTCGGCGCCGACGTGCTGGCCGACGACGCGTTCGCCGAGACCCTCCGGCGCGTCCTGGTGGCCTGGACCACGCTGTTCGGGACCATCTCGTTCGAGCTGTTCGGCCACCTGGTCGGGTCCGTGTCCGACACGGCGGGCTGGGCCGACGAGGTCGCGGCACGGTTCGCGGCCGACCTCGGGATGACCGTCCGACCGCTGCGCGCCGCCCGCGACGCCTCGCCGGGACGAATGCATGCGACGCGGCGCGGTTCCGCCCGGTAACCTTGTCCTTCGGTCAGCGGTGGCGCGCGGTGTCGCAGCAGCCGTGACCGCACCAAGCAGTCTCCCGAGCAGTCCGACGAGCAGTATCGACAAGCACAGAAGAAGGTCGCAGTGCCTACCGGCAAGGTCAAGTGGTTCGACACCGACAAGGGTTTCGGTTTCATCGCCAGCGAGGACGGCAGCGAGGTGTTCCTGCACGCCTCCGCGCTTCCTCAGGGCGTCGTGCCCAAGCCCGGCATGCGGGTGGACTTCGGGGTGGCCGACGGCCGCCGCGGTCCGCAGGCGCTCGCCGTCACGGTGCTCGACGCGGCCCCGTCGGTCGCGAAGGCGAAGCGCAAGGACCCCGTCGACATGGCAGTGATCGTCGGGGACCTCACGCAGATGCTGGACCGCGTGGCGAACGACCTGCGCAAGGGGCGGTATCCGAAGAACACGGAGACGCTCGCCAAGGTGCTGCGCAAGGTCGCAGACGACTTCGACGCCTGAACACCCACGAGGTCCCGAGGAACATGGTGACGACCATCGCGCCCGCCGCACGCACGTCCACCCGGCGGGTCACCGCACGCACCAGCCGCGACGCCGTGCTCAACGGCGCGGTCGAGCTCGCGCGCGCCGCCGCCCAGGAGGTCGCGGAGCACCCGGAGGACGTCGGGGAGCACCTCGGCACCGTCTTCGAGGACGAGCGCGTCGCCTCGCACCGGTTCGCGGCGACCATGAAGGGCTATCGCGGCTGGCACTGGACGGTCACCGTGGCCCGCGTGCCGCGCGGCCGCACCGCCACGATCAGCGAGGTCGAGCTGCTGCCCGGCGAGGAGGCCGTCCTCGCCCCCGCGTGGCTGCCGTGGGCCGAGCGTCTGCGCCCCGGCGACGTCGGCCCCGGCGACGTGCTGCCGTTCCGCCCGGACGACCCGCGCCTCGAGCCCGGCTACACGCCGACCGGCGACCCCGAGGTGGACGAGGTCGCCATCGAGGAGCTGGCCCTCGCCCGGGCGCGCGTGCTGTCGCCCCAGGGCCGGGCGGAGGCCGCGGAGCGCTGGTACCGCGGCTCCCGCGGTCCGACGACGGCGGGCGCGGTCGCCGCGGCCGCCGAGTGCATGACGTGCGCGTTCCTCATCCCGCTCTCCGGGTCGATGGGCCAGCTCTTCGGCGTGTGCGCCAACGAGTGGTCGCCCGACGACGGCAAGGTCGTCTCCCTCGACCACGGGTGCGGCGCGCACTCGGAGACCGACGTCGAGGAGCAGCCCACCGAGTGGCCCGCCCCGGCGCCGCTCATCGACGAGAACGAGATCGAGCGGGTCCCGGCCACGGACGACGAACCGGCCGAGTGACCCGCGACCCGTTCGGCACCGGCGCGCTGCGGCGCGCGGTGACCGAGGCGTGGCTCGCGTCCCCCACCCGGTTCCGCGAGGACGCGAACACCGAGGACGACCACGCCCGCGGGTACTACCGCGACCGCGTCGTCGTCGAGCTCGCGCAGAACGCCGCCGACGCCGCGGCGCGCGCGGGCGTCCCCGGCCGGCTGGTGCTGCGCCTTGCGCCCTCCGACGAGGGCTGGCGGCTGGCCGCCGCGAACACCGGGGCACCGCTGGACGCCGAGGGCGTCGCGTCGCTGGCGTCCCTGCGGGCGTCGGCGAAGCCGGGTGCCGGGGCGGCCGCATCCGGTGCGGGGCCGGTGGCCTCGGTCGGCCGGTTCGGCGTGGGCTTCGCAGCGGTCCGCGCCGTGTCCGACGACATCGTGGTCCGCTCCCGCCCGGGCGGCGTCCGCTTCTCGCTGGCCGCGACCCGCGCCCACCTGGCGCTCGCCGCGGACGACGCCGACGTCGGCGGTCCCGCTGACGATCGGCACGAGCAGGTGCCGGCCTCCGGCGCGGGGACCGACCTCGACAATACCGGCTGGGAGCGCATCCGGGAGGTCGCGCGGGGGCGGGGGAGCTCCCTGCCCGTGCTGCGGCTGCCGCAGCCGGCGGACGGGACCGCGGCGGACGAGCTCGACACCGTGGTCGAGCTCGCGCTGCGCGACGACGAGGCCGCTGCCGCCGTCAGCGCCCAGCTCGCCGCGCTCGACGACGCCCTCCTGCTCGCGCTGCCCGCCCTCGCCGAGGTGGTCGTCCAGGACGAGTTCGCAGGTCAGCCGGGTTCCGAACGCGTGCTGAACGACGTGGGCGCGCGCTGGCACGTGCACAGGTCCTCCGGCCCCCTCGCGCCCGACGACGCGCTGCCCGCCGAGGAGCGCCGCACCGAGTGGTCGGTGCTGTGGGCGCTGCCCGCCGGGGGCCGCGCGGCGGCGGGGGTGCTGCACGCACCGACCCCGACCGACGAGCGCCTCTCCGTCCCGGCGCTCCTCGTCGCGTCGTTCCCCGTGGACCCGGGCCGGCGGGGCGTGCTGCCGGGGGCGACGACCGACCGTGTCGCGGCCGAGGCGGGCCGCGCGTACGCGGCGCTGCTCGGTGAGCTCGCGGCGGGCGACCCGGCGGACGTGCTCCGGCTCGTGCCGACCGGCCTGCCCGCGAGCGACGTCGACGCGGCCGTGCGGGCCGCGGCCGAGGACGCGCTGCGCGGCACACCGCTGCTCCGCCTCTCCGGGGCCGACGCGGGGGACGGCCCGCGCGTGGCACCCCAGGACGCGACCTACCTCGTCGGCCCGCTCGGCGAGGACGCGGTGCTCGCCCGCGCGCTCGCCGCGGGGTCGGCCACCGCCCTCGTCCCGGTCCCCGTGCGGTATCAGGCCGTGGCCCGCTCCCTCGGCGCCCGCCCGGCCGACCTCGCCGAGCTGGTCGAGGCCCTGCCGCCCGAGCCCGGCCTGCTGCGTGCAGCCCTCGACGCCCTCGCGGCGCACGCCGACGAGCCTGCCGTGCTCGAGGCCGTGGCAGGGGCGCCGCTGCCGCTCACCGACGGACGGGTGGCGCGCGGCGCTCGCGGCACCGTGCTGCTCGACGCGCCGGACCTCGCGGACACGGCCCGCGTGCTCGGCGTCCGGGTGCTGCACCCCGACGTCGCCCACCCCCTCCTGCAGCGTGCCGGTGCGGCGCTCACGACGCCCCGCGGCCTCCTCGCCGACGCGGCGGTCCGTGCGACGGCGCTCGACGCCGCCCAGGACGTGCTCGACGCCGCCGACCCCGACCACCTCGCCCGTACCCTGACGGCGCCGACCGCCGACGACCCCGGCGCGCGCACCGCCGACGACCCGCCCGCGGGGATCGTCCGCGCCGTGCTCGACCTGGTCCGCCTCGCGGTCGCGGAGACCCCCGGGGAGGAGGCCGCCGACCTCCCCTTCTGGCTGGGCGAGCTGCCCGTGGTCGCGGACGACGAAGTCGTGCCGCTGCGCGAGGCCGCGGTGCCCGGCACGTGGGCCGCCGAGCACCTCGACCTCCCCGTGGTCGACGAGGCGTTCGTGGCGCGCTGGGGCGACGACGTGCCCGCCGCCGCGGGGGCGCGCGCCGACCTCGGCGTCTACCGGGTGACCGACGTGGTGACCGCCGACGGGCTCGACGGACCCGGCGGGGACCACGGCCCCGACGACCCGGCGGGCTGGCTGTCCGCCTGGGACGAGTACCTGGCGCACCTGGCCGACGAGCTCGGCGCGGGCGCGTGGGTCGGCGACGTCGAGGCGGTGGGCGACCTCGACGTCCTGCGGGACGAGCCGTCGGGCGACGGCGCCCCCGCGCCGCACCTCGCGGCCGCGCTCGCGGCCGTCGCCGCCGACCCCGGCCTGCGCCGCGCGCTGCTCACGCCCGTGCGCTCGCCGGACGCGCCGGGCCGGGAGGCGCCGTCGTACACGGCGTGGTTCCTGCGGCGCCTGCTCGGCGCACCGTTCGCCCTCGACGACGCGCCCCTGCTCCCGCCGGCCCCGGCGGCCGCGGCGGGCCTCGACGACGCGGTGCTCGTCGCCGTCGGCGGCCTGCGCAGCCTGGCCGACCTGCCCGGGCGCACCTGGCCCGCCGTCCTGGAGCGGCTGCCCGAGGGGCCGGGCGACGAGGCCGCGCGCCTGCCCGTCCCGGTCGCACGCGCGGTCTGGGACGGCCTGGCCGGGCTCGCGAGGGCCGGGGACGCCGAGCCGCTGAACCCGGTGCGGCTGCCCGCGCTCGGGCCGGGCGGCGTCACGGTCGAGCCGGTGGACGACCTCGCGGTCGCGTCCTCGCCGCGGTGGGCCCAGCTCGGCCCCGTCGTTCCCGCACCGGCCGACGTCGCCGAGGACCTCGCCGACCTGCTCGACCTGCCGTACGACGGCGACCCCGGCGTCGCGCCCGATGCCCCCGGCGAGCCGACCGCGCTGGACGACCGGGTGCGAGCCCTGGTGCCGGACGCCCCCGCGACCTGGCGGCGGCACGACGAGCTGATCGTCGAGGGGACGCCGGTGACGTGGTGGGTGACCGGGGCGGACGACGAGGCGGTGCCGCACGCGGTGTCGGCCGAGGGGCTGGCCCGCGCGCTCGCGGAGATCACGGGCGCCGACGCGCTCCTGCTCGAGGCGGCGCTGCGTGACCCGGCCCGCGCCGGCCTGCTGGCCGCCGAACGCGCCTGGCCCTGACCCCTGGCCGGGCCCGGCGGCCCGCCCGCCCGCTCAGCGGTGCCTGCGCGCCCAGAGCAGGCCGAGCCCGCCGAGCGCCATCCCTGCCGCGCAGATCCCGACCGACGCCATGCTCCCGTCCGCGGCGAACCGCAGCACGAGCGTCACCACCAGGCCGACCGCGAACAGGCCGATGCCCGCGCCGAACACCCGCAAGAGGTCGGCCCGCGGTGGGGGCGGGCTCGGCCGGCGCAGCTCCGGGTGCGCCAGCAGGGTTCGGATCGTCGGCACGCCGCCAGTCTACGGAAAAGGCCTCGTCAAGCCCGGCGTGGCGGGGGTGAAAGCTCCCCTCGTGCCCGCAGCGCTGTCACGACCGGTGTCAGCGCCTCGCGGATCTGCTCGTACGAACGCCGGTAGGTCGCCGCGGAGCGGCCGTACGGGTCGACGACGTCGTCGTCGTACCGGCGGCCCGCGTGGCGCGGACGCTCGCCGAGGGCCGCGGGCAGCAGGGCGGCGAGGCGTGCGGCGTCGTCCGGCCCCGTGACGGCACCGGCGGGCAGCGTGCCCGCGAGCCTGCCGAGCTCGGTGAGGGTGAGCGTGCGCCGCACCGCGGCGGGCACGGTCTCGACCACGCGGGCGCGATGGGTCGGGGTGAGGGCGAGCACGAGGTCGGCCTCCTCGACGAGGCCGGGCGTGAGCTGCCGGGCCGCGAACCCGTCGGGCGCGAACCCGTCGTCGGCCAGCAGCGCGGCCATGGGCTCGGCGACCGGGTGGCCCACCACGGCGCCCGTCCCGGCGCTGCCGACCACGACCGAGCCGTCGAGGGTATGACGCAGCAGCGTCTCGACGGCGGGGGACCGGCAGATGTTGCCCGTGCAGACCGCGAGCACGGTGAACGTCATGACAGGTTCCTCTCTCGGGGCGGCACGTGCACGGCATTCTATCCGGAATGTCGCGGGATATTCCCCGGCCTTCCGGGAAAGGTTGATCGAAAGGGATGGAAAACGACGCGGTAAATGCAAACGGCTGAATTCCGGCGCGCCCGGTCGAAAATCCGCGGGTAATGTGTCGCGCACCACACCGTCAGGAGGTCTGGTGACACATCCTGGATGGGGCGACAAGTGGGCGGACGCGCCGGTTCTCCGGGTTCCCGCCGGCCCTTTCGAGACACCGCAGGAATCACGGTCCGAGCGCTCTTCCCGTCCGGACGGCGGTCCGCCGGCGACGCGCTGGGAGAAACCCCGGCTGCGGCGTCCGGCGTTCTGGACGCGCCGGCGCCGCCGCGCGCTCAAGGTCGCGCTGCCGGCCCTCGCCGCGCTGCTCACGGCACTCGCGATGGTGCTCGCGTGGGTCGTCGTGGACGCGCTGCGCGCCCGGAGCGCGCTCGAGCAGGCGGCGCACGGCGTCGCCCGGCTGCACGCCGACGCCGTCGCCGGACGCACGGACGGGCTCGACGCGGGCGTCGCCGAGCTCCGGCACCACGCCGCCGAGGCCAGGGACGCGACGAGCGGACCGCACTGGTCGCTGGCGGCACGGCTGCCCGGCGTCGGGCCGACGGTCGAGGCGGTCTCCACCATGGCCGCCGTCGTCGACGGCCTCGCCGTGGGCGCGCTGCCGCAGCTCGCCGCCGTCGTCCGGGTGGCGGACCCCGCGGCGCTCGCGCCGCGCGACGGCCGCATCGATCTCGCGCCCCTTGTGCGCGTCGCGCCCGACGTCACGCAGGCCGACCAGGCGATCGGCTTCGCGCAGCAGCGGGTCGCGCGGGTCGGCGGCACACCGATGCTGCCGCAGGTCGAGCGGGCCCTGACCGACCTCGAGCAGCAGCTCGCCGGTCTGCGCGCGTCGACGGCGACCGCGGCGCGCGCCGCCGCCCTCATCCCGCCCATGCTCGGCGGCGACGGGCCGCGGGACTACCTCGTGCTGGTCCAGAACAACGCCGAGCCGCGTGCGCTGGGCGGCATCGTCGGCACCGTGCTCGTGCTGCACGCCGACGAGGGGCGCATCGAGCTGACGCGGCAGATGCCTGCGAGCGAGGTCGGCCCCTTCGCGCGGCCCGCGGCCCGGCTGACCGACGACGAGCGGGCCGTGTTCGGGGACAAGGTCGGCCGCTGGATGCAGAACGCCACGGCGACACCGGACTTCCCGCGCACCGCCCAGATCGCCCGCGCCATGTGGGCGCGGGAGACGGGTCAGGTCGTGGACGGCGTGCTCGCCGTCGACCCGGCCGCGCTCGCCGGGATGCTGCAGGTCACGGGTCCGCTCGAGGTCGGGCCGGGGCGGCGTCTCGCGGGTGCGGGCCTCGTGGGGTACCTCATCAACGGCGTGTACCTCACCGAGACGCCCGCCGGTGCCGACCAGGTCTTCGCGGACGTGGCGGAGACGGCGTTCACGAGCCTCGCCACGGGCGGCGGCCGGAGCGGCGGCATGGTGGACGCCCTCGCCGGCGCGGCCCGCGAGGGACGGCTGCTCGTCTGGTCGGCCGAGCGGTCGGAGGCCGCGCTGCTCGAGGACACGGTGCTCGGGGGCGGCCTGCGCGGGGTGGACGGCGCGCGGCCGGTCGTCGGGGTGTTCACCCACGGGCTCCAGATGGCGAAGATCGGGTACTACCTCGACACCGCCGTCGACGTCGTCGAGCGCGAGCGGCGGCCCGACGGCTCGCGTCGGCTCGACGTCACCGTCACGTACACCTCGCGCGTCGACCCTGCCTCGGCGGCCCGCCTGCCCGACTACGTGGTGGGTCGCGGCGAGGAGGAGCCCGGCCGGATCCGGGTGCGGTCGGTGGTCTACGCGCCCGCGGGAGGAATAGTCGTCGCGGCGTCCGAAAACTCCGAGAAAATCGGGTTTTCTCCGCAGAAGCACGATGAATTGTCGAGAGTATTCGATGACATACAGCTTGATCCCGGCAAGACAGCATCTGTGACGTATGTCATCATCTCTGGGAAACACCAGGACGGAAATGTCGTCGTCCGCACCACACCAGGCCCCAGGCCGGTGAAGGTGACATTCGGAAAATGATTCCTCCTGGGCGTGTCACCGAGCTGGATATGCCGGGCGCGCAGACCGGTGCCAAGGCACCTATCACGTGCAGGTTCAACCCACTATCCAGGGGACGGAACACATGCTTCGACGCTTGTTCAGCGCCATCGCGATCGCCGCGGCGGCCGCGCTGGCACCGGCCGGGATCGCTCACGCGGACACCGACTACAGCGAATTCCCGTGCGTCATCACCTTCGAGAGCCAGACCGTCACGGTGGGCGAGCCGTTCGACCTCACCGTGTCGTGCACCGACCTGGCGTCCACCACCGTCACCGTGCAGACCACGTTCGCCGGTCAGGCGGCGGGGACAGGCTCGGACGTCGACGTGGCGGGCACCGACTCGGTCGAGCTCGTGCTCGACGAGGACGGCACCGCCACCGCGTCCGAGACGGTCTCGGCCGCAGGGGACTACACGGTGCAGGTATTCGCCGGGGACGGCACCCCGCTGTCCGAGACGTACACCGTCACGGCCGTCGCTGCCGGTTCCGGTGCCGCGCCCGGCGACGGCGGGAACCTGGCCACGACCGGGTCGACGAGCCTCCCGTACCTCGCCGCGGCGGGTGCGCTGCTGCTCGTCGGCGTCACGACGCTCGTCGTGACCCGCGTGCGGGCCGGCCGCCAGCACTGACAGCACCGATCCGCCGGACCACCCCCAGCGGTCCCGGACAGGCTGCGCGCCGCGGGTCCTCGCCTTCCCCGGTCAGGACCCGCGGCGTGCCGCCGCCCGCGCACACCACCCCGCGTGACCCCGTGCCCAGGAGCTGCCGTGACCATCGGTAACCATGTCGACCGCGACTCCGCAGCAGACCTCACGACCCCGCTGGACCACCACAGGGCCGCCCGCCGCGCGGCCCCCCTCACCTCGTCGCACCGGCTGACGGGCGTGCCCTGGCAGGACGTCGTCGCGCGCCGGGCGCTCCTCGCCGACCTCGCCGCCGTCGTGGCCGCGGTCGCCCTCGGCTACGTGCTGCGCTTCGACCGCGAGGTGCAGGTCGACCTCGTCGAGCCCCGCGGGGGCCAGTACGTGCTCATCTCCGTCGCGCTCGCCGAGGCCTGGGTCGTCGCGCTCGGGCTCGCCGGTGCGCGCAGCCCTCGCATCCTCGGCTCGGGCCGCGAGGAGTACGTGCGCGTCGCCCGTGGGACGCTCGCGCTCTTCGGCCTCGCCGCCGTCGTGTGCTACCTCGTGAAGTTCGACCTCGCGCGCTCGTACGTCGCCGTCACGCTGCCGGTCGGGCTGGCCCTGCTCCTGCTCGGCCGGCGCGTCCTCGCGACCCGGCTGCACGCCGAGCGCGCGCAGGGCCGGTTCCGGCGGCGCACCCTCGTCGTCGGCGCGCGGGACGCGGTGCTCGACCTGTGCCGCCGCGTCGAGCGGGCGCACGAGGCGGGCTTCGCCGTCGTGGGCGTGTGCCTGCCGGGCGGGGCGGACGTCCCGTCCCCGGTCGACGGCGTGCCCGTGCTCGGCCGGGTCGAGGACGCCGCGGAGGCCGCGCGCGCGATCGACGCCGACGTCGTGGCCGTCACCGCGTCCGACAGCGCGACCCCCACCACGCTCAAGCGCCTCGCGTGGGACCTCGAGGTCACGGGCGCCGAGCTCGTCGTCGTGCCCGCGCTGGCCGACGTCGCGAGCCCACGGCTGCTCATCACCCCCGTCGACGGCGTGCCGGTGGTGCAGGTGTCCCCGCCCGGGTACACGGGGCTGCAGCACGCGGTCAAGCGGGTGTTCGACCTCGTCGTCGCCACGCTCCTCCTGCTCGTCGTCGCCGTGCCGCTGCTCGTGCTCGCGCTGTGCGTGCGGCTGACCAGCCCCGGGCCCGCCCTGTTCCGGCAGCAGCGGGTCGGCCTCAACGGCACCCCGTTCACGCTGTACAAGCTGCGCACGATGCGGCAGGACGCCGAGGCCGACCTCGCCACCGTGCTCGACGGCGAGGTCGGCGTCTTCTACAAGCCCAAGGACGACCCGCGGGTCACCCCGCTCGGGCGGTTCCTGCGCAAGTACTCCCTCGACGAGTTCCCCCAGCTCGTCAACGTGCTCCGGGGCGACATGAGTCTCGTCGGCCCCCGCCCCCAGGTGCCGCTCGAGGTGGCGCAGTATGACGACGCGCTGCGGCGCAGGCTGCTCGTCAAGCCGGGCCTCACGGGCCTGTGGCAGGTGAGCGGCCGCAACGACCTGTCGATCGACCAGGGCACCCGCCTCGACCTGTACTACGTCGAGAACTGGAGCCTGCTCGGCGACGTCGCGATCATGCTGCGCACCGCCCGCGAGGTCATCGCACCGAGCGGTGCGTACTGACGGTGCGGGCTCCGAGGCGCGCAGCGATGGTCCGGATGCGGTCCACCTCGCCGGACGGGACCATGAGGTCCGTGGAGCGAGGCACGGGGGCGGGCGGTGACGCGCGCCGTCGCGTGGCACCCGACCCGCTGGCTCGCGGCGTCGTCCGCGTGCTGCACGTGCTGCCTGCGCCCGACGGCACCACGCAGTACGTCGACCACATGGTGGGCAGCGCGACGCCCGACGTCCGGATCCTCACCTTCACCTGGTGGCGCGCGATCTTCGGCTCCTACGACGTGCTCCACGTGCACTGGCCGGAGTTCCTCGTGCGGCAGCGCACCGCGCTCGGCCGCGCCGTCAAGCTCGTCCTCGCGTGGACGCTCCTGCTGCGGATCGAGCTCACCGACACGCCCGTCGTGCGCACGGCCCACAACCTCGCGCCGCACGAGTCGGGGGACCGGGCCGAGCACGCGTTCCTCGCCGCGCTCGAACGGCGCACCGAGCTGTGGGTCCGGCTCAACCCGACCACACCCCTCCCGCTCGGCGTCCGGACGGCGACCATCCCGCACGGCCACTACCGCTCCGTGTTCCCGCCCGACCCCGGCACCGTCCCCGAGCCCGGCCGCCTCGTGCAGTTCGGGCTCGTGCGCCGGTACAAGGGGATCGAGCGGCTCCTCGAGGTCTTCGCGAGCATCCAGGACCCCGGCCTGCGCCTGACGATCGCGGGCAAGCCGCAGGACGACGCGCTCGCCGTCCACGTGGCGGAGGCCGCTGCCGCCGACCCCCGCGTCGAGGCCCGGCTCGAGTCGGTGCCCGACGCCGACCTCGCTCGCGAGGTGCGCCGCGCCGAGCTCGTGGTGCTGCCCTACACGCAGATGCACAACTCCGGCGCCGCGCTGCTCGCCCTGTCGCTCGACCGGCCCGTGCTCGTCCCGCGCAGCGAGGCCACCGACGCCCTCGCCCGCGAGGTCGGCGAGGGCTGGGTGATCATGTTCGACGGCACGCTGCAGCGCGGCGACCTGCTGCGCGCGCTCGCAGCCGCCCGCCTCGTCCGGGAGCGAGGCATCCCCCCGCACCTCGACGACCGCGACTGGGACCTCGTCGGCATCCGGCACGCCGAGGCGTACCGGAGGGTCGCCCGGACCGTCGGCCGGCTGCCGTGACGGGCGCCTCCGTGGCCACCGGCCCGACGCCGCTCGGGCGCCAGGCCGCGCGCGGCGGTGCGGTGACCATGGGCGGGCAGCTGCTCAGGGTCGCGGTCCAGGCGGTCTCCCTCGTGGTGCTCGCGCGGCTGCTCGAGCCCGAGGCGTTCGGCTACCTCGCCATGGTGATGGCGCTGGTCGGCGTCGCCGAGACCGTGCGGGACTTCGGCCTCGCCAACGCCGCGATCCAGGCCCGCACGCTGTCGGACGCCGAGCGCGACAACCTGTTCTGGCTCAACACCGCGGTCGGCGCCGTGCTGACCGGGGCGGGCATCGCGTGCGCGCCCCTGGTCGCCGCGTTCTACGGCCGGCCGGAGCTCGCCGACGTCACCCGGTGGGTGTCGCTCGCCTTCCTCGTCAACAGCCTCGCGACCCAGCACCGCGCGAGCCTCGTGCGCGGCATGCGGCTCGGGTCCGCCGCCGTCGCCGACGTCGCAGGGCCCGCAGCGGGCCTGTGCGCCGCGATCGCCGTGGCCCTGGCGGGCGGCGGCTACTGGGCGCTCGTGGTGCAGCAGCTCGTCGCGGCGGGCGTCATGTCGGCGGGTCTCGTGCTCGCCGGTCGCTGGGTGCCCGGCCTGCCCCGGCGCGACGTCTCCGTGCGGCCGTTCGTGCGCTACGGCGCCAACCTGCTCGGCGCCCAGCTGCTCGGGTACGCGACCCGCAACGTCGACACCGCGATCCTCGGCGTGCGTTTCGGCGCCGGCGTGGCCGGCCTGTACAGCCGGGTGTACCAGCTCATGGCCCTCCCCATCCGGCAGGTCACGTGGCCCGCCAACCGCGTGGCCCTGCCCGTGCTGTCCCGCGTGCACGACGACGCCGCGCGGTACCGCACCTACCTCCTCGCCGGGCAGACCGTGCTGCTGCACACCATCGTGCCCGCCCTCGCGCTCGCCTCCGCGCTCGCAGGGCCCGTGGTCGAGATCGTGCTCGGGGCCCGCTGGACGCAGGCCGCGCCCGCGCTCGCCGTCCTCGCGGTCGGCGGCGTGTTCGAGGCGGCCGGTTTCGCGCCGGGCTGGGTGCTGCAGTCCGCGGGGCGCACCGGGGCGCTGCTGCGCTTCACGCTGGCCACGCGGCCCGTCGTCGTGCTTGCGATCGCCGCGGGCAGCTGGTTCGGCATGACCGGGGCGGCGCTGGGGTACGCGGCGTCGACCGCCGTCGTCTGGCCGCTCGGGCTGTGGTGGGTCGGGCGCGTGGCCGGCGCGCCCGCCCGCGCGCTGCTCGGCAACGGTGTGCGCGCGTTCGTGAGCCACGGGCTCGGCGCGGCCTGCGCCGCGCTCGCGGTCCACCTCCTGCCCGACGGCGGGCCGTGGGTCGCCGTCGCCGTCGGGGTGGCGGTCTGGGCCGCCGTCCTGGGTGTGCAGGCGCTGCTGTGGCGGCGGCTGCGCGGCGACCTCGGCGTGCTGCGGCGGGCGGCGGGCCTCGTGGTGCGGCGGTCGTCGGCTTCGTCGTCGGCTTCGTCGTCAGAAGAGGAGGAGGGCTCGTGAGCGTTCCCGTGACCCTGGTCTGGCTGGAGGGCGCGGCCGAGTCGGCGGCGGCCGGTGTGCACCTCGACGGGACCCTGCGCCGGCTCGCCGCCCTCGGCGCCGACGTGCACCGCGTCGTGGCGTGGCGCGGCGGCCCGGGCGGGCGGGTCCGCCGGCTCGCCCGCCTGCTCGTGGGCGCGGTGCGGCAGCCGCGCCGCGGCGTCGTGCTCGTGCGCTGGCATCCCTTCGCGCTGCCCGCCCTCGTCGCCGCCCGGCTGCGCGGCGGCGCCTGCGTGGTCAGCGCGCAGGGCGTGCTCGCGGAGGTCGAGGCCGTGCACCCGTGGATCGGCCGTCACCGCGTCGCGCGTCGGCTGGCCCTCCTGCCGCTCGAGCTCGCGGACCACGTCGTCGCGCCCTCGGCAGGCATCGCACGCTGGGTGGTCGAGGTGACCGGACGCCCCGCCCACGAGGTGACGGTGCTGGCGAACGGGACCGACGTCGGCCTGTTCGCCGCCGAGCGCCGTCCGCCCGACGAGCCCCCGTACGCGGTGTTCGTCGGCAACCTCGCACCGTGGCAGGGCGTCGGCGACCTCGTGGCCGCCGCCCGCCGCCCGGAGTGGCCGCAGGGCCTTCGGCTCGTCGTGGTCGGCGACGGCGTCGAGCGCCCCGCCGTGCAGGCCGCCGCCGATGCAGGCGTCGAGTGGTGCGGCACGCTCGACCGCGCGGCCGTCGCCCGCGTGCTCGGCGGCGCGACGCTGGCCTTCGCGACCCGCGGCGCCGTGGCGGCGAGCGCGCGCGGCACGTCCCCGTTCAAGGTGGTCGAGGCCGCGGCCGCCGGGGTGCCCGTCGTCGCGACCGACGTGCCAGGGCAGGCCGAGGTGGTGCACGACCTCGGCAACGGCGTCGTCGTCCCGCCGGGCGACCCCGCGGCGCTCGCCCGGGCCGCCGCACAGGTCGTCGACGACGTCGCCCTGCGCCACAGGCTGCGCGAGCACGCAGTCGCCCGCGCAGCGACCTACGACTGGACGGCAGGCAGCGACCGGCTCGGTGCGGCGCTCGCGGCGGCCGGACGCGCCGTCGGCCGGCCGCGGTGGGGGCTGCGGGCGCTGGTACACAGCGACGACGAGAGGGCGGTGGTGACGGGATGAGCCGGAGGACGCAGGGCATGCTCGGCGCGGGCGATGCTGCTGTGGGTGGTGCTGCTGTGGACGGTGGTGCTGTGGACGGTGCCGGGGCGGGCCGGGGCGTTGCGGGGCCGGAGGTCGGGGCGCGGCGCGTGGGGCTGCTCGCTGACCTCGCGGCCAACCGCACGAGCGACGACCCGCGCCGCCCCGGGACCGCCGGTGTGCTGCCGACCGTGCTCACCCTGCGCTTCGCCGCGGCGTTCCTGTTCCGGGCGTCGGCCCTGGCCGGCGGCGTGCTGCCTGTGCTGGGCTCCGTGCTCAAGCAGGTGAACCACCTGGTCACGGGCGCGGACATCGCGTGGTCGGCGCGGATCGGGCCGGGCCTGGTCCTCTGGCACCCGACCGGTGTGGTGATCGGCTCCGGTGTGGTGATCGGCTCCGGGGCGCGGCTGCAGCAGGGCATCACCCTGGGCGCGGCGCGCTCCCGCACGGGCGAGGACGGCGACCCGGTGCTCGGCGACGACGTCTACGTCGGGGCGGGCGCCCGCGTGCTCGGTCCGGTGCGCGTGGGCGACCGCGCGCGCATCGGGGCGAACGCCGTGGTGCTCCGCGACGTCCCGGACGACGCGTCGGCGGTCGGGGTCCCGGCGCGGGTCCTGGGGTGAGGGCTGGGGCTGTGGAGGCCTGCGGCTGGTGATGGGGGCTGGCTGGTGCTGGTGACCGGGGCTGGTGCTGGTGCCAGGGCTGGGCTCGGGACTCGTGCCGACGGGCGGGTCTCCGAGGAACCGCCGAGTACAGAGTCTGGTGGCGGACGGGATCGAGGTCGGCAGTCCGGCTGGTGATCGGTACATGCTTGTGCCGACCTGCAGGGGGACTACCGACCTGACGGCGGAGTGCCGACCCGGATGCGAGCCGATGCGGGTATGAGTGCCCATCTGCCGCGTGCGGCGCTGCCTCCTGCGGCGAGATCGGTCCCCTGTCGGGGCGCCTCCGTGGCTGTGTTCGGTCCTCTGTCCGCGCCTCCGCGCCGTGTTCGGCCCGTCGTGCCGAGATCGGTCGTTCAACGGACCGATCTCGGAACGAAGGGCCGAACACGGGAGCGGTGGGGTGACATGGTGCCGAAAGCGCCCCCCCGGGAGCGGCCGGACCGGGTGGCGTCAGCGGCGGGAGGTGGAGGGTTCCACGGTGTGGTGACGCGCCGGTTCCTGGTCGGTGGAGCCCGCGTCCGCCGGGTTCGGGGTGTCGGTGCTGGTCACCGGGGTTGGCTGCGCGGTGCGGGTCGGGGCGTCCTCGACCGGGGCCTGCGCCTGCCGGAGCGGGGCCAAACGCGGGAACCGGATCCGGCCCGCCCCGGCGGCGCCCGCCCCGGCACCGCCGCCCGCCCCGGCGGCGCCGGCCGCCTCACCGTCGCGGCCCGCCCCGGCACCGCCGCCCGCCCCGGCACCGCTATCCGCGCCCGAGCCCGCGGCCACGTCCGTCGTCCTCGACGCCCCCGGATCGTCGCCGACGCCGCCCCCCGCGCCGAACCAGCGTGGACGGTCGCCACCGACCGCCGGCGCCGCGGCGTGCGACGGGCCGCGGCGGTCGCTCGCGCGGCGGCGCCGGCCGGTCAGGCCACGCCGTCCCTTCGGTTCACCGCCGTCCTCGGCGTGCGGCCGGTAGTCGTAGTAGCCGGCCGAGTACGCGTCCGCCTCGCGCCCCACCTTGTTGAGCACGATGCCGAGCACGCGCGCGCTGACCGCCGACAGGTTGGCCAGCGAGTGCCGCAGCTGCTCGCGGCGCACCTGGCCGGCACCTGCCACCATGAGGGCGCCGCTGGTCATCTTGGCGATGAGCGCGGCGTCGGTGACGGGCAGGAGCGGCGGGGTGTCGATGACGACGTAGTCGTACTGCTCGCTCGTCTCCCGGATCAGGGTGGCCATGGCGCGGGAGCCCACGAGCTCGGCGGGGTTGGGCGGCACGGCGCCGGACGGGATCACGTACAGCCCGGCCGATCCCCACGGCTGGGCGACGTCCTCGACGGTCGCGCGCTGGATGAGCAGCGTGGTGAGGCCCACCGACCCCTCGATCCCGAGGTACCCGGCGACGGACGGCCTGCGCAGGTCGGCGTCGATGAGCAGCACCTTGGCGTCGGCGTCGGCGAGCGTGATGGCGAGGTTGATCGCGGTGGTGGTCTTGCCCTCGTCCGGCACGGAGGACGTGACGACGATGGCCTGCGGGCCGCCGTCGAGGTCGAGGAACTGGAGGTTGGTGCGCAGTCGCCGGAACGCCTCGGAGCGGGTGTGGTACGGGCTGGCCTGCACGACGAGGGGGTGCTCGTTCGCCTCGTCGTCGAGGGAGATCGCGCCGATGACGGCGGAGTCGGTGACGGCGGACAGGTCCTCCTCGGAACGCACCCGCGTGTCGACGAGCTCGCGGAGCACCGCGGCCGCGACCCCCACCGCGGTGCCCAGCAGGAGGCCCACGAGGATCATGACGGGGATGTTCGGGTAGCCGGCCGACCCGGGCGGCACGGCTTCACGGACGAGCTGGAGCTGCACGGGGGACTCGCCGGCCCGCTGCGGCGTCTCGAGCTCGTCCACGCGCACGGCGAGCGACTCGGCGACCGTGTTGGCGGTCCGGGCGGCGAGCGTCGGGTCGTCGTCGGTCACCGTGATGTCGATGAGCACCGTGTCGGTGACGGGGGAGGCCTGGACGCGCGAGGCGAGCTCGCCGGGCGTCGTGTCCAGGCCGAGCTCCTCGATCACGGGCTCGAGCACCTGCGGGCTGCGCACCAGGTTGGCGTACGAGGCGACGCGTCGCTGGACGTACGTGGTACCGGTGGCGAGCTCGGACGTCGACTCGGCTCCATGAAATGACACAAATATCTGGGAGGACGTCGTATACGCGGGCGTGCGCGTCAGTGCGAAGCCCGCGGCGAGCACAATTCCGGCAATTGCCAGAACGGTCACGGGAACCCATTGCTTACGGATGATCCTGAGGTATTCGGTCACGTTCAATGCGTTCCCCTGACAGGCCTGCCTGCAGTTCCGTTGGTAATCTAACCGACGTTCCGACCAAGCGCGTCCGCTGGGACCATCACCCTTTTCCGGGCGAAGAAGGCACGCGACAGGGAGTTGCGCAGGTGCGAATTCTGCATGTCACGGACCGGTATTCCGGAGGCGTGGGCAGGGCCGTCGACCGCATCACCGAGCTCGTCCCGGAGGCCGAGCACCACCTGCTGTCGAGCGGCGTCGAGAGCACGGACGGCCGCGGCGCGTACGCGGGCACCGCAGCGCTGCCCGACGGCGTCGCGGCGCGTGTGCGGGCGGTGCGTGCGGCGGTCGGCGAGCTGGCGCCCGACGTCGTGCACGCCCACTCGAGCTGGGCGGGGCTCTACACGCGCGTGCTGCGGCTGCCGGTGCCCGTCGTCTACCAGCCGCACTGCTACTGGTTCGAGCGGCCCGACCTGCCGGGCCCGGTGCGCGGCGCTGTGCGTGCCGCCGAGCGGTGGCTCGCGACGCACGGCTCCGTCGTCGCCGCGGTGAGCGCGCACGAGGAGCGCCTCGCGCGGTCCCTCGGCGCGCAGCACGTCGTGCGGGTGCCCAACGCGCCGTCGGACGCGGCCGTGCGCCGCGCCGGTGCCGGCCGCACGGTCCCGAGGGCCGCTCCGACGGGCGCCGTGCGCACCGTCGTGACGACCGGCCGCGTCGTCGCACAGAAGGACCCGGACTTCCTCGCCCGGACCGCCCGGGCCGCGGCCGCTGCGGGCGCGCCGCTGGCCTTCCGCTGGCTCGGTGACGGCGATCCCGTGCTCGTCCGGCGACTGACCGACGCCGGGGTCGAGGTCACCGGCTGGCTCGGCGCGGACGACGTGGTGCGCGAGCTCGCGGCCGGCGACGTCTACCTGCACAGCGCGGTCTACGAGGGCTTCCCGATCGCCGTGCTCGACGCCGCGCGCGTCGGCCTGCCCGTCGTCGTGCGCGCGATCCCCGCGTTCGAGCAGTCCGGGCTGACGGCGGTCGCCACACCGCAGGAGGCCGCCGCCGCCGTCCGGTCCGCCGTCGAGGACGAGCTGTTCCGGCGGCGGGCGCTGGTGGCGGGCGACCGCCTCGTCGGTGAGATGGACGAGGAGGCGCTGCACGACGGCGTCCTGCTGGCCTACCGCACCGCGGCCGGGGCGCTGGTGGCGTGACGGACGTCCGGCTCGCCGGCCAGGCCCGGGCGATCGACGGCGACCGCACGCTCAAGCAGCTCGTCGTTGGGTTGCTCCTGGTCGCGGGCGCGTGCTTCGTGCTGCTCGGCAGCCCGGGCGTGCCGCAGCGGTTCGGGTACGACAGCCGCAAGATCGCGAACATCGCGGGCGGGTACCAGGGCTACGACTCCGACAAGTCCTTCCGGACGGTCGGCACGGTCTACCGGGAGCTCGGCCTGGCCGACCGGCCCCTCCTCGCGGGCCTGCTCGGGTACCTGCTGTTCGTGGTCGTGCTGGTCGTCGCGCTGCACGGTCGGCTCGTGCACGCGGGGCCGGCCGAGCTCGCGCTCGTCGTCGGCGCGGTCGTGCTCGCGGCCGTCTACGTGGGCACCTACTCCAAGGACGTGTTCGTGCTGCCGGTCGCGCTCGTCGCGCTGTGGCGGAGGGCCGGGTGGTGGCCCGAGGTCGCGCTTGTCGCGGCCATGGCCGTCTACGCGCACGAGTTCCGGGACTACTGGTACCTCGTGATCGGTGGGTACGTCGGGTTCCGGGTGGTCATGGCACGGCGGTTCTCGGTCGGCCGGATGATCGGCGCGGGGCTCGTCGCGCTCGTGGTGCTCGCGATCGTGTTCCAGAACTACCTCGGTGTGGAGCTGGACTTCTACCGCACCAAGGTGAACGACGCGCGGCTCGGTGACGTCGACACCCGCACGCTCATCGAGCCGTTCGTCGACGTCGACGGGCCGGTCGGCAGCTTCGTGAACTCGGCGATCGTGCTCGCGTCCTTCGCCGTGCCGCTGCCGCTGATCCTCAAGCTGTCGGCGTACTACCTCGTGGTCGCCGCGTTCCTCCTCGTGCTGTGGGGCCGGCTCGCGCGCGCCGTGCAGCTCTCGGGCGCGACGGCGGGTACCGACCCGCGCTGGGCGCGGCTGCTCGCGCTCGTGCTGGGCCTCACCGTCGTGCAGAGCGTGTTCGAGCCGGACTACGGCTCCTACGTGCGGCACCTGACACCGCTGCTCCCGGTGATGCTCGCCGTGATCCTGTGGCGGCCGCGGCCTGTCGCGGACGGGCCGGCGGCGGGGCGGTGAGCGCGTGTACTCCGTGGTGATCCCGTGCCGGGACGGGGCGGCGACGCTCGGCAGGCAGCTGCGCGCCCTGGCGGCCCAGGACTTCGCGGGCGCCTACGAGGTGGTCGTCGCCGACAACGGGTCGCGCGACGCGAGCCGCGCCGTCGTCGCGGCCGCTGCCCGCACCGACCCGCGCGTCCGCGGGGTCGACGCGGGCGGCCTGCCGGGCATCAACCACGCGCGCAACGTCGGCGTCGCGCACGCGCGCGGCGACTTCGTGCTGCTCTGCGACGCGGACGACGCGGTCACGCCCGGCTGGCTCGCGGCCATGGACCGTGCGCGGCGGGCCGGTGCCGACTGCGTGGGCGGCGCCGTCGAGCGGCGGCTGCCCGACGAGACCGTCGTCGGCACCGACCCCGGCACCACGACGCACCTCTGGCGCGTGCCGCGACCGATCGGCGCCAACTGCGGTTTCGCGCGCGCGGTGCACGACGCCGTCGGCGGGTTCGACGAGACGCTGACCGGCGGCGGCGACGAGTCGGACTTCTTCTACCGCGCGCACCTCGCGGGCTACCACACCGTCGCGGTGCCGGACGCCGTCGTCGTCTACTACGAGCGGGAGCGCCTGCGGGACCTGGCGCGCCAGCAGTTCCGGTACGGGCGGCAGTCCGTGCGCATCTACCTCCGGTTCCGCGACGCCGGGCTGCCGCGGCGGCCACTGCGGCGCGTGCCCGTCACGCTGGCGGGCGGCCTGGTGCGGGTGCTGTCGCGCGACCGGCTGACGCGCCGCGTGGGCGTCAAGCGGCTCGCGCAGGCGGCGGGCCGGGTCGCGGGGAGCGTGCGGGAGGGGACGCTGTTCGTCTGAGGCCCGGCCTCAGCCCGCTGCGCCGGTGAGCAGCGTGCCCAGCCGGTCGAGCGCGTCCGGCACCAGCGAGTAGTACGCCCACTTGCCGCGCTGTTCGCGGGTCAGGAGGCCCGCGTCGACCAGGAGCCTGAGGTGGTGGCTCACCGTCGGCTGGGACAGCCCGACGGGTTCGGTGAGGTCGCAGACGCACGCCTCGCCGCCCTCGTGCGCCGCGATGACCGAGAGCAGGCGCACGCGCGTCGGGTCGCCGAGCGCCTTGAACACGCGCGCGAGCTCCACGGCGGTCTCCGGGTCGGCGGCCTCGCGCACCAGCGGCGAGCAGCACGCACCGGCCTCACCCGGACGGGTCGGGGAGACGTCCGTGAGGGACAGGGTGGTGACCATGCGTCCATCTTGCCACGCATCGAAGGATGTGGATATGTTGACGCATCGAACTTCATCGATGTGAGGAGCGGACCATGGAAGAGAACCTGCCTGTCGTCGTGATCGGGGCCGGGCCCGTGGGCCTGGCGGCCGCGGCCCACCTGCACGAACGCGGTCTGGAGCCGCTCGTCCTCGAGTCCGGCGCCGGTCCCGCGGCGGCCGTCGCCGCCTGGGGCCACGTCCGCCTGTTCTCCCCGTGGCGGTACGACGTCGACGCCGCTGCCCGCCGCCTGCTCACGCGCGTCGGCTGGTCCGAGCCCGAACCCGACGCCCTGCCCACCGGCGCCGACCTCGTCGACCGGTACCTGGTCCCACTGGCCGCCGCGCTCGGCGACGCCGTCCGCTACGGGGCGCGTGTCGTCGCCGTCGCGCGGGACGGCGCCGACAGGACCCGCTCGCACGGCCGGGCCGCCCGCCCGTACCTGGTGCGCTGGACCGCGGGCGGCGCGACGTACGAGACGCGGGCACGCGCGGTGCTCGACGCCTCCGGCACCTCCACGCCGAACCCGCTGGGCCGCTCGGGGCTCCCGGCGCTCGGCGAGGACCGCGTGGGGGAGCACCTCGCCGGGCCGCTGCCCGACGTGCTCGGCGCGGACCGGGCGCGCTTCGCCGGCCGCACCACCCTCGTCGTCGGCCGGGGGCACTCCGCAGCCAACGCGCTGCTGAGCCTGGCCGAGCTGGCCCGGGACGAGCCCGGCACACGCGTCCTCTGGGCGATCCGCGGCACCTCCCCGCGCCGCCTCTACGGCGGCGGCACCGACGACGAGCTGCCCGCCCGCGGCCTGCTCGGCACCCGGCTCCGCGACGCCGTCGACTCCGGCGCCGTCGAGCTGCTCACCCGGGTGGCGATCGACCGCCTCGAACCGGTGGACGGCACCGTCCGCGTGCACGGCACGACCGGCGCCGGACCGCTCGACCTGACCGTCGACACCCTCGTCAACGCGACCGGTTCCCGCCCCGACCTCGGCTTCCTGCGCGAGGTCCGGCTCGACCTCGACCCCGTCGTCGAGGCGCCCCGCGCCCTCGCGCCGCTCATCGACCCGAACGTCCACTCGTGCGGCACCGTGCCCGCCCACGGCGAGCGCGAGCTCGCCCACCCCGACGACGGGTTCTACCTCGTCGGCTCGAAGGCCTACGGGCGCGCGCCCACCTTCCTGCTCGCCACCGGGTACGAGCAGGTGCGCTCGGTCGCAGCGGCGCTCGCCGGGGACAGGGCCGCCGCCGACGCCGTCGAGCTCGCGCTGCCCGCCACCGGCGTCTGCTCGTCCGACCTGGCGCTCGCCGCCTCCGCCGACGGCACCGTCCCCGCCGCGGAGCGCGCCCTGGCGCTCGCCGACCCGACCGGCGGCGGGTGCTGCGCGGTGCCGTCGGGTCCGCAGCCCGTCGCGCTCGGTGCGGCGCCGACGGGAGACTAGCCGCTCACGCCACGGGGTCGACGCCGAGCCCGGCCAGCAGCGCCCGGACGCGGCGCTCGATCGCGTCGCGGATCGGGCGCACGGCGTCGAGGTCCTTGCCTGCGGGGTCGTCGAGCTCCCAGTCCTGGTAGTCCTTGCCCGGGTACCAGGGGCACGCGTCGCCGCAGCCCATCGTGACCACGGTGTCCGAGGCCCGGACGGCCTCGTCCGTGAGCACGGTCGGCGTCGCGCCGCGCAGGTCGATGCCCCGCTCGCGCATGGCCGCGACGGCGACGGGGTTGACCGCGTCGGCAGGCAGGGTCCCGGCGGAGCGCACCTCCACGGCGCCACCCGACAGCGCGTGGACGAAGCCCGCCGCCATCTGGGACCGGCCCGCGTTGTGCACGCAGACGAACAGGACGGACGGGGGTGCGGTCTCGACGTCGCTCACAAGGCCATCCAACCACCGTCCGGCGGCAGGCGGTACCCACGGTCTACGGTCGGGCGCATGATGCTGCTGAGGTCCGTCGTCCTGTTCCTGGGTGCCGCGCTGTTCGAGATCGGCGGCGCGTGGCTCGTGTGGCAGGGGGTGCGCGAGCACCGAGGATGGGTCTGGATCGGCGCGGGCGTCGTCGCGCTCGGGATCTACGGGTTCTTCGCCAGCCTCCAGCCGGACGCGAGCTTCGGGCGGATCCTCGCCGCGTACGGCGGCGTGTTCGTCGCGGGTTCGCTGGTGTGGGGGATGGTCGTCGACGGCTTCCGGCCGGACCGGTGGGACGTGACCGGCGCGCTGATCTGCCTGGTCGGGGTCGCGGTCATCATGTACGCGCCGCGCACCGCCTGAGGCTCAGCGCGTCGCGTGCGGCGAGCGCCACAGCAGGTGCGCGACGCCGCGTCGCACGGTCTGCGGCACGACCTCCGGCGGCACGAGCCGCGCGATGCGCCGGGCCGGTGACGCGGCGACCTTGCGATGCACGTAGGGGTAGAGCGCGCGCAGCCGGTCGAGCTCGGCCCGGGTGCCCGCGTCGTCGTGGTCGGCGAGGGCGTCGAGGGCGGCCCACAGGTCGTCGGCCAGCGTGCGCAGGGGCGCAGGGACCGGCACGTCGGCCCACGTGGCGCCCACCCGGTGCAGGCTGGGGTCGACGAACGCGTCCACGCGGCGGACCGCTGCGACGTCGGCCGGGTCC
Source organism: Promicromonospora sp. (assembly GCA_036010205.1). Classification (GTDB taxonomy): domain Bacteria; phylum Actinomycetota; class Actinomycetes; order Actinomycetales; family Cellulomonadaceae; genus Promicromonospora. Next base: position 27,050 of record DATGOB010000182.1, on the reverse strand, counting down.
ACCCCGGGCAGGTCGAGGGCGGCGGCGGCGCGGAAGACGGGCTCGTCCCAGTCACGCAGCAGGTCGGCGTAGCGGATGAACGCGCGCGGGGTGGAGCGTGTCGCGAGCTCCGTGCCGAGCATGAGGTTGATCCACCCGGCCACCCGGTCGACCACGCCGCGGCCCTGGTAGTAGGCGGCCTTGCTGCCCGCGACCTCGGCGGGCGGGCGCAGCATCGTCAGGCACGACGCGCGGGCACCCGCGTCCGCCGCGGCGTCGAGCCAGAGCTCGAGGAACCAGAGCAGGCGGGGGTCCTTGACGACGAGGTCGCCGTGCTCGGCGAGCTGCGTGCCGAGCCAGACGCGGATCTGGCCGAGCGCGTTGGCCTCGGCGCTCGCCCGGTCCACGAGGTGCCAGGCGAGGGGGCGCGGGTCCGACGCCTGCACGTCCGCGGCCTGCAGGAGGGCGTCGTGGTGGTCGACGACCCAGCGCGGCTCGGAGAAGCCGCGCGGGTTGCTGGCGTCGGCCTCGACCTCGGGGGCGGGCACGTGCAGGCCGAACTCGCGCAGCACGCCCGCGAGCGTGCTCGTGCCGCTGCGGCCGGAGCCTGCGACGTAGACGACGTGGCGTCGGGGCGTCATCGGGCGTCCGCCGCCAGCGTGCGCACACCGGTCATGGGGTCCCACGGCGCCGCGTCGTCGAGCGAGTCGAGGTCGTAGCCGTGGGCGCGGATCCGGTCGCCGAGGTGCTCGCCGACGACGGTGCGGTACCGCGGCAGCAGGGCGGCGTCGGTGACGTCGCGCAGCAGGTCCGCGCGCGGTGTCCCGTGGCGCGACCCGAGGCGGGACACGTGGTGCCGCACCCGCCCGGCGAGCTCCGCCCGCCCGCCGGTGCGCCACAGCTCGGCGTACCGGTTGGTGCGGCCCGCGTCCACGGCGTCCGTCGCGTCGTCGCCCAGCGTGAGGCCGACGAAGTCCGCGAGCCGTCCGAGCTCGCCCTCCGGGTCGCGCATCAGGTGCTCGTAGCGCAGCACGAGGAGGTTCTCGATGCGCAGGGCGTCCTCGGCGAAGACGTCGTGCGCGTGCACCCAGTGCTCGACGAGGCGGGGGAAGCCGTACGTGAACCGGCCGCGGGTCCGGGTGGCCCACTTGCGCACGGCGAGGGCCTGCACCACGGGGTGCCGCGTGACGACGACGAACCGCGCCCCCGGGAAGATCTCCTGGAAGTAGCGCATCTTGGTGAGGTTCGGCGGCGACTTCTCGACGAGCACGCGGCGCTCGAGGTCCCAGTACGGCGACCACGCCGCCCAGAGCCGCTCGCCGGCGTCAGGCGTCCGCTGCGCATCCTCCTCGGTGAGATGGGCGAGCGGATGAAAGGACCATTCGGACGTATTTCCCAGGCCCCCGACATAGGTGTCCTGAATGTGCTGGCCCTCGTCCATCACGGCACCTGTTCCGGTCAATCCGGAAGCATCCGGGCTCGAACCAATAATTCGGGCGATGAGGGTGATGCCGCTGCGGTGCAGCCCGCCCACGAACACGAGTCGATGCTGCTCCCAGGGCATGCTGCGGGCGCTCGTTCCGGACATCGGGAAACCTCGGCAGGTCGGCTGGAAAGGAGGCGGTGCCCCGCAAAAATATGCGATGAATGTGCCGCGTGCGACCCGAATCGTCCGGTCGCCACGGATAGGCACCTATTCCGGCCTGCATGATCAGATCGCTGCCCGCATGATGGGCGCATGCCGATGCTGCGCCCCGAGGACAGCGCCCATCTCGAGCGCCTGCGCGCGACGACGGCGGAGACGCTCGCGGCCGTGATCCCACCGGGGCCCGTCGCGCTGCTGGACGTGCCGAACCAGCGCAACGTCGGCGACTCGCTCATCTGGGCCGGAACCCTCGCCTACCTGCGGCGCCTCGGCCGCCCCGTCCGGTACGCGGCAGACCTGCGCGGCTACGTCGCGGCCGACCTGCGCGCCGCCGTCCCGTCAGGGACGGTGCTGCTGCGGGGGGGAGGCGACCTCGGTGACCTGTGGCCGGGCCACCAGGACCACAGGGAGCGCGTGGTGCAGGACCTGCCCGACTACCCGGTGGTGCAGCTGCCCCAGTCCGTCTGGTTCGGGTCCGCCGCGCGCGCCGCACAGGCCGACCGGGTGCTGGGCGCGCACCCGGACCTCACGCTCCTGCTGCGGGACACGCCGTCGCTCGCGCGCGCCGCCGAGCAGCTGCCCGGTGTGCGCACGGCGTTCTGCCCCGACCTCGCCCTCGGCTGGGAGCCGCCCCGCCTCGACGTGCCCGACGGCGCCCGTCGCCTGCTCGTGCTCGCCCGCGAGGACAAGGAGCACACGTCGGGGCTGCGCACGGTGGGACCGTCGTGGGTACCCGGCCTGCACGCCGACCGCACCGACTGGCACGCGCGCGGTGCTGCCGCCTGGCGCCGCCGGGCGGCCCGGCTCGTCACCGGCGCGGCACATCAGCGGGCCCGCGTGGCCCGCAGGGCCGCCCTGCCGGGGTCGCGGCTCGCGCACCGGGCGCCCGCCGCCGCGCTCGGCGTGATCAACCGCGCGGGCATCGACGCGGGGGTGCGGCTGTTCGCGGGGGCGCGCGGCGCCGTCGTCGACCGGCTGCACGCGCACGTCATGGCCGCGCTGCTGGGGATCGAGCACGTGGTGCTGGACAACAGCTACGGCAAGGTGCGCGCCGTGCACGACGACTACACGGGCAAGCTCACCACGGCGCACCTGGTCGCCGATCTCGACGAGGCCCGCGAGCTGGCCGCGCGGCTGTGGGGGGCGTGATGCTCGCGTTCGTCACCTCGCTGCGGCACCCGCGCAACGCCGCCGACTACGGACGCGTCGAGGAGCTCCTGCGCAGGACCCTCGGCTCGCTCACCGCGCAGACGAGCGACGAGTACGTGGTGCTCGTCGTCGGCAACCAGGAGCCCGCGTTCAGCCTGCCCGAGCGGGCGCGGTTCGTGCCCGTCGACTTCCCACCGCCGCAGGCCGTCGACGGCCCGCACGCCGACCGCGCGCGGTTCGTCCGGGACAAGGGCAGCAAGATCGGCGTCGGGCTGCTGGCCGCGCGCGAGGCCGCGCCCGACCATGTCATGGTCGTCGACGCCGACGACTTCGTGCACCGCGACCTCGCCGCCTTCACGGCGCGGCACCGCGGCCACCCGGGCTGGGTGGTCGACGAGGGCTGGGTGTACTCGGGCGCGCGGTCGGTGTACCGCAGGCAACCGGCGTTCCACCGCACCTGCGGCACGTGCCTCGTGGTCCCGTACGACGCCTACGGCGTGCCCGACCACCTCGACGAGACCGCAGGCCAGGACGAGGTCCTGGCCGGGTACGGGGACCGGCTCGAGCACGTGCTCGGCGCCCACCGGCACGCGGTCGAGTGGTTCGCGCGGCACCAGGGGCGGGTGCTCGAGCCGCTGCCGTTCCGTGGCGCGGTCTACCACGTGGACACCGGGGAGAACCACTCCGGCAAGCGGCTGCGCGGGCTGGCCCGCCCGCTCGACGCCGACTTCGCCGCGCGCTACGGCCTGGCGCCGGTGCGGCGGCCGGCAGCGGCGCTCTGGTCAGCCGTCGGGCCCCGTGCCGCCGTCGAGAGCGCGCTCGCGCTCGGGCGCCGGGCCGCCGGTCCCGTCGTGCGGCGCGCCCGCCGGGCGGTGGTCCGGACATGAGCGTCGAGGTGGTGCACTGGAACCCGCTGCGGCCCGTCGTACCCGGGCGGCTCGGCAGGCTCGTCCCCGTGCGGCGCCGCGTGAACAACGTCGGCGACCTGCTCGGCCCCGCGCTCGTCGCGCGCCTGCTCGCCGAGCACGGCGTCGACCCCGCGCGGGGCGCCGCCCGGCGGCTGCTCACCGTGGGCTCGATCCTGCACCTCGCGCGACCGGGCGACGTCGTGTGGGGCAGCGGGGTCAACGGCAAGGAGGCCGACCTGCCGCCCGGCCTGGACCTCGACGTGCGGGCCGTGCGTGGGCCCCTCACGCACCGGCTGCTGCGCGAGGCGGGCGTCGCGGCGCCGGCGGTGTTCGGGGACCCCGCACTGCTCTGGGGCCGGTTCTGGCCCCGGGAGACCTATGCCGACGGGCCGTGGCGGTCGGTCGGGTTCGTGCCCAACCTGCACGACCTGCACCGGCACCGCGCCGACCCGCGGGTCATCGCGCCGCAGGGGGAGCTGCACGCCGTCGTCGGGCAGATCGCGCGGTGCGACCTCGTCGTGGCGACGTCGCTGCACGGCATCGTGCTCGCCGAGGCGTTCGGCATCCCCGCGCGGCTCGTGCCGCCGTCGGCCGAACCCATGCACAAGTACCACGACTACTACGCCGGCACCGGGCGCGCCGAGGTGCGCGTGGCGGCGTCCGTGGACGAGGCGGTCGAGCTCGGCGGCGCGCCACCGCCCCGGTGGGACGCCGACGCGCTGCTCGCGGCGTTCCCGCTGGACCTGTGGGCGTGACGTCCGCCGACCGCACGGGTCGGACGTCGCGGCGACCGTTGCTGCGCGCGAGGCATTCCGCATCGTCGTGATCGTCGGTATTGTCCGCGGTTGTGTCCCCAGCACGCCGTACGACGTCGTCCGTGACCCGCCGAGGTCTCGCCCCGCGCGGGTCGGTGGGACGTGTCGCGCGCGCTGCCGTCGGGCTCGGTGCGGTCGCCTGCCTCGCTGCCTGCGCGGGCCTGCTCGCGCCCGGCGCCGAGCCGATGCCGGCGCCCGGGGTCGCGCCCGGCGTGATCGGGATCGCCGCGCCCCCGGAACCGGCGCCGTCCCCGCAGGCCACGTCGGTCGGCGCGATCACGGGCGAGCACCCGGTCGAGGCCTCCGCCGTCGACGTGCGGCCCGCCCCCGACGACGAGAAGACGCCCGGCGGCTCGGCGTCGCGGGGCGGGGACCGCTCGCCTGCCCCGGGTAACGGACCTGGGTCCGGTACGGGGAGTGGCGGGTCCGGTGCCGGTGCCGGCACGGGCGGCGGGTCCGGCGCCCCCGACCTCACCGATCCTGCCGGGTACGCCGCCGCGCTCGAGGACGCCGTCAACGGCCACCGCACGGCGAACGGCCTGGCCGCGCTGACGCACGACACCTGCGCGTACGACGTCGCGCTGGAGCGCGCGCGGGACCTCGTCGGCAAGGAGCTCGCGCACGCGCCCCTCGGCCCGATCTTCGACCGGTGCCCCACCCGCGCCGTGGCCGAGAACCTCGCCAAGGGCGGCTGGTCTCCCGCGGAGGCGGCCCAGGGCTGGATGGACTCCCCGGGGCACCGCGCCAACATCCTTGACGGCGACCTCACGCGCGGCGCGATCGCCTGCGTCACGGACGGCGGTTCCCCGTCGGCCCCGGTCATGATCTGCGCCCACGTCTTCCTGGCCTGACCCCCCGACCCCCCGACCGCCCGGCGCCCGCTCGACCGCCCGGCGCCCGCCCGGCCGCCCGGCGCCCGGGCGGCGAGTGCAGAGTTTCGCGCCGTCGACCCCGCTCCGCCCGTGACGAACTCTGCACTCGGCAGCGGGGGTGAGCCGTTCCGGTTGTGGGAGGGGTCGGGGCGGTGTCGAATCGTCGTCGTGCACCACGTCCCGGCCCGCCTCGCGGGACTGCTCGTCGCGGCGGCGACCCTGCTCGCCGGCTGCACGGGGTCGGTCGCGCCACGGGAGGCAACCACCGAGGCCGCACCGCGGGCCACGTGGACGCCCTCGGCGACGATCGACCTCACCGACACCGGCCGCTACGCCGCCGCGCTCGAGGACGGCGTCAACGCGACCCGCGCGCAGCTCGACGTCGCGCCGCTGCAGCACGACGACTGCCTCGCCGCGGTGGCCCGCGACCGGGCGGCGGCGCTCGTCGGTGAGCCCGAGCTGGTGCACGCGCCGCTGCCGCCCGTCCAGCGCCGGTGCCCTGGCGGCACCGTCGCCGCGGAGAACCTCAGCCGCACGGCACGGCCGCCGCAGGACGTCGTGCAGGCGTGGCTCGACTCGCCGACGCACCGCGACAACCTGGTGAGCGATGGCCTGTTGCGCGGGGCCATCGGGTGCGTGCGCGACGGCGGCGCGGACGACGCTCCCGTCCTGGTCTGCTCGCACGTCTTCACGGGCTGACCACCGGCCGGTCACCGGCCCACGACCACGACGCCCCCCGGCTCCAGGACCACGGCGCACGCCGGTTAGGGTGTGAGCCGCCCACCCCGTCCAGCACGACAGGAGAACCATGGCGCAGCCGACGACCGCCGCCGTCGAGCAGCCCGCAGGCCACGCGTCCGGCGCGGGGCACGCGTTCCGTACCGACATCAACGGCCTGCGTGCCGTCGCGGTGCTCGCGGTCGTGGTGTACCACGCGGGCATCGCCGTCCCCGGCGGGTTCACGGGGGTCGACGTCTTCTACGTCATCTCCGGCTACCTCATCAGCTCGCTGCTCCTGCGCGAGGTCGACCGCACAGGCACCGTGGACCTCGTCGCCTTCTGGACCCGGCGCATGCGGCGCCTGGTCCCCGCGCTGGCGCTGGTCGTCGCGGCGACGCTGCTGGCATGCCTCGTCCTGCTGTCCCCGCTGGTGTGGGGCAGGCTCGCGGCGCACGGGGCCGCCTCGATGCTGTTCGTGTCCAACCTGCTGTTCCCCTACCAGGGGCAGAACTACTTCTCCGACTCCGTCACCCCGAGCCCGTTCCTGCACACCTGGTCGCTGGGCATCGAGGAACAGTTCTACCTGTTCTGGCCGCTGCTCGTGCTGCTCGCCGCGGGCATCGCGCGGCGCGGGCGCGTGCCCGCCCTGCGGACGCTGCGGCTGCTGTTCGGCGGCACGTTCGTCGTCTCGCTCGCGGTCTCGGTCTGGCTGACGGCGGCCGCCCCCGACTGGGCGTTCTACGTGCTGCCGACCCGCGCGTGGGAGTTCGCGGGCGCCGCCCTCGTCGCGACACTGCCCTGGGACCGGCTCGCCGGGTCCGCCCGGGTGCGGCCGGGTGTGCTGCGCGCCCTGCTCGGCACGGCGGGCGTCGCGCTGCTGGCGCTGTCCTTCGCGACCGTCGAGGAGACGGACCCGTTCCCCGGCACCGTCGCGCTGCTGCCCGTGGGCGGCGCGCTGCTCGTGCTCGCGGCGGGCAGCGTCCCGGCGTCGGCCACGTGGGTGGACCGGGTGCTCGGGCTGCGGCTCATGCAGCGGTTCGGTGACGTGTCCTACTCCTGGTACCTGTGGCACTGGCCGTTCGTCGTGCTCACCACCACGGCGGTGCAGGACGACGCCGTCTGGATCAAGGTGCTCGCCTCCCTCGCGGCGCTCGGCGCGGCCGTGGCGACGTACCGCTGGGTGGAGAACCCGGTCCGGTTCAGCCCCGCACTGCGGACCTGGCGCCGGACCGCCGTCGTCACCCTCGTCCTCGGCCTGGTCGTCGGCGGGCTCACCGTCACGACGCGCGTCGCCGCCGCCTCCGTGCTCGAGCGCGAGCCGTACGCCACCGCCGCCGCGACCCGGCACCCACCGTCGTACCCGTGCGAGGAGAGGTCCCGCACCGAGTCGGGCCTCGAGGCCTGCCTGTTCGGCGACGTGGACGCCTCGACCACCGTGCTGCTCCTCGGGGACTCGCACGCCATGCAGTGGATCCCCGCCTTCGACGCGGCGGCGAAGGACGCGGGACTGCGTCTCGTCGTCCGTTGGCGCCACGGGTGCCCCGCCGCCGAGGTGCCGGTGGTGCAGCCCAGTGAGCGCGGCTCGTGCACCCCGTTCCAGCAGGGGTCCCTGCGCCTCGTGGAGGACCTGCGGCCCGACGCCGTCGTCGTCGGGCAGGCCCAGATCTACGGCGGCCGCATCCAGCGCGACGACGGCGCCCGCCTGCACGGCCAGGCCGCGCTCGACCTCTGGGAGTCGGCGAACGACGAGCTGTTCGAGCGCCTCGACGAGCTGGTGCCCACCGTGGTGGCGATCGAGGACAACCCCAAGCTCGGCCTCGACCCGCTCGAGTGCCTGACCCGGCCGTGGTCCGGCCTCGGCGACTGCAGCGTGAGCCGCGCCTACGCCGAGACCTCGAACGGTGACCTGCCGCGTATCAGCGCCGAAATATGGGCCGCGTACGGTGTGACCACCTGGGACGGGGTCTGGTCCGAGACCTGCGACGACACGCGGTGCCGTGTGGGCGACCTCCGGCACCCCGTGTACATGGACTACCACCATCTCAGCAAGGACTACGTGCTCAGCCAGGTCGCGTCGGTCGAGCAGATGCTCACCGCCGCCGTCCGCGGCACGTCGGGCGACAACGGGTAACGAAGGAGAGCATCGGAGCATGGCTACCGACCAGGCGCAGGCGCGCGGCGCCGTCGACCGGTTCTTCAAGATCAGCGAACGCGGGTCCACGGTGTGGACGGAGGTACGCGGCGGGCTCGTCACCTTCTTCACGATGAGCTACATCGTCGTGCTCAACCCGCTCATCCTCGGCAACGTGGCGGACGGCACGGGGCAGTTCCTCGGCGGCGGCACGGACGGCGGCGACCTCACGGCGATCGCCGCGGCGACCGCGCTCGTGGCCGGCGTCATGTCCATCCTCATGGGCGTCGTCGCGAACTTCCCGCTCGCGCTCGCCGCGGGGCTCGGCCTGAACGCGGTCGTGGCGTTCTCCGTGGCGGCGCTGCCGGGGATGACCTGGGCCGACGCCATGGGCATCGTGGTCATGGAGGGCCTGGTCATCCTCATCCTCGTGGTGACCGGCTTCCGCGAGGCGGTGTTCCGGGCGGTGCCGCGCGAGCTGAAGATCGCGATCAGCGTCGGCATCGGCCTGTTCATCACGTTCATCGGCGTGTACGACGCCGGGTTCGTGCGCATCCCCGCGTCCCTCGCCACGCCGACCGAGCTGGGCATGGGCGGCTCGCTCGGTGCCTGGCCGCTCCTCGTCTTCGCGTTCGGCGTGCTGCTCGCGGCCGTGCTCGTCGTGCGCAAGGTGCGCGGCGGCATCCTCATCGCGATCGTGGCCTCGACCGTGCTCGCCGTGGTCGTCGAGGCCGTCGGGAACATCGGCGCGCGCGGCGAGGACAACCCGGGCGGCTGGGCGCTGAACGTCCCCGCGCTGCCGGAATCCGTGGTCAAGCTGCCCGACTTCTCGCTGATCGGCCAGTTCTCCCTGCTGGGCTCCTGGGAGGCGATCGGGCCGGTGGCCGTGATCCTCCTGGTGTTCACGCTCCTCATCGCCGACTTCTTCGACACGATGGGCACCATGGTCGCGATCGGCGGCGAGGCCAAGCTGCTCGACGACAAGGGCAACCCGCCGAACTCCACGCGGATCCTCGTGGTCGACTCGCTGGCCGCCGTCGGTGGCGGTGTGGGTTCGGTGTCGTCCAACACGGCGTACGTCGAGTCGGCGTCCGGCGTCGGCGACGGTGCCCGCACCGGCCTCGCCGCGGTGACCACCGGCGTCGCGTTCCTGCTCACGACGTTCCTGTCCCCACTGGTCACCGTGGTGCCTCACGAGGCGGCGACGCCCGCGCTCGTGATCGTCGGCTTCCTCATGGTCGTCCAGGTGACGGGCATCGACTGGACCGACCTGGAGATCGCGATCCCGGCGTTCCTCACCATGGTGCTCATGCCGTTCGCGTACTCGATCACCGTGGGCATCGGCGCGGGCGTCATCTCGTACGTGCTGCTCAAGGTCGCGGTCCGCAAGGCGCACAAGGTGCACCCGCTGCTGTGGGTCGCCGCGCTGCTGTTCGTCGCGTACTTCCTCCTGGGCCCGATCCGGACGGCCTTCGGCATCTGACGCCTGGGCGTGGCCCAAGGTCCGCCTCGAGCAGGCGGTTCGGCACGGTTCCCGCCCGGAACCCGTGCCGAATCACCTGGTCGAGGCGGACCTTTCTGCTGGGAGGGTGATCGTGGTCAGCGCAGCGGGGCGGTGCGGGCGCCAGCCGTGGCGGCGCAGGACGGCGGCGACCTGGCGGCCGATCCCGCCCGGCCTGGCGTTGTCCGACGGCTTGAACCGGAGGACGATCACGTCACCGGAGGCCAGGAGCCGGTTCTGCCGCGGGGCGTCCCGCACCAGTGCCCGCGCCGTGCTGTGCGGCCCGATGCCGTCGATCTCGACGATCAGCCATCGCCCGCCGGGCAGGTGCCACGCGAGATCGACACGGGCGACGACGGTGCCGCCGGCCATGACCTTGACCTGCAGGCCGTCCGGAGGCACCCCGTTGTCGTGGCACGACAACCGGGCGGCGGACTCGGCCGGGGACTCGGACCGCGGGTCCACCAGGGGAAACAGCGCATGGAGCTGCTCGGCACCCCGACGTCCTCTGAGCAGGTCGTGGACGTCGGCGAGGCGGGCGGTCGTCATGCCGAGGCGTCTGGCGGTGTCGTCGAGCACGGCCAGCGCGTTATCCCGCGGCAGGACGGGCAACGCCTGGGCCAGCGCGTGGTCCAGCCGGGCGACCTCCCGGTCTCCGATCCGGAGCGTGGGGAACGAGCGGTACTGCCGGAGGATGCCGACGCGGCTGACTCGTCGCGACCCACCGGGCATCGCCACCTCGGGCTCCGTGTCGAACGGCACGCCCTGCACGTCGTGCAGCACGAGCGCCGAGGGACCGACCGCGACGGCCTCGGGACCGTGGGCGAGCAGCGCCAGCCACGTCTGCCGGCGTGCCGCGTGGGTGAACCAGTCGTCCCGGACGCGTGACCTGAGCGGCACGGGGTCGGTGTCGTAGACGCCACGCACCGGCCGGCTCCAGCGACCCTGCTGCACGAGCCGGGACCGCGTCTGGCGCGGGATGCCGAGCTCCTCGCACTGGCGTGCGCTCAGCAGGCCCTGCTGCCGGCTCAGCGTCCGTTCGGCGTCCGGGGGGAAGGTGATCTGCTGGGGCATGCCCCGATCGCAGCAGGGAGCGCGCCGTCCCGCGCGGGGTCGATGCCTAGACCTGTGCACACCGCCCGACTCCCGACCCGTGTGGTGATCCAGAAAGGTCCGCCTCGAGCAGGCGATTCAGCACAGGATCGCGCGGAATTCCGTGCCGAACCGCCTGGTCGAGGCGGACCTTTGTTCGGCCTACGCGGCCAGCGCCTGCTTCGTGGGCTCCTGGGTCGGCTCCGGGTACGTGACCTGGAGGTACGGGCGCGGGATGCGGTGCGTGCGCGAGAGGCGGGCGCTCACGCGGATGTGCCAGGTGCGGTAGGCCCAGACGGTCGCGACGGCGGCGACCACGAACGTCGCCAGCGCGCCGATGCCCACGGCGTACCGCGGGCCGAAGGCCTCGCCGATCCAGCCGACGACCGGGGAGCCCAGCGGCGTGGTGCCGAGCAGCACCATCATGTAGATCGACATGACGCGGCCGCGCACCTCCGGTGCCACCGAGAGCTGGATCGCGGCGTTCGCCGAGGTCAGCATGGTCAGTGAGGAGAAGCCCACCGGGATGCACATGAGCAGGTAGCCCGTGTACGTCGGCATGACCGCCTGGATGCCCATCGAGATCGCGAACGCGAACGCCGCACCGAGCACGAGCCGCACACGCGGGCGTTCCCGGCGGGCCGCCAGCAGCGCACCGGCGAGGGAGCCGATCGCCAGGACCGACCCGAGGATGCCGTACTCGCCGGCGCCCCGGCCGAACTCGACGCGCGCCATCATGGCCGAGGTGAGCTGGAAGTTGAGGCCCAGCATCGACACCACGCCCATGACGACCATGATCACGACGATGTCGCTGCGCTCGCGGATGTAGGTGAGCCCCTCGCGGATCTGCCCCTTGGCGCGGGACGCGGTCGGCAGCGCGCGCAGGTCACGCATGCGGGTGAGCGAGAAGATGATGGCGCCGAACGCGATGCCGTTGATGACGAACACCCAGCCGGTGCCGACGGCCGCGATGAGCAGACCGGCCAGGCCCGGGCCGATGAGGCGCGCGGCGTTGAAGTTCGTCGAGTTCAGACCGACGGCGTTGGCCAGGCGGTGGGTCGGCACGAGCTGGGCGACGAAGGTCTGGCGCACGGGCCCGTCGACGGCGCTCACGACGCCGAGCAGCGCGGCGAACACGTAGACGTGCCACAGCTCGGCCGCGCCGGACAGCACCAGCGCACCGAGCCCGAGGCCCAGGACGCCCATGCCGCCCTGCGTGATCATGAGGAGCTTGCGACGGTCGACGCGGTCGGCGAGCAGACCGGCCCACGCCGACAGGAAGATGTGCGGGATGAACTGCAGGGCGGTGACGATGCCGACGGCGGCACCGGAGTTGTTGGTCAGGACGGTCAGGACCACCCAGTCCTGTGCCACACGCTGCATCCACGTGCCGATGTTGGCGACGAGGGCGCTGGCGAACCACAGACGGTAGTTGCGGTACTTCAGGCTGGCGAAGGTTGCGCTCATCGAGCGGCGATCCGGATCAGGAGCTCGCTGGCTCCTGCAAGGATCTCTCTCTCCTCTCTGGTCAGGGTGGACAGCTGCTGGGTCAGCCAGGCGTCGCGACGTCGCCTGGTCTCGGCGACCTCACGGGCGCCTGTTGCGGTGAGGCGGACGACGACCTGACGGCGGTCGGTCGCGTGCTCCACCTTCTCGACGAGGCCGAGCTCCGCGAGGGTGTTGACGGCCCGGGTCATCGAGGGGGGCTTGACCCGTTCGTGCTCCGCCAGGGAACCGGGGGACATCTCCCCGTGCTTCTGCAGCACCGTCAGGATCCCGAACTGGCCCTCCGGAAGGTCGGCCTCGCCGCGCTCGGCGCGCAGGCGACGGGAGATCCGGGTGAGAGCGACGCGCAGGTCGCCCCCGAGGGTGGCCGGGTTCCGGCCGGGCTTGCGGGAGCTCGACGTCATCTACAGCAGTCTAGATCATTAGCGTGGCTAACGGTACGTGGGTGTGGTCACAGCGAAGCGCCCGGCCCCACGGGGGACCGGGCGCTTCGAGCCGCTGTCGCCGACGGCGACCGGCGGGTCAGACCGTGCGCTGCGTCTGCGCGAACTGGCCGGTGCGCGGCTGGAGCTCCGGCACCTCGCGCGGGGCGGCGTCGAACCGGGCGCCCTGCTCGGAGTGCGACTTGAGCCGGTTCTCGAACTCGGCCTGGGTGCGCAGTTCCTCCTCGGTGGGCCACAGCCCGATGCCGAGGATGAGGAGGAACGTGACGACGCTGACGCCCATGACGAGCGGCACGAGCAGCTGCATGGTGGACGCGCCCGCCGGCACGCTGTTCACGGGGTTGATCACCGAGACGCCCGCCATGCCCGTGTAGTGCATGCCGGTCACCGCGATACCCATCACCAGGGTGGCGACGATCGTGGCGAGCGTGCCGCGGATGTGGACGGTGCACCAGAGCGCCGCCGTGGCCGCGACAAGGGCGATGACGACGGACGCGACGACGAAGACGGGGTTGTACCGCACCTCCGCCGACATGTTCATCGCCTCCATGCCCATGTAGTGCATGGCGGCGACGCCGGCGCCCGCGAGGGCACCGCCGACGAGGATCGCGGGCAGGCGCCGCTTGCCCAGCTCGGTGATGAAGAGGCCCGCGCCCACGACGACGATCGCGACGGCGGCGCTCAGCAGGGTCTGGGGGACGTCGTACCGGATGGTCACACCGGACGCGGAGAAGCCCAGCATGGCGACGAAGTGCATCACCCAGATGCCGGTGCCGCCGATGGCGATGGCGCCGAAGACGAGCCATGCCGCGCGTGCACCGCCCGAAGCCCCTCGGGCGCGGGACGTGCAGGCAAGGCCTGTCGCCGCGCCGGTGCACGAGATCGCGTACGCCAGCAGAGGCGTCACGATCCCGAATGTGAAGTGGTCGATCACTGGCATGGTGTTGAACTGCCCCTCGAATGGTTCCCTCTGTTGCGGAAACGTTACAGAGTTCCGGTTCCTCGGACAATACGGCGAAGCGGGCGCCGAACGGATATTGCGGACGTGATCGTCCTGGTCAACGCCTCAGAGATGGTCGACGACGTAGTCGACGCACGCGGTGAGCGCCGCGACGTCGTCCGGCTCCACCGCGGGGAACATCCCCACGCGGAGCTGGTTGCGACCCAGCTTCCGGTACGCGAAGACGTCGTGCACGCCGTTGGCGCCGAGCTCGGCGACGACCCGGTCGACCGGCACCTCGTCGGCGAGGTCGATCGTGCCGACGACCGTGGACCGCTCGCGCGGGTCCGCGACGAACGGTGTCGCCCACGCACGCTGCGCGGCCCACGTGTACAGGGTCTCGGCCGACGTCGCGCACCGCTTCGCCGACCACTCGAGGCCCCCCTGCGCGAGCAGCCACTCGACCTGGTCCGCCAGGAGCAGCAGCGTCGCGACGGCGGGCGTGTTGAGCGTCTGGTCCTGCCGGGAGCTCGCGACCGCGGTCGTGAGCGAGAGGAACTCCGGCACCCACCGCCCCGAGGCCTCGACCCGCTCCGCGCGCTCGACCGCCGCGGGGGAGAGGACGGCGAGCCACAGCCCGCCGTCGGCCGCGAACGCCTTCTGCGGTGCGAAGTAGTAGACGTCGGTCTGGTGCAGGTCGACCGGCAGGGCGCCGGCGCCCGACGTCGCGTCGGTGAGCACGAGCGCGCCGTCCGGACCGGCCGGCCGGGCCACAGGCGCCATGGCGCCCGTCGAGGTCTCGTTGTGCGGGGAGGCGTAGGTGTCGACGTCGTCCGACGGCGCGAGGTGGGCCACCGTGCCCGGCTCGGCCGTGATCACCTGGGAGGGCTCGAGGAACGGCGCGCGCGAGGTGGCGGCGGCGAACTTGCCGCCGAACTCGCCGAACGCCGCGTGCTGCGCCCTGCGCTCCACGAGGCACAGCGTCGCGACGTCCCAGAACGCCGTCGAGCCGCCGTTGCCGAGCGCGACCTCGTACCCGTCGGGCGCACCGAGCAGCTCCGCGACGCCCTCGCGGATGCGCCGCACGAGATCCTTGACCGGCGGCCGTCGGTGGGAGGTGCCGAGCACGTGCGCGTTCGCCACGAGACGATCGACCTGGCCGGGACGCACCTTGGACGGGCCTGAGCCGAACCGGCCGTCGGCGGGGAGCAGGTCTGGCGGGATTGTCAGTGGCACAGAACTAGACTAGAACCTGGGCCGACGCCAGGACCGCACGTGTCCACGGCGAGCGACCGGCTGAGCGCGCGACGGGAGCAGACGTGACAGATCTGATCGACACCACCGAGATGTACCTCAAGACCATCTACGAGCTCGACGAGGAGGGCATCACGCCCCTGCGCGCGCGCATCGCGGAGCGTCTGGGTCACTCGGGCCCGACGGTGTCGCAGACGGTCGCGCGCATGGAGCGGGACGGTCTCGTGGTGGTCACGGGCGACCGGCACCTCGAGCTGACCGAGCAGGGGCACCACAAGGCGATGCGCGTGATGCGCAAGCACCGCCTCGCCGAGCGCCTGCTGACCGACGTCATCAAGCTCGACTGGGAGCACGTGCACGTCGAGGCCTGCCGCTGGGAGCACGTGATGAGCGACCTGGTGGAGAAGCGCCTCGTCGGTCTGCTCGACCACCCGCACCACGACCCGTACGGCAACCCCATCCCCGGTCTCGCCGAGCTGGGCGAGACGTACCCCGACGTGCCGTTCCTCAGCGGCGTCATCTCGCTGCCCGCCGCCTTCGAGGCCGCGGCGAAGAAGGGCGTGCGGGGCGAGCCGCTGGCCGCGTCGCTCACGCGGATCGCCGAGCCGCTGCAGACCGACGTCGACCTGCTCGCCCGTCTCGCGGACGCCGGGCTGGTGCCCGGGTCGCGCATCACGGCGGTGCACGCGGACGGCACCTACACGGTGACGGTGGACGGCGCGCCGACGGCGCTCGAGCTGGGCGAGGACCTGGCGCGCCACCTGTTCGTCGCGACGGCCTGAGCACCCGCGGGCGGGCCGATTCCCGGTCCGTTTCGTCGGAAAGGCACTGACAGGCGCCCGACACGTCCTGACAGTCGTTGCCAGAACGTGACACGGCGTGTGACGTCGGGTACGTTCGGAACGCTCTCCCGGAGGTGATCCGAGGGAGTCTCCGGTCGGACGCCGAACTCTGTCACCGCCCGGGGCCCCAAGACGACCGCATGACAGAGGCGGGGGACCCACCATCGGGCGCCAGGGTGCGTCCTCGGGGTGAAGCCGGGCAGTCCTTCGGGACCTGCACGGCCGGGTGATTTCTCCCACCCGAACCCGACAGCTGACCTCGAAGGCGTACAAGGAGAGGTACTACGTGACTGCACGTACGACCCGCGCACGCCACCGTGCTGCGCGACGCCCCGTGACTCCGCTCACCGAGCTCGCCCAGAACGCCGCGGTCGGACGCCGCACCGCGGTCGCCGCCGCAGGCGGTGCGCTCCTCGTCTCGACCTTCGGCGGAGCGATGGCGGCCCAGGCCGCCCCGGTGGACTCGGGCCACGCCAAGATGAACTCCGTCGACCTCAACGCGCTGACGACGCAGGCCCGTGCGGCCCTGTCGAGCGCACCGGTCGTCACCGTCGCCCCTGACGCCCAGCTCACCGTCGAGAAGTCCGCCGTCTCCGTGGTCTCTGCCGAGGAGAACGAGGACTACCAGGCCGAGCTCGAGGCCAAGGCTGCCGAGGAGGCCGCGGAAGAGGCTGCCAAGGCCGCCGCGGAGGAGGCCGCGAAGGCCGCAGAGACCGCCACGACGGCGACCGCGACCGCCACGTCGGTCGACATCCCCGCCTCGGCGATCGGCAACTCCGTCATCTCCATCGCGAGCCGGTACATCGGCGTCCCGTACGTCTCCGGCGGCGCCAGCCCGAGCGGCTTCGACTGCTCGGGCTTCACGCAGTACGTCTACGGCCAGCTCGGCATCGAGCTGCCGCACTCCTCGTCGGCGCAGTCGGGCTACGGCACCGTCGTGCCGGCCTCGCAGGCGCAGCCGGGCGACCTCATGTGGACCCCGGGCCACGTGTCGATCTACGCGGGTGGCAACACCATGATCGACGCCTCGAAGCCGGGCACCGTCATCGACTTCCGCCCGATCTGGCAGTCGAACCCCACGTTCATCCGCCTGGGCTGAGCCCCGGTACCACGGAGCGCCTGTCCGCCGCCGTCCCGCACAGGGGCCGGTTCAGCGGGCAGGCGCTTCGTCGTACCCGGTGAAAACCGGTTTTCACGGATACCGACGTCCCATGACGGGCCCCGCGCCGGTAGCGTGGGCAGTGCAAGGGTGCACTGGTGAGGAAAGGGCTGCCGATGACACGATCCGAGGTCGTACTGGTCGGGGTGGACGGATCGGCCGCGAGCCTGCACGCGCTGGACTGGGCCACCGCCTACGCCCACCGGGTGGGCTGGTCGCTGCACATCGTGTGCAGCTATTCGCTGCCGTCGTTCACGGCGGCCTCCCTCGACGGCGGCTACGCCGCGCTCGACGACAGCACCATCCAGGAGGGCGCCAAGTCCGTCCTGGCGGAGGCGGAGGCCCGGGTGGCCGACGCCGGGGTGCACGCCACCACCGAGGTCGCGACCGGCGACGCCGCCGGCGTGCTCGTGGAGCTGTCGGCCGACTACGGGCTGGCCGTCGTGGGGACGCGCGGCCGGGGCGGCTTCACGGAGCGGCTCCTCGGCACGGTGTCGTCCGCGCTGCCCGCGCACGCGCAGTGCCCGGTCGTCGTCGTGCCGCTGCGGGCCGAGGCCCACCGCGGCGTCTCGTGGGGTGACGCCGAGCCCGCCGCCGTCGAGCCGACGGGTACGTCGGGGGCGGGGGAGATCCGCGAGGTCCGGCGCATCGTCGTCGGTGTGGACGGCTCGCCGCAGGCCGAGCGGGCGCTGCAGCACGCGATCACGCAGGCCGTCGCGTGGGGCGCCGAGCTCACCGCCGTCACGGGCGTGCCGGTGGGCAACGCCGGGATCCTCGCGTGGCTGCCGTCGTCGGTCGACCGGGAGCAGGTGCTGGCCGACATCGGCGCGGGCATGGACGTGCTCGTCGACCGCTACGAGGCGCAGAACCCCGGGCTGCGCATCCGGCGGATCGTGCTCGACGGCACGGGGGCGGAGCTGCTCACCGAGTTCTCGACGGCGTCGGACCTCGTGGTCGTGGGCTCGCGCGGACGCGGCGGGTTCCGCGGGCTGCTGCTGGGCTCGACGAGCCAGGCCGTGCTGCACCACTCCGCGTGCCCGGTCCTGGTCGTCAACAAGCACTGCCAGGACTGAGAGCGCCAGGGCCCGGCCGGTCGGCCGGGCCCTGGTGGTCGGTTCAGCGCGCGGCCTGGGCCTCCGCCGCCGCGAGCAGCACGCACGTCGCGACGCCGCCCATCGCCGTGCGCACCTCCTCCAGCGGCGGCATCGACGGCGCGAGGCGCACGTTCCGGTTCTCCGGGTCCTTGCCGTACGGGTGGGTGGCGCCAGCGGGCGTCAGGGCGATCCCCGCCTCCTTGGCCAGCTCGACGACGCGCGACGCGGTACCGGGTGCGACGTCCAGCGACACGAAGTAGCCGCCCCTGGGCTCGGTCCACGACGCGATGCCGTACGCGCCGAGACGCTCGGCGAGGATCTGGACGACGGCCTCGAACTTCGGCGCGAGGATCTCCCGGTGCCTGCGCATGTGCTCGCGCACGCCCTCGGCGGAGCCGAAGAACAGCGCGTGGCGCAGGTGGTTGATCTTGTCCGGGCCGATCGACGCCGCCGAGAGGTGCTTCTTGTACCAGGCGAGGTTGGCCGGCGAGGAGGCGAGGAAGGAGACGCCCGCGCCCGCGAACGTGATCTTGGACGTGCTCGCGAACATCAGCACGCGGTCCGGGTTCCCGGCCTGCTCGGCCAGCGCCAGCGCGTTCGGGCTGGTCACCTCGTCGTCGGTGAGGTGGTGCACCGCGTACGCGTTGTCCCACAGGATGCGGAAGTCGGGCGCGGCGGCGGGCATCGAGACGAGCGTGCGGGCGACGTCCTCGGTGATGACCGCGCCGTCGGGGTTCGAGTAGGTCGGCACGACCCACATGCCCTTGATGGTGGGGTCGTCCGCGACGAGCGCGGCGACCGCCTCCGCGTCCGGGCCGTCCGGTGTCATCGGCACGGGGATCATCTCGATGCCGAGCGCCTCGCAGATCGTGAAGTGCCGGTCGTAGCCCGGCACCGGGCAGATCCACCGCACCGTCTCCTCGCGCGCCCAGGGCTTCGGCGACTCCGGGAAGCCGAACAGCTCGGCGTACGCCACGACGTCGTGCATGAGCGTCAGCGACGCGTTGCCGCCCGCGAGCAGCTGCTCCACCGGCACGTCGAGCAGCTCGGCGAAGATCCGCCGGACGGCGAGCCCGCCGTCCAGGCCGCCGTAGTTGCGCGTGTCGGTGCCCGTGTCGTCGGTGTGCTGCCCGACGCCGGGCAGGGCCAGCATCGGCTCGGCGAGGTCGAGCTGTGCGGCCGAGGGCTTGCCGCGCGTGAGGTCCAGCTTGAGGCCGCGGGCCTTGAGGTCGGCGTAGGCCTGCTGCAGCTCGGCGAGCGGCGGGAGCGTTGCGGTAGCGGGGGACGACGTCGTAGTGGTCACCTCCCGGAGCCTACGCTCAGCCGGCGGCCGGTGACAGTTCGGAGCGTGGTCCCGCGCCCTCGCCGCGCCCGGCCTCGCCGGGCGCCGCGGGGACGCCATCGGTACCGGGCTCGGCGTCGGCGGCCGGCTCGGTCTCCGTGGGTGCCTCGCCTTCCACGGTCGCCTCGGCCTCGTCGGCCGGCGCCGTCTCGTCGCCGGGAACGGCGTCCTCAGACGTACCCTCCGTCGCGGCAGCGTCCCCGGCGGCCGGAGAGTCCCCGGAGTCCGAGGCGTCGGCCGGAGCGGCCTCACCGTCCGTCGCCTCGTCCGTCGTCCCGTCCGTCGTCCCGTCCGTCGTCCCGTCCGTCGCCTCGGTGGCGTCGTCCGCCCCGTCCGCCCCGTCCGCCTCGTCCGTCGCCTCCGGTGCCGCGGCAGCGTCCCCGCCCTCGGGCGTCGCGCCGCTCGCCTCCTGGAGCGCGGTCAGCGACTCCTCGAGGATGTCGAGCGCCATCTCGAGCTCCGGCTGCACGATCGACAGCGGCGGTGACAGGCGGATCGTCGCGCCGTGCGTGTCCGTGGTCAGCACGCCGCGCTCCAGCAGCGCCTCGGCGAGGTCGCGGCCCGTGCCGAGCGCGGGGTCGACGTCGACGCCCGCCCAGAGCCCGACGGTGCGCGCCGCGGCGAGCAGGCCCCGCTCCACGAGGGCGTCGAGGCGCTGCGCGAGCACGGTGCCCGACGCGGCCGCGCGGGCCTGGTACTGGCCGGTCGAGAGCAGGTCGAGGGCGGCGATGCCGACCGCGCACGCGAGCGGGTTGCCGCCGAAGGTCGAGCCGTGGGTGCCGGGCGTGAGCACGCCGAGGATCTCGGGCCGGCCGACCACGGCCGAGACCGGGACGATGCCGCCGCCCAGCGCCTTGCCGAGGCACACGAGGTCGGGCTGCACGCCCCAGAGCTCGCACGCGAGCGTCGTCCCCGTGCGGCCGAGGCCGGACTGCGCCTCGTCGGCGACCAGGGCGATGCCGCGCTCGGCGGTGAGCGCGCGCAGGCCCGGCCAGAAGTCGTCGGGCGGGGGCACCACACCCGCCTCGCCCTGCACCGGCTCCATGAGCACGGCGACGGTGGTGTCGTCCACGGCGTCGGTCACCGCCGCGAGGTCGCCGAAGGGGACGCGGCGGAAGCCGGGCGCGAAGGGGCCGAAGCCGTCGCGCGCGGCGGGGGTGTCGGAGAGGCCGACGAGCGTCGTGGTCCGGCCGTGGAAGCTGCCGTCGGCGACCACGATCGTCGCCTCGTCGGCGGGCACGCCACGCACGTCGTAGCCCCACTTGCGGACCGCCTTGATCGCGGTCTCCACGGCCTCGGCGCCGGTGTTCATGGGCACGACGAGGCTGTCCTCGCCGCCGGTCGTGAGCGGTCCGACGACGTCGACGAGCCGCTGCGCGAACTCCTCGAGGCGGTCGTGGTCGAACGCGCGGGACGTCAGGGTGACCTGGCGCATCTGGGCCATCGCCGCGGCGACGAGGCCTTGATGCAGGTGCCCGAAGTTCAGCGCCGAGTACCCGGCGAGGAAGTCGAGGAACTCGTTGCCGTCCGTGTCCCACACGTGCGTACCGTGAGCCCGCGCGACGGTGATGGGCAGGGGCTGGTACGTCGGGGCGAGTGCGCCGTGCGTCGTGTCCGTTTCCGCCATGGGTCGCAGCCTAGAGCCGGTGACACGATCGCGCCGGTCAGCGGCATATATGCGCCGCACTCGCAACCGGTCGTGTCTACCGCGGCACGTCCTTCTTCCGGCCGAGCCACTTCCGCCCGGGCTTCCCCTGCTCGAGCCGCTTCGGCTCGGCAGAGGACTGCTCGATGACGCGCGGGAACCGCTCAGGCGGTGTGCCGAACGCGATGCGCGACTGCGCGATCACGGTGTGCCCCAGAGCCCGCGCGCCGAACACACCCACGACCGCGCCGACGCCGAACGGCAGGATGCGGCCGAGCATGAGGCTGCCCTGCTTGGCGAGCTGGCGCTGGACGAACCGGTGCGTGAGCGCCTTGTTCACGCGGTGCAGCGTGGTACGCGGCATGCTCGTCAGCAGCACCTTGCCCCAGGCGACGCCCGAGCCGCCGATCGCCTCCTCGACGTCCTGCGCGCCCTTGTCACCGAGCACGGTCGCCAGCAGCAGCGCCCGGCGGCGCGGCACG
The DNA here is from genome assembly GCA_036010205.1 of Promicromonospora sp. Lineage (GTDB taxonomy): Bacteria > Actinomycetota > Actinomycetes > Actinomycetales > Cellulomonadaceae > Promicromonospora. Next base: position 5,531 of record DATGOB010000182.1, on the reverse strand, counting down.
TCCTGCACATCGATGCCGTGCACGTCGGCCACCGCGAGGGAGAACGCCGCCGAGGAGGCGAAGAACGTCGCGACGTCGCTCGACGAGAGGGCGATCCCCGCCGCGGTCCCCACGGCGGGGATCGCGGCGGCGGCTCCGACGGCCCCGCCCGTGGTCTGGATGACCCGGAGGTACTCCTTCTCGAGGATCGTGATGATCTGCGCAGGCGTCGCCCCGGGGTTGCGGGCGCGGACCTTGTCCACGTGCTTGTGGATGGTCGCCGACGGGATCGTCACCGCGCGCTCCACCAGGTAGTCCAGCGGGCTGCTCGGCTTGTAGTTCACCCAGTCCGCCGGCGTGACCTCGAGGGACTCGTCGGGCTTGAGGAGCGCGTCGCCGGGCGCGGCGCGGTCCTGGGTCGTCCTCTTGTCGTCCGTCATCTCAGCCCCCTGTCGGCTGCTCGAACTGCGCGTCCGGGATCCGTGCGCCTGCCTTGAGCGTACGACCGACGGTGCAGGCCTTGTCGATCGCGCGCTGCGCGATCGTCAGGAGCTTCTCGCGCTCCGCGTCGTCCAGCATCGAGAGGTCGATCTCGAACTTCTCGGTGAGCACCGGGTACCGGTCCTCCGCGATCAGCTTCGGGTCCTCGACGCGGATCGTCGTCCGGTAGTCGTCCCCCAGGCGACGGGAGAACGCCCTGTCGCTGCTCATGCCCGCGCACGCGGCGAGGGCGATCTTCAGCAGCTCGCCGGGCGTGAACACCGCACCGGCCTCGGCCGGGCCGATCTCGACGCGCGCCCCGCGTGCCGAGTACCCCGTGTAGGTACGGGTGCCGTTGCGCTCGACCCACAGCGGGTCGGTCGGCGAGGGGGTCGCCGCGTCCTCGGTGCTCGTGGCACCCGGGGTGGTGGTCTGCTCCGTCATGAGGATCATCCTTCCACTGGTCACCGACACGGTCACGGTGCCGGGTCGGACGGCCCGGTCGGCCGGTCAGGGTCCGGACGGTGTTCAACACGGACAGGGCCCAGGACGTTCCCGACCTCCCGGGCGCCTCGCCCGCTCGCCGGGCGGAGCCGCCGCGACGCTGCGACGATCGTGACCATGACCGAGAACACGAGCGGCGGGCAGGACCCGGCGGCCGTCCCCCCGCCCGGCGCCCCCGCGCGGCGCCGCGTCGACGGGCGCGACGTGCTCATGCGGCTCGGCGGCGTCGTGGCCGTGATCGTCGTCGTCTGGCTGATCTACCTCTTGCTGTCGGCGTTCCTGCCGCGCTGGTGGGCGCAGGTGATCGGCAACGCCGTCGACGGCTCGTTCGCCGCGGGCGCCTGGTGGGGCCTCGTCACGGGCGCGGTGTTCACCCTCGCCCCGCTGCTCCTCCTGGCCCAGGCGTTCCTGCCGCGCCGGTCCTGGCCCGTGCGCGGCGGGTTCGTGCTCGCGGCGGCGCTGCTCGCGGTGCCGAACCTGCTGACCCTCACCGTCGTGCTCGGCACGTCGTCCGCCGCGCACGCGGGCGAGCGTGTCCTCGACGTCGACGGGCCCGCGTTCCGTGGGGGCACGGCGTGGGGCGCCGTGATCGGCGGCCTCGTCGCGCTGGTCGTCATCGCGCTGGGCGTGCTCTACCGCCGGCGCGGGCGCCAGCTGCGTGAGCTGCGCGCGCGGCAGCAGGGCTGACGCCCGCTCGTCCGCCGCTCAGGCGTCGGCGACGAGCACGCGCGCGGGGTCGCCGCCCAGGTCGCGCACGAGCTGCTCCATCGCGGCCTGCCTGCGGGTGCGGCTCAGGTCCCGCCAGACCGGCACGGGCACGGGGCGCACCACGAGCGCGTCTGGCTCGCCGTCCGCCCCGATCCGCAGGGCGTCCATCGAGCTGAGGCCGATCCGCGTGAGCACGACGCGCAGGTCGCCCGCGCCACGCGGCCGGGGCACCGACCACAACGGCTCGCGGGCGGCGCCGCCCCAGATCTCGACACGGTCGGGCAGCAGGGCGATCGCCGCGTGCTTCGAGCCGTCGGGCCGCACCGCCCGCTGGTCGACGCCGAGGCGCGCCGCGGTCTCGGCCATCTCGGTCGCGGGCACCACCAGGTGCACCGTCGCGCCGGCGCGCTGCCCGGAGACCTGCCGCACGAGGCCCCGCGTGCTGCGGTCGAGCACGACGTACACGACCGCGACGATCACGACGACCACGAGGAGGCCGACCGCCACCGGCCACAGCTCCGACGTCCCCGCGATCCCGCCCGCGAGGCGGATCGCCGCCGCCAGCGCCAGCGCCACCAGGGCCACCCACAGCACGGGCGACCGCTTGACCCGTGAACCCACCTGCTCAGCCATGCCGTCCCTTCCTCGTCGGTGCCGCCGAGTATGTCAGGAGCGGCGCGCCCGATCCACGAAGGGGCCACCCGCCCTGCGAGCCGCCCGGCGGGGCCGGCGCCGTCCGGCATAGTCTGTGGCCCATGACCGCGATCGAGACCCCCTACGAGGACCTGCTCCGCGACGTGCTGGCGAACGGCACCCGGAAGGCGGACCGCACGGGGACGGGCACGCGGAGCGTGTTCGGCCGGCAGATCCGGTACGACCTGGCGGCGGGCTTCCCGCTGGTCACCACCAAGAAGGTGCACCTCAGGTCGGTCGTCCTGGAGCTGCTGTGGTTCCTGCGCGGCGACTCCAACGTGCGCTGGCTGCAGGAGCGCGGGGTCACCATCTGGGACGAGTGGGCCGACGAGTCCGGCGAGCTCGGCCCGGTGTACGGCGTCCAGTGGCGCTCGTGGCCGACGCCCGACGGCGGGCACGTGGACCAGATCGCGAAGGTCGTCGAGCAGATCCGCACGAACCCCGACTCGCGGCGGCACGTCGTCACCGCGTGGAACCCGGCCGAGGTGGACGACATGGCGCTGCCGCCGTGCCACGCGCTGTTCCAGTTCCACGTCGCCGACGGGAAGCTGAGCTGCCAGCTCTACCAGCGCTCGGCCGACCTGTTCCTCGGCGTGCCGTTCAACATCGCCTCCTACGCGCTGCTGACGCACATGGTCGCGGCGCAGACCGGGTTGGAGGTCGGTGAGTTCGTCTGGACCGGGGGCGACTGCCACATCTACGACAACCACGTCGAGCAGGTCGAGACGCAGCTCGCGCGCGACCCGTACCCGTACCCGTCGCTCCGGCTCGCCCCGCGGGACTCGATCTTCGACTACGAGTACGAGGACGTCGAGGTGCTCGGCTACGTCTCGCACCCGGCGATCAAGGCGCCGGTCGCCGTCTGATGCTCGGGCTGATCTGGGCGCAGGCGCGCGACGCGGCGGGCCGGCCGGTGATCGGCGCCGGTGGAGACATCCCGTGGCGCGTGCCCGAGGACTTCGCGTACTTCAAGCAGGCCACGTCCGGCCACCCCGTGGTCATGGGCCGCCTCACCTGGGAGTCGCTGCCCCGGCGCCCCCTGCCGGGGCGCACCAACGTCGTCGTCACCTCGCGCGGGGCCCAGGCGGTGCCCGACGCCGGGGACGGGGCCGCCGTGGTCCGCACGCTCGGCGAGGCGCTCGAGGTGGCGGCTGCGGCGCCCGGCGGCGACGAGATCTGGGTGATCGGCGGTGCGCAGGTCTACGACGAGACGCTGCCGGTCGCCGACGTGCTCGCGGTGAGCGAGATCAACACCGAGGTCGAGGGCGACGCGTTCGCGCCGGAGATCGGCCCGGAGTGGGCGGTCGCGTCCGCCACGGAGTGGACGACGTCGTCCACGGGCGTGCGGTTCCGGCACCTGACGTACCGCCGCGCGGCGTGAACCCGCGCCGCGCGGCGGACCGGCTCAGACCAGGTCGCGCACCGCGGCGTACTGCTCGCGGACGACCGGCTGCGGGTCGGCCCTGAGGGTCGTGGTGATCGTCGTCGACCAGGCGGGCGCCTCCGCACCGGCGTCGGCCGCCGCGGCGAGGACCCAGGCGGCCTGCCGGGCGGCGCCGTCGGCCACGTACTCGCCGGGCTCCGGGATGCTGATCGGCAGGCCGAACACCTGCGGCGCGATCTGCTGCACGGCGGGGGACTGCGCCGCGCCGCCGATGAGCAGCACGCGCTCGACGGAGACGCCGAGGGCGCGCAGCGCGTCCAGACCGTCGGCGAGCCCGCAGAGCATGCCCTCGACGTAGGCGCGGGCGAGGTGGGGCCGGGTCGACGTGGCCAGGCGGATGCCGTGGAGCGTTCCGGTCGCGTCGGGCCGGTTGGGGGTGCGCTCGCCCTCGAGGTACGGCACGAGCACGAGGCCGTCGGACCCGGGCGGGGCCTGGAGCGCGAGGTCGGCCAGCTCGTCGAAGTCGACCCCGAGCACCTCGCGTGCGGCGTCGAGCACGCGGGCCGCGTTGAGGGTCACGGCGAGCATGAGCGCGTTGCCCGTGGCGTCGGCGAAGCCGTTGATCGCGCCCGACCCGTCGGCCGTGCGCTCTGGCGCGACGGCGGACACGACGCCGGAGGTGCCGATCGAGATGGCGATGTCCCCCGGCGTCATGCCGATGCCGAGCGACGCGCCCGCGTTGTCGCCTGCGCCCGGGCCGATCAGCGCGCCGCCCTCGACGTCGGCGCCCGCGACGTCCGGGTGCGCGACGCCACCCGCCTCCGCGGGCCCGACCACGCGCGGCAGCACGACGTCGGTCCGTCCGAGCGCGCGCTCGAGCAGGTCGAGGCGGTACTTGCCGGCCGCCGCGTCGTAGTAGCCGGTGCCGGACGCGTCGGAGCGGTCGGTGAAGAGCTTGTCGAGCTGCGGGCCGAGCGGGGCCGTCGGGTCACCCTCCGGGCCGTACCCGGCGATGCGCCACGACAGCCAGTCGTGGGGGAGCGCGACGGCGGCGACGCGCGCGGCGTTCTCCGGCTCGGCGTCGCGCAGCCAGCGCAGCTTCGTGATCGTCAGCGAGGCGACGAGCACCGAGCCGACGGCGTCGGCCCACGCCTGCGCGCCGGCGTCGTGGTCGCCGTCGCCGAGCTCGGCGATCAGCGCCTCGGCGGCAGCGGCCGACCGGGTGTCGTTCCACAGCAGCGCGTCGCGGACGACGTTGCCCTCGGCGTCGAGCGCGACCATGCCGTGCTGCTGGCCGCCGATGGCGATCGCGGCGACGTCGGCGAGGCCACCGGCCGCCGCTGCCGCCTCCTGGAAGGCGGCCCACCAGTGGCGGGGGTCCACCTCGGTGCCGTCGGGGTGCTTGGCGGACCCGGTGCGGACCAGGGCGCCGGTCTCGGCGTCGCGCACGACGATCTTGCAGGACTGCGTGGACGTGTCCACGCCGGCGACGAGGGGCATCGGTGCTCCAGGAAGGTTCGTGAGGGGAGGGCGACGGCCACGCTACCGCGCGGGGCCGACGAGAGAGCTCCCCTTCGGACCTCGGGTCCGAAGGGGAGCGGGTGCGGGGCGTGTCCCGCGGACCGGGGACCGGGAGGTCAGCCGATCAGGTGGTTCAGCGCGAGCTGGTGCAGGCGCACCAGGCCGTAGTCCCGCTCGGCGAGCGCGTCGACGTCCGGGTCCGCCTCGGCGAGGAACGACTCGAACGACTCGCCCTCGGCGAGGGTCGGCTGCCCGAGCTCGA
>DATGOB010000181.1:0-48373 GCA_036010205.1 Promicromonospora sp. | reverse complement strand
TCTCCGCCGTGCTGGCGATGACGTTCGCGGCGAAGGCGGCGCGCTACTTCGAGTCCGCCGAGGTCGTCGAGCTGCACCACCCGAACAAGGTCGACGCGCCGTCCGGCACCGCGCGGCACACCGCCGCGGCGATCGCCGCGGCGCGCGCCGAGGCGGGCCGTGGCCCGTCGCCGGACGCGACCGAGTCGGGCTGGGACGCCCGGGGCGCCGACGTCGACGGGGTGCGGGTGCACGCCGTGCGCCTGCGCGGCCTCGTGGCGCACGAGGAGATCCTGTTCGGCAACGAGGGGGAGCAGCTCGTGATCCGGCAGGACTCCTTCGACCGGGCGTCGTTCATGCCGGGCGTCCTGCTCGCGATCCGTTCCGTGGTCTCGCGCCCGGGCCTGACGGTCGGCCTCGAGCACGTGCTGGACCTGTCGTGAGCGGGTCCGGGAGCGGCCCCGAGGCCGCGGGTGCCGACGGCCGCGCGCGAGCGCGCCGGGGGATCCCGCGCGGCCTGCCCGGCGCGCTCGCCGTGACGGCGCTGCTCGCGCTGTACGTCTGGCAGATCGCGGGCCGCGGGCTGGCCATGCTGCGCAGCGGCGAGCCCCTGCTCCTCGGTATCGGTGTCGGCGTGCTGGTCATCCCGCTGCTGGTCATCGGGCTCATCGCGCGCGAGTACCGGCTCGCCTCGACCGTCCAGCGCATGGCCGACACCCTCGCGGCCGACGGCGAGCTGCCTGTCGACGACCTGCCCCGCTCGCCGGGCGGTCGCATCGACCGCGCGGCGGCCGACGCGGCGTTCGAGCCGCGCCGTGCCGCCGTCGAGGAGCAGCCGGACGACTGGCGTGCCTGGTACAACCTCGCGTTCGCCTACGACGCGGCGGGCGACCGCAGGAGGGCGCGCGCGGCGCTGCGCACGGCGGCGGGGCTCTACCGCCGCTGACGCCACCGCGGCGTACCGGAACCGCTTCGTCCTGCGAGCAGGCGCGCCCGGTGCGACGCTCACGCCATGACTGCGACAGCGAACGAGCCGAGCACGCGCCTGAACCGCACGGTCAGCGGCCGCCTCCTCTACCTGTTCATCCTCGGTGACGTGCTCGGCGCCGGTGTCTACGCCCTCGTGGGCGAGCTGGCCGGCGAGGTCGGCGGCGCGGTCTGGCTGCCCCTGCTCGTCGCGCTCGGCCTGGCCCTGCTCACGGCGGGCTCCTACGCCGAGCTCGTCACGAAGTACCCGCGCGCGGGCGGCGCCGCGGTGTTCGCCGAGCGGGCGTTCAAGCAGCCGATCGTCTCGTTCCTCGTCGGCTTCTCCATGCTCGCGGCCGGTGTCACCAGCGCGGCGGGACTCTCGCTCGCCTTCGCGGGCGACTACTTCACCGCGTTCGTCGACGCCCCCGACCGCCTCGTCGCGCTGCTGTTCCTCACCGCCGTCGCCCTGCTCAACGCGCGCGGCATCAAGGAGTCGCTCGGCGCGAACGTCGTCATGACGGTGATCGAGGTCGGTGGCCTCGTGCTCATCGTCGTCCTCGCCGCCGTCGTGCTCGGCAGGGGTGAGGGCGACCCGGGCCGTGCCGTCCAGTTCGCGGACGGGGTGACGCCCGCCCTCGCGGTGCTGTCCGCCGCCATCCTGGCGTACTACTCGTTCGTCGGCTTCGAGACGTCCGCGAACGTGGCAGAGGAGGTCAAGGACGTGCGCCGGGTCTACCCCCGGGCCCTGTTCGGCGCGCTGATCACGGCCGGTGTCGTCTACCTCGCGGTCGGCGTCGCCGCCGTCACCGTCGTGGAACCCGGGACGCTCGCCGGGTCCACGGGCCCGCTGCTCGAGGTCGTCTCGGTCGCCGGTGGCGTGCCCGCGTGGCTGTTCTCGCTCGTCGCGCTCATCGCGGTGGCCAACGGCGCGCTGCTCACCATGATCATGTCCAGCCGCCTCGCCTACGGCATGGCCGAGCAGCGGCTCCTGCCGTCGGTGCTCGACCGCGTGCTCCCGGGCCGCCGCACCCCGTGGGCCGCGATCGTCGCGACCACGCTGGTCGCGATGGTGCTTGTGTTCACGGGCGACCTCGCGGCACTGGCCGAGACGGTCGTGCTCCTTCTGCTGCTGGTCTTCATCAGCACCAACGTCGCCGTCCTCGTGCTCCGCAAGGACCACGTGGAGCACGAGCACTTCCGCGTCGTGACCGTGGTGCCGTGGCTGGGCGTCGCGAGCTGCGTGCTGCTGCTCAGCCAGCAGTCGGGCGCGACGTGGCTGCGGGCGGGTGCGCTGCTCGCCCTCGGTGCGGTGCTCTACCTGGCGATGCGCCTGGCGCGGCGCGGCAACGGTGGCGCCGGGCACGCGGTCGGGGACGCCGGGCCGCGGGACGGCGCCGAGGGCGACGTCACGCGCTGACCGGCTCGGTGTGTCCCTCGGTGGGCACCCAGCGCGCCAGCACGAGCGCGAAGCCCACCACCAGCAGCGCCGCGGTGAGCACGAACGGGTAGGTGCGGTCGATCCCGGACAGCCAGCCGGAGATCCACCCGAACGGCGCAGCGGCGAGCATGATGACCGTGCGTTGGAGCGCCATGACGCGGGATCGCTCGCCCGCGTCGACGTGCAGAGCCACGAGGGACTCCGAGAGCATGAACAGCATGCCCGCGCCGAAGCTGTCGAGCAGCAGGCACAGGCCGAGGAACGCGTAGGTGGCAGGCGTCGCCCCGCCGTCGGCCGCGGGGATCGCGACGAGGAGCAGCTGTCCCGCCAGGTACACGCCGAACCCCCACAGCGTCGCCCGCTTGAGGTCCGCCGCCGCGGTCATGAGCGGGATGAGCGTGAAGAAGAAGGTGACCGACAGGATCGAGCGGACCATCGGGAAGAACGGCAGCAGCGCGTCGGGCACGTGCAGGTGCTGGCTGGCCACCACCTGCCAGAAGGTGCCGTTGACGAGCGTGACGGCGGCGAAGAGCGCCGCGACGGCGAGCGCGAGCAGCGACCCGCGCGAGCGCAGCAGAAGCCCGAGCGCCCCGCGGTAGCCGGCCAGCAGGCGCCAGACGCTCTGGCCACGTGTCGCCGCCATGCGCACCCTGCCCTGGCGTGTCTCGTGCGACCACAGGTAGAGCCAGACGACCTTGACCGTCATGACGACGGCCGCGTTGACGTACAGGATCCGGGCGGCCGGCTCGAGCCCGAGCCGGGCGACCAGCACGGCGGCGATCGGGGCGAACAGCGCCGAGCAGTCGGCGGCCACCTTGACCAGCGAGTAGATCCGGGTGAGCTGGTGGCGCTCGGCGTCCTCGACCATGAGGCAGTCCCACGAGTTCTGCGTGACCTGCAGCGCGCCGTTGACGAGCGACGCGGCGAGGAAGAACCAGAAGTCCTGCGCGACGGCCCACAGGATGCACGGGATCACCCACGCGACGACGTCGAACCAGGCCGTCGTGGCACGCCGGCCCATGCGATCGGTGATGATGCCGCCCGCCAGGCCGAACACGACCTGCGACACCATGCCGACGGTGGCGAGGAAACCGATCTGCGCGTCGTGCAGGCCGAGAGCCAGCATGTACACCGACGCGTACGGCAGCACGAGCGCCATGGACAGGCCCCACAGGGGCTCGGTCCAGACACAGGCGCGGGGGTTGCCACGGAGCTCGACGAGGGTTCGCCACAGGGATGTACGGGTGCTGGCCACGGGCCAAGTGAAGCACCTGTCCGGCGCGTGGTGTACATCGTTTTCGCGCAGCGGGCGGCGCGGGGCCCCGCACGTCAGTTGGTGAGGCTCGTCCAGCAGTAGAGGCCGTGCCCGGCGTCGGCGGCACGCGTGGCGAGCGCAGCCAGCGGCAGGAGAGCGGTGACGAGGTTGCGCCGGGGCGCCGTCGGGCCGCCGTTGCCGGACCAGGCGCGCGCCGCCTCGACCAGCCGTGCCGGACCGGCCGAGGCCAGGTCGTCGAGCAGCGGCTGCGCGACGGACACCACCCACGGGCCCTCCTCGCCGGCGTCGCGCACGAGCGCGCCGTGGCGGGGGTGGGCCGTCACCTCACAGTAGGGGCGCCCCGACAGGATGCCCGCAAGCCCGCCGAGCATCACGAACGGGTCGACGGACGGCAGCACGACGGCGTCGAACCGCGGCTGGTGCGTGCGCAGGTCGGGCTCGCTCGGGCCGCCGGGCGCGTCGAGCACCGTCGCGGCGGCCTCGTCGGTCGGCGCGGCGAAGTACTCGGTGCGGATCCCCATGCGGCCGATGGTTGCAAGGCCGTGTCACGGGACTGTCACACGGGCGTGAAACCTGATGACATCGGTGGAGCGCTGCCTCAGATCTGTGCCGACCAGCGGTGCTCGACGATCTCGCGCGGGCCGGTGGCGAGCGTGCGCGTGCGTCCGTCCTCGCCCAGCCCGCTGGTCTCGAGGAACGCCGCGCGCGCGGTGTCGTCGGCGAGCGCCCAGGTCGTGACGGTGTCGGAGCCGTCGGCGCGCAGCCGGTCGACCGCGGCGGCGAGCAGGCGCGACCCGTGGCCCGCGCGCTGCGCCTGCGGGAGCACCTCGAGGGAGAGCACCTGGCCGGGGGAGACGGCGGCGAAGCCGACGACGTCGGGCCCTTCCAGGGCGACGAGGACGGCGAAGCCGGGTCCGGGCGGCGAGCCGATCGCGTCGGCCCAGCGCTCCCGCATCGCCGGGACGTCGAGGGCGTCGATGACACCCTCGCCGAGCACGCCGGTGGCGCGCCAGGCGGCGACCTGGACGTCGGTCACCGCGGACTCGTCACCCGGGACGGCAGGCCGGACGGACACGTCGGCGGTCTCTCGGAACAGTGCCATCCGGCAACCCTACCGAGACCTCCGGGACGGTCGCGGGCCGTCCGTGGTGGCGCGGCCGGCCGGGCCCGGATCAGCCCCAGCCCAGCGCCCGCAGACCCGCAGCCGTCGCGGCGGCGAGGAGCACGACCAGGATGAACGGCGCGCGCAGCGCGAGGGCGAGGGCGGCGACGGCGAGGGCGGGCACCCTGGCGTCGACCACGAGGGTGCGGCCGTCGGCGAAGCCCTGGACGACGACGAGCGAGACGAGCAGCGCGACGGTGACGAGCGTCGTGACGCGCGAGACCCGCTCCGAGGCCAGCCAGGAGCGGGGCACGAGGTGCCCGGCGAGCTTGAGCGCGAAGCAGGCGAGCGAGGCCACGAGCACCGTGGTCCAGAGGGCTGCTGTGGTCATCGGGCGGCCTCCCGGTCGGCGTCGCCGGTGTCGCCGGTGTCGGCGGGGGCCTCCGCCGCCCCGGGGTCGCCCGGCGCGACCAGGCCGACGACGACCGCGACGGCGGCCGCGGCGAGCACGGGGACACCCGGCGGCACGAAGGGTACGAGGGCGGCCGTCGCGACGACGGCGAGCGCCGCGACGAGCTGGGCGCGGCGTGGCGCGAGGCGGGGCCAGACGAGCGCGAGGAACGCCGCGGCGGCGGCCGCGTCGAGGCCCCACGCCCGCGGGTCGCCGAGCGCGTCCCCGGCGAGCGCGCCGAGCAGCACGAACGTGTTCCAGAGCACGAAGACGCCGACGCCCGTCACCCAGAACCCTGCCCGCGAGGCGGTCGGTTCGGGTTGTGCGACGGCGACCGCCGTCGACTCGTCGATGGTGAGCTGGGCGGCAGCCAGGCGGCGCCAGCCACGGACCTCCAGCAGCGGTGACACGACGGCGCCGTAGAGGGTGTTGCGCAGCCCGAGCAGGGTGGCGGTGGCGATCGCGGCGACCGGCGTGCCCGCCGCTCCGACGACGCCGACGAGCGCGAACTGCGACCCGCCGGAGAACATGAGCAGGCTGAGCGCCATGGTGGGCGCGAGGTCGACGCCCGCCGCGACCGAGAGCGCGCCGAACGAGACGCCGTACAGGCCGGTGGCCACGGACACGCTCACGCCCTGACGGACGGCCGCGCGGACGGCCGGGGTACGGGGGAGGACGATCACGCAGGGAGGCTACGCCGCCGGCGGCCCGTGCCGTGGCGGCGTCCCGTCGGACGGACGGGCCCCCTACAGGGCCACGTAGACCGTCTCCTGGTACTCGTCGATGCCGACGTCGCCGCCCTCGCGCCCCAGGCCGGACGCCTTGACGCCGCCGAACGGGGCGCTCGCGTCGGACACGAGCCCGCGGTTGATGCCGATCATGCCTGCCTCGATGTCCTCCATGGCGCGCTGTGCCCGCGCGAGCGACGTCGTGTACGCGTAGGCGGCCAGCCCGTACGGGGTGGAGTTGGCCAGCTCGTAGGCCTCGTCGTCGGTGCCGAAGCGCACGATCGGGGCGACGGGGCCGAAGATCTCCTCGGTCACGATCGTGGCGTCACCGCTGACCCCCGCGAGCACGGTCGGCTCGAAGAAGTGCCCGGGCCGGTCGAGGCGCGAGCCGCCGGTGAGCACCTGGGCGCCCTGGGCGACGGCGTCGTCGACGAGCCCTGCGACCTTCTCGACGGCCGCCTCCGAGATGAGCGGGCCCACCTGGGCGCCCGGCTGCGTGCCCGGCGCGGTGACCTGCTCGCCCACGGCTCGCGCGAACCGGTCCGCGAAGTCGCGCGCGACGGAGTCGTGCACGAGGAACCGGTTGGCCGCGACGCAGGACTGCCCGGAGTTGCGCAGCTTGGCGATCAGGGCGCCCTCGACGGCGGCGTCGAGGTCGGCGTCCTCGAACACGACGAAGGGGGCGTTGCCGCCCAGCTCCATCGAGCTGCGCAGCACGTTGGCCGACGCCTGCGCGAGCAGGGTCCTGCCGACGCCGGTCGACCCGGTGAAGGAGACCTTGCGCAGGCGCGGGTCCTCGAACAGCGGGCCGGTCACGTCGGCCGCGTGCGTGGTCGGCACGACGTTGACGATGCCGGTCGGCAGGCCCCGCTCCTCGGCCTCCGAGCGGACGATCTCGGCGACGAGGAGCGTGGTCAGCGGCGTCAGCTCGGACGGCTTGACCACGACCGTGCACCCGGCGGCCAGCGCGGGCGCGATCTTGCGGGTCGCCATCGCGATCGGGAAGTTCCACGGCGTGATGAGCAGGCTCGGGCCCACCGGCCGCCTGCTCACGTACTGCGTGTTCGTCCCCGACGGCGCCCGCCGCACGAGGCCGTCGGCACGCACCGCCTCCTCGGCGAACCAGCGCAGGAACTCGGCGCCGTAGACCACCTCGGCGCGGGCCTCGGCCAGGGGCTTGCCCGCCTCCGCGGTGATGAGGGCGGCGATGTCGTCGGCGCGCGCGACCAGGCGCGCGTACACGGCGCGCAGCAGCTCCGAGCGCTCGCGGGGCGGCACGGCCCGCCAGGCGGGGGCGGCGGCGTGCGCGGCGTCGAGGGCGCGCACGGCGTCGGCCGGGGTGGCGTCGGCGACGTCGAAGATCCCCTGACCGGTGGCCGGGTCGGCGACCTCGAACGTGGACCGGTCCGCGGCGGGCCCCCAGTGCCCGTCGACGAGGAGGCCGGTGGGCAGGTGCGCCACGAGGGCGGGGGAGAGCGTCGTCGCCGTCATGGTTCGAGTATCCACGGCGGCGCAAGGTGCTCGCGACCGGCCTCGCGTCCGGGTGCTGCGTCACGGGCGTGCGATTGGGTATCGTCGCGGCCACGTCACCGAGCACCCGCGCGATACGGAGGATCACGATGACCGCGACGGCCGACCTCTACGACGAGCACGGCGAGGCGCTCGCGTCCCTCGCCGTCCAGCTCCGGGACTTCGGCGGTGTGCGCGCCTTCTCCGGGCCGGTGCGCACCGTGCGGTGCCACGAGGACAACGGGCTGGTCAAGGCCGTGACGCAGACGCCGGGCGACGGCGCGGTCCTCGTGGTCGACGGCGGCGGTTCGCTGCGCAGCGCCCTCATGGGCGACCTCATCGCCGCGGCCGCGGTCGAGAACGGCTGGGCGGGGGCGATCATCCACGGCGCGATCCGGGACTCGGCGGCGATCGGCCGGCTGCCGCTGGGCGTCAAGGCGCTCGGCACCAACCCGCGCAAGTCGTCAAAGGCCGGGGCGGGCGCGCTCGACGAGGCCGTCGAGATCGGCGGGGTCGTGTTCCGGCCGGGCGCCACGGTGTACGCCGACGAGGACGGCGTCCTCGTCGAGCGGTGACCGACCTCGTCCTGCTCAACGGGCTGCCGGGCGTCGGCAAGTCGACCGTCGCGGCGGCCTGGGCCGCCCGGCGGCCGGGGACGCTCTGCCTCGACGTCGACGTGGTCAGGACCCTGGTCAGCGGTCCGGCGGGGGAGACGGCGGGGCCCGCGCGCGCTCTGGGGCTCGCCATGGCGGCCGAGCACCTGCGCGGCGGGCGGGACGTCGTCGTGCCGCAGCTGGTGGCACGGAGCGACCAGGTGCGCCGCTTCGCGGACGTGGCGCAGGGCGCGGGCGCGCGCCTCGCCCACGTGGTGCTCGAGGCGCCCTCCGAGGTCGTCGCGGAGCGCGTGCGGGCCGACGCGGCACCCCACCGGGCGGACCTCGACCCCGCGCGGACGGCCGCCCACGCCGCGGGCCTCGCGACCGTGGTGCGGCTACCGGGCGTGCTGCGTCTGCCCGCCGTCGACGTCACGCGCACCGTCGACGCGCTGGACCGGCTGCTCGCCGAGGGGCGCTGAGCGGGCCCGCCGCCGACCGTCCGCGGGCTGTGGACAACGCGGTGAACGGGGCGGTAAACGGTACGGTAGTGCCATGGTTCTTCCCACCGGCCCCGCGCGCCCCTTTGGCGCGGTCCTGACCGCCATGGTCACCCCGATGACGCCCGACGGCGCCGTGGACCTCGAGGCGGCGGCCAAGCTGGCGAAGAAGCTGGTCGACGACGGCAACGACGGCCTCGTCCTGTCCGGCACCACCGGCGAGTCGCCGGTCACGCACACACCCGAGAAGGAGGAGCTCGTCGCCGCCGTCGTGGAGGCGGTGGGCGACCGCGCCGCCGTCGTGGCGGGCGCGGGCTCCAACGACACGGTGCACGCGATCCGCATGGCCGAGCAGGCCGCCGAGGCAGGCGCGGACGGCCTGCTGGTCGTGTCCCCCTACTACTCGCGGCCCAGCCAGGAAGGGCTGTACCAGCACTTCGTGGCGGTCGCCGACGCGACCGACCTGCCCGTCATGCTCTACGACGTGCCCGGGCGCACCGTGGTGCGCATCGCCCGGGAGACCTACCTGCGCCTCGCGCAGCACCCGCGCATCGTCGCGACCAAGGACGCGACGGGCGACGTGTACGCCGCGAGCAAGCTGCTCGCGGAGACGGGCCTGGCCTGGTACTCGGGCGACGACGGCATGCTGCTGCCCTTCCTCAGCGTCGGCGGCGCGGGCATCGTGTCCGTCGCGGCCCACGCCGTCGGCGGCCAGTTCGCCGAGGTCGTGCGCCGGTTCGACGCCGGCGACCTCACGGGGGCCGTCGAGGTCTTCCGCGGCACAACCGGCGTCATCGACGCGCTCAACGGCACCGGTGCCCAGGCCGTCATGGCCAAGGCCGCCGTCGAGCTGCTCGGCGTCACCGGCAACCGCTTCCTGCGCCTGCCGAACGTCGCGGCGTCGGACGACGAGGTCGTCGCCGTGCGCGCCGCGCTCGTCGCCGCGGGTCTCCTGAGCCCGCAGGGCGCACCCCTGCCCGCCGTGAGCGAGCTCGCCGAGGCGAGCGCCGCCGTCGGGCACTGATACTTCACTGTTGGAACGAGGCCTTGGAGGCCACGTGAGTCATCCTCACCCCGAACTGTCCCTCCCCCCTGCGCTGCCCGAGAACGGGCTGCGCGTGGTCGCCCTCGGCGGCCTGGGCGAGGTGGGGCGCAACATGGCGGTGCTCGAGCACCGCGGCAAGCTGCTGGTCATCGACTGCGGCGTCCTCTTCCCCGAGGACAACCAGCCCGGCGTGGACCTGATCCTGCCGGACTTCGACTACATCAAGGACCGTCTCGACGACGTCGAGGCGATCGTGCTCACGCACGGCCACGAGGACCACATCGGCGCCGTGCCGTACCTGCTGCGGCTGCGCGAGGACATCCCGCTGGTCGGCTCGCGGCTGACGCTCGCCTTCATCGAGGCGAAGCTCAAGGAGCACCGCATCAAGCCCTACACCCTCGAGGTCAAGGAGGGGCAGCGCGAGCAGCTCGGCGTGTTCGACTGCGAGTTCGTCGCGGTCAATCACTCCATCCCCGACGCGCTCGCCGTCGCGGTGACCACCGCGGCAGGCACCGTGCTGCACACGGGCGACTTCAAGATGGACCAGCTGCCGCTCGACGGCCGCATCACCGACCTGCGCGCCTTCGCCCGCCTCGGCGAGAAGGGCGTCGACCTGTTCATGGTCGACTCGACCAACGCCGAGGTGCCGGGCTTCGTCACGCCGGAGGCCGAGATTGGCCCCGTGCTCGACAACGTCTTCGCGCACGCCGACAAGCGGATCATCGTCGCGTCGTTCTCCTCGCACGTGCACCGCGTGCAGCAGGTGCTGCGCGCCGCGCACGCCCACGGCAGGCGCGTCGCGCTCGTGGGCCGCTCCATGGTGCGCAACATGGGCATCGCGGCCGACCTCGGCTACCTCGACGTGCCGCCGGGCGTCCTCATCGACCTGAAGAAGGCCGACTCGGTGCCCGACGACCAGATCGTCTACATGTCGACCGGATCCCAGGGTGAGCCGATGGCCGCCCTGTCCCGGATGGCCAACGGCGACCACAAGGTCCAGGTCGAGTACGGCGACACCGTGATCCTCGCCTCCTCGCTCATCCCGGGCAACGAGAACGCGGTGTTCCGCATCATCAACGGCCTGACCCGCCTGGGCGCGCGCGTGGTGCACGGCGGCAACGCCAAGGTGCACGTGTCGGGCCACGCGTCGGCCGGCGAGCTCATGTACTGCTACAACATCCTCAAGCCGCGCAACGTCATGCCGGTGCACGGCGAGGTGCGCCACCTCGTGGCGAACGGGGCGCTCGCGGTGAAGACCGGTGTGCCCGCCGACCGCGTGGTCCTCGCCGAGGACGGCGTGGTCGTCGACCTCGTCGACGGCAAGGCGTCCGTCGTGGGCGCGGTGCCGTGCGGCTACGTGTACGTCGACGGCTCGTCGGTGGGCGAGATCACCGACGCCGAGCTCAAGGACCGCGTGATCCTGGGCGAGGAGGGCTTCGTGTCCGTCTTCGCGGTGATCGACACGGCGACGGGCAAGGTGCTCGCGCCGCCGCAGGTGCTGGCCCGGGGCCTCGCCGAGGACGCGTCGGTGTTCGACAAGGTGCTCCCGGAGGTGTCCTCCGCGCTCGAGAACGCCATCGCGGGCGGCGCCACGGACACGCACCAGCTCCAGCAGATCATGCGCCGCACCATCGGCCGGTTCGTGGCCACGCGACTGCGGCGCAAGCCGATGATCGTGCCGGTGGTCGTCGAGGCCTGATCTCGGCCCGACCGTCCGCGCTGCGCCCCGTCTCCCCGCGAGGGAGGCGGGGCGCCGTCGTGCGCGAGCCCAGAAGATCACCCCGGCCACCGCCCAGTCTCCGGGCCCGGTCGCGGTCTACGGCGCCGGGATGGTGGTGGGTGCGATCTTCCCGCCCGACCCCCTACCCGGCTTCCCGCCCGGCCAGGATGGCGTGGTCGCGCCGAGCGCGTCCGGGATCCTGCACCTCGCCTCCGGCGGCGTCGGGTTCGTCGCGGTCGCGGTGGCCGCGATCCTGTTCGGCGGGTGGCTCGTGCGGCGGGGTGAGCGGGGGCGCGCGGTCTGGTCACGTGTCGCCGGCGTGGTGGTCCTCGGGGGCTTCCTCGGCGGTGTCGCTCTCGGCAGCGCGGGGACGGCAGGCCTGTGGCTCGCCGTGGTGGTGGGTTTCGGCTGGCTGCTCGTGGCTTCGGTGCGGGTGTACCGCCAGGTGCCGCGCCCGGACGGCGCCCGCGCGGCAGCGTAGGCGGGTCAGCCGGTCAGCAGCGCCTCGGCCACCGTGGCGCCCGCCTGGGCGAACGCCTCGGCCCGTGTGGCCTCGTCGCCGGGCAGCAGCCCGGCGAGCTCGAGCGACACCAGTCCGTGCACCAGGCCCCACAGACCGACGGCGGCGGTCACCACGCGCTCGTCGGGAGCGCCGTCGAGCACGTGCGCGACGGCGTCGTGCAGCACCCGGAAGGTGGGCTGCTCGACGGCGCGCGCGGGATCGGCGCCCGTCGGTGCGACACCGCGGTGGAACATGACGCGGTAGTAGTGGGGGTCGGCGAGGGCGAAGCGCCGGTAGGCCCTGCCCAGCGCGCGCAGGTCCTCGACCGGGTCGGCGCCGCTGCCCGCGGACGCGAGCTCCTGCGCGAACCGGCGGAACCCCTCGTCGCTCACGGCCTCGACCAGCGCCTCGCGCGAGCCGAAGAGCGCGTACACGGCCGACGCGCTGGTCCCTGCCTCGGCGGCGACCTTGCGGACGGTGACGGAGGCCTCGCCGTCGGAGGAGATGACGCGCGAGGCGACCTCGAGCAGGCGGGTGCGCAGGGCGTCGTCGTGCAGTCGGGGGCGGGCCATACCGGGAGTCTAAACACCTTGACGCGGGTTCACGAACGATGTTTGATAACAGCGTTCGTAAACTTCGACCCCAGGAGGAACCGTGCTCGAGCTCTCCGATCCAGCCCGCGTCACGGCGGGCATCGTGCTGCTGACCGTCGTCGGGATCGAGTCGGGCGGGTTCTTCCTCGTGCGGGTGTTCGCCGGCGCGCTCGGCACGCGTGTGCCTGCCACCGACCTGCAGAAGAGCTTCTTCCGCGCCGGCCACGCCCACGCGGGTGTGCTGGTCGTCCTCGGCCTGGTCTGCCTGCTGCTCGCCGAGGCGACGGCCCTGACCGGGTTCCTGCGCTGGCTCGCCGGGACGGGCGTGCTGTGCGCGGCGATCCTGTTGCCTGCGGGCTTCTTCTTCTCCGCCATGGGCCGGGGGCGCACGACGCCGAACCGCGCGGTCGTGCTGCTACCCGTCGGCGCCGTCGTCCTCGCCTCCGGCGTGGTCACCCTCGGGCTGGGGCTGCTCCTGTCCTGACGAGGGCGGTCGTGGCCCCGGGCGGACTCGCGGCGATCAGTCACCACATACCGGACAAGGGCCCGGTCCAGGACACACCGCGAGGGGTTCCCGGGCCGGGCCCTCGTGCGCGGTTACCGTGGCGACATCATGGCGACCCGCACGTCGGCCCGGCGAGGCTCCGGGAAGGGATCGGGGCAGGGTGCGAAGAGCGCCCGGCCCAAGACCGCAGCGTCAAAGCGATCGACCCAGCGCCGGGGGGCCGCCCGCCCGGCGCGGAAGGCCGCGCAGGCGCCGTCCCGCCCGCCGTGGCCGGTCCGCGCGGTGCGCGGCGTCTGGATGGGCATGGCCCACGCCGTGGGCGGGGCCACGCGGGCCGCCGGCCCGCGGCCGGTGCAGGACCCCGACGAGAGCGCGCAGGGTGTCAGAGGGCAGGGAGGACAGGAACTGGAACCGGACCACCGGCGCGACGGCGTCGGTTTCGCTCTGCTCGCCGTCGCTGTCATCGTCGCGGCGCGCGAGTGGTGGGGCATCGACGGGGCGTTCGGCGACGGCGTGCACGCGGTCGTCGCGGGCACGTTCGGCATCGCGGGGGTGGCGCTGCCCGTGCTGCTGGTCTGGCTCGCCGTGCGCGTGATGCGGCACCCCGAGCGGTCCCAGCAGAACGGGCGCGTGGCCATCGGCCTGAGCTTCCTCGTGGTCGCCACGTGCTCGCTGGTGCACATCAGCGCGGACCTGCCCTCGCCCACGGACGGCTTCGCGCCCGTCCAGGACGCCGGCGGCGTCATCGGATTCCTCTTCGCCACGCCGGTGGTCACCGGGCTGACCCAGTGGTTCGCGATCCCGCTCTACGTGCTGGCGGGCTTCTTCGGCGTGCTCATCGTGACGGCGACCCCGGTGCACCGGATCCCGGCGCGCCTGCGCGGCCTGTACGACCGGCTCACGGGCAACCACCGCGAGGCGGCGGACGGCGGGGACGGCCTCCCGCTCGCCGAGGGCGTCTCTGCGCACGACGGAAAGCCCGCGCCCAAGCGGCGCAAGCGGCGCACCAAGCAGGAGATCGCCGCGGAGAAGGAGCGGCTGGCCGGGTTCGTGGGCGACGAGGCGTTCGAGAAGGCCGCGGAGGTCGAGGCGGCCGAGCGCGCCGCCAAGGCCGGCAAGGCCACGACGCAGCGGATCCCGACGCACGAGTCGGCGGGCAAGGTCACGGGCGCCCCGGCCATCGGCCCCGGCGTCCTCGGGCCGGACGGCGAGCCCGCCGCGCCGGCAGAGGGGCCGCGCCCGCCGCAGGCGAGCAGCCCCGTGCCGCGCGGCGTGCAGCCCATGCTCGAGGGCGACACCGTCTACCTGCTGCCCGACGAGGACCTGCTCGTCCAGGGACCGCCCCACAAGGCGCGGTCGGCCGCGAACGACCGTGTGGTCGAGTCGCTGACCGGCGTGTTCGAGCAGTTCGGCGTCGACGCGAAGGTCACGGGCTTCACGCGCGGACCGACGGTGACCAGGTACGAGGTCGAGGTGGGCCCCAAGACCAAGGTCGAGCGCATCACGTCGCTGTCCAACAACATCGCCTATGCCGTGGCGAGCGCCGACGTGCGCATCCTCTCGCCCATCCCGGGCAAGTCCGCGATCGGCATCGAGATCCCGAACTCCGACCGCGAGACGGTCGTGCTCGGCGACGTGCTGCGCTCCAGCGCAGCACGCCGCACCGAGCACCCGATGGTCATGGGCGTGGGCAAGGACGTCGAGGGCGGCTACGTCGTGGCGAACCTCGCGAAGATGCCGCACATCCTCGTCGCCGGCGCCACCGGCGCGGGCAAGTCGAGCTTCATCAACTCGATGATCACCTCGATCCTCATGCGGTCGACGCCCGAGCAGGTGCGCCTCATCCTGGTGGACCCCAAGCGCGTCGAGCTGACGATCTACGAGGGCATCCCGCACCTCATCACGCCGATCATCACGAACCCGAAGAAGGCGGCGGAGGCGCTCGACTGGGTCGTGCGCGAGATGGACGCCCGGTACGACGACCTGGCGGCCTTCGGCTTCAAGCACATCGACGACTTCAACACAGCCGTGCGCGCGGGCAAGGTCAAGCCGCTGCCCGGCTCCGAGCGCAAGATCGCGCCCTACCCGTACCTGCTGGTCGTCGTCGACGAGCTCGCCGACCTCATGATGGTCGCCCCGCGCGACGTCGAGGCCTCGATCCAGCGCATCACGCAGCTCGCGCGCGCGGCCGGCATCCACCTCGTGCTCGCCACCCAGCGGCCGTCCGTCGACGTCGTCACCGGGCTCATCAAGGCGAACGTGCCGTCCCGGCTTGCGTTCGCCACGTCGTCGCTGGCCGACTCGCGCGTCGTGCTCGACCAGCCGGGCGCCGAGAAGCTCATCGGGCAGGGTGACGCGCTCTTCCTGCCCATGGGCGCCGCCAAGCCGATGCGCGTGCAGGGTGCCTGGGTCACCGAGTCCGAGGTGCACGAGGTCGTCGAGCACGTCAAGAGCCAGCTCAAGCCCGTCTACCGCGAGGACGTGACCGCCCCGGCGGCGGCGAAGAAGCAGATCGACGAGGACATCGGCGACGACCTCGATCTGCTGCTCCAGGCGGCGGAGCTGGTGGTCACCACCCAGTTCGGCTCGACGTCCATGCTGCAGCGCAAGCTCCGCGTCGGTTTCGCCAAGGCGGGGCGTCTCATGGACCTCCTCGAGTCCCGGGAGATCGTCGGGCCGTCGGAGGGGTCGAAGGCGCGCGACGTGCTCGTGACGCCCGACGACCTGCCCGCCGCGCTCGCGCTCATCCGGGGCGAGCAGCCGCCCCCGGTCTTCGACCAGGCGGCCGACGGCGAGGGCGGGAACGACCCGTACGCGGACGGCACCGACGGCCACGCGCCGCCCGTCGTCGCCGAGTACCACGACGACGCCGACGTGGTCCGCTAGGTCACGTACCCGGCCGCCTCCGGGCAGCGTCCGGGGGAGAGTGCGTCAGGGGCGCGGGACGACGCGCGGAGCGGGCCCTCCCGAGGGGAGCGGTGGCTCGCGCAGCTCGTCCGCCGCGTCGCCGACGGCGTCCTGGGCGATCGCCAGACGCTGCTCCAGGTCGCCGGCCGACAGCGTGCCCTGCTCCGGGTGCGCGATCGCCTCCCGCGTACCGCGCAGGCGGTGGCCCGCGGCCAGGTCGACCGTGGTGGCCGCCCACCGCACGTCGGTCACCCGCGCGGGCTTGCCCGGACGCTGCACGACGTCGGCGACCATCATCAGCCCGGCGGTCGTGGCCAGGACGCAGCAGTCCGGGCCCTGGTTCGAGAGCAGGTTGCCCAGGCCGTAGGCGACCCACATGCCCTTGCGGCCCGGTCCGCCCTCGAGCCGCGTGATGGGCTGGGGCACGTGGGCGTGGTGGCCGATCACGAGGTCCACCTGCCGGGACCTCGCCAGCGCCTCGGTGGCCTCCCGCTGGTGGGGTGTCGGCTCGGTGACGTACTCGTACCCGTCGTGCAGGCTCACGACCACGAGGTCGGCCCCGGCTGCCCGGGCCTCCTTGGCCTGCCGGACGATCCGGTCGGTGTCGATGAGGTCGACCGACCACTCGCCCTCGGGCGGCTCGAACCCGTTGAGGCCGTAGGTGGCCGCGAGGTGGGCGACCGTGACGGTCCGGCCCTCCCTGGTCAGCTCGTAGAGCTGCGGGGCGAGGGACTCCTCCCGGTCGCGCGCGGTGCCCACGTGGCCCATGCCCGCGGCGTCGAGCGCGTCGAGCGCGGCCTTCAGCCCGTCGAAACCGGCGTCGGCGGCGTGGTTGGACGCCGTCGAGCAGCCGTCCCAGCCCTGCTCGCCGAGGTCCCGCACGACCTCGTGGGGCGCGCGGAACACGGGATAGCCCGACGGGGTGACGCCCGGCGGCGCGACGGGCACCTCGAGGTGGCACAGGGCGAGGTCGGCGGCCGCGACCCACGGGTCGATGCCCGCCAGCAGCGGTGAGTACTCGAACCCGTCACCGGTCCGGGCCGACTCGTTCACCGGCCCGTGCGGCAGCACGTCGCCCGCCGCGAGCAGCGTGAACCGCACGTCCCGGGGCGTCGGCGAGGGGATCGGGGACGGCGAGGGGCTCGCGCTCGCGGACGGCTCGGCAGCGCTGCTCGGGCCCGGGTTGAGGGTGCAGCCCGCGCTGCCCGCCGCCAGCGCGGCGGCGAGGACCAGCGGGAGGAGCCGGAGGGCGGGCCGGAGAGACGGCCGGTGAGCGGGAAGGGAGACGAGAGACCGCCGGGCGCGGGCTGAGTTCACGTCCGGATCGTAGGCGAGCGGGCCGGGCCCGGCGACAAAAGGCGTGGTGCGGGCCGTGGTTCGGGCCGGCGGGGGGCGGCCCGCGCGCGGTCGGTGAGGGCCTCCCGCACCGTTAGGCTTGAGGAATGGTCACCGACCCCCCGTCGCCCTGGAACATCGCGAACATCGTGACGATGGTTCGTATCGCCATGGTCCCGTTCTTCGCCTGGGCGTTGCTCGCGCAGGGCGGTGACGACGTCACCTGGCGACTCGTCGCGACGGCGATCTTCGTGGCGGCGGCCGCCTCGGACAAGGTGGACGGCTACCTCGCCCGCTCGCGGGGCCTCATCACCGACCTGGGCAAGCTGCTCGACCCCATCGCGGACAAGCTGCTCGTCGGTGCGGCCCTCGTGCTGCTCTGGATCCCGCTGGGGGAGCTGCCGTGGTGGATCCCCGTGGTGATCCTGGTGCGCGAGCTCGGCATCACGTTCATGCGCATGGGGATGCTCCGGTACGCCGTGATGCCGGCGTCGCGGGGCGGCAAGCTGAAGACCGTGCTCCAGAGCGTGGCCATCCCGCTGTTCCTGCTGCCGCGGGAAGGGCTGGGGCTGGACTGGCTCACCGTGGTCGCCTGGGTGGTGCTCGTGGCGGCCTTCGTCGTGACGGTCGTGACCGGCGCCGACTACGTCTACCAGGGCTGGCGCATCCGTCGCGACGCCCGGGCGCGCACGGCCGGCGCATGACGGCGCGCGACCTCCTCGCGGCCGCGGCGGCGCGGGGATGGACGATCGGGGTCGCGGAGTCGCTCACGGGCGGGCGGGTGACGGCGGCGCTGGTGGCGGTGCCGGGCGCCTCGCGCGTGGTGCGTGGCGGCGTCGTCGCCTATGCGACGGACCTCAAGGCGCGCCTGCTCGGTGTCGACGCCGACCTCCTGGCCGAGCGCGGCGCCGTGGACGAGGCGGTCGCGGCCCAGATGGCGTCGGGCGTCCGGGCTGCGACAGACGCCGACGTCGGGCTCGCGACGACGGGCGTCGCCGGTCCCGACCCGCAGGACGGTCAGCCGCCGGGTGTGGTGTTCGTCGCGGTGAGCACCCCCGTCGTGACGGAGGTGCACCGGCTCGACCTGACCGGGGACCGTCCCGAGGTGATCGAGGGGGCCGTGCACGGCGTGCTCGAGCTGGCGTCCACCCTCGTCAGCGGGTCCTGGGGTGAAAACTCCGACACGCCGACCGACGACCTCCGAGAAGTTACAGACAAGTGAAACTTCTTGGTTTAATCTTGCACAGGGCTTGACGAACCGGCCCTTCGGGAACAAGGCTCGTCACCACGGCGTTGGTTCCGGTGTGATCACGAACAGGCCGACCACACGGAGCCGGCGCAAGAACTCCATGAGCACGGGGTACGGTAGAACGACCTCGGCTCAGGGGGGACGCACCACACGCACGACGCGTCCGGCCCCCGGAGGGCAGGGCGTGAGGACAGTGACAGGCACCGAGAGGGGGCGCGAGATGGTCGTACTACGGCGAGAGATCGGAGACGTGCTGCGTGACACGCGGCAGCGTCAGGGGCGCACCCTGCGGGAGGTCTCGTCGGCGGCACGTGTGTCGCTGGGGTACCTCAGCGAGGTGGAGCGAGGGCAGAAGGAGGCGTCGTCCGAGCTTCTCGGCTCCATCTGCGAGGCGCTCGACGTGCCGCTGTCCTTGGTGCTGCGTGAGGTGAGCGATCGCGTCGCGGTCGCCGAGGGTTTCCAGATCCCCGACACCATCCCGGCGGACTTCGTCGCCGGGCTCCTGGCTCGGGGAGGCGACCGGACCGCAGCGCGGCGGGAGGTCGCGCCGTCCGACCTCGCGCCCGTCGGCTGAGCCGGCGGGAGCGGGCAGGGCAGCAGAGCGTCAGAGCCTGGGCGGGATCCTCTACGGAGGTCCCGCCCAGGCCTTTCTGTGCGCGGGCGGGCGTCGGCTCGTCAGGCGGCGGGCGGCTGGCACACCGGGCACCAGAAGACGGGGCGTTCGTAGGGCTTCTCGTTCGCGACGCCCTCCTCGACCGGGTTCCCGCAGCGGTGGCACGGACGGCCCGCGCGCCCGTGCACGTGCAGCTCCACCCCGCCCAGGCCCCGCGCCCGCCCCACGGCGACGGCGCGCTCCATGAGCCGGCGTGCCGTGCGCAGCAGGTCGTACCGCTGCTCCTCGGTCAGGTCGCCCGCGGGTGCCCACGGCCACAGCCGCCGGGCGAACAGGGACTCGGCCATCCAGATCGTGCCGAGGCCCGCCACGGTGCGCTGGTCCAGCAGCACGGCGCAGAGCGGGCGCGCGGGGTCGTGGACCATCCGCGTCGCTGCGTCGGGCAAGCCGGTCCGGGGGAAGTCGGGGCCCAGGACGTCCGGGCCGAGCCCGGCCAGGACCCGCTGCTCGTCGTGGGTGCGCACCAGGTCGAGCATGCCGAGGTGCCAGCCGGTCGCGGTCCACGCGTCGGTGGCCAGTACGGCGCGGATGGCGGGGTGCCGGGCGGCGGCCTCGCGCGAGCCGGTGCGATGGATGCGCCAGTAACCGTCCATGCGCAGGTGCGTGTGCAGGGTGCGGCCGTCGTCCAGCCGGGTGAGCAGGTGCTTGCCGTACGCCGCGGTCTCGAGCGCTGTCGCTCCGGTGAGCCGTGCCGCCCCGGCGCTGGGCCACCGCAGCTCGGCGCGGACCAGCGGCAGGCCTCGCAGAGCGGCGGTCAGGCGTTCGGCGGTGAGACGCAGGACGTCGCCCTCCGGCACGGGTGCTCCCCTCGTCGTGGGCCTCCAGCGTAGTGGGACCCACCGGCGGGGTGATGTCGATTGGGGGACATATCACCCATACGACGTCAGGGGGCCAGGGGAACCGCGGAATCCCGCCGTTCCGGGGGTTGACCCCCAGGAAGATCAGGGTGGGGTCGGGGGGAAACCCGATGGATTCCCGCCCCGCGGTCGGACAGGCTATGGCCCATGACCGTGAACGTCGTTGACCTGGAGCGACACCCCGAGGAACCGACCGCACCCCCGACCACCCGCAGCACCCGCACGGTCGGCTGGTTCGGTGCCACGGCGCTCCTGCCGATGGTCACGGCGCACGTGGTCGGCGCCTCCGTCGTCGACCCGGTGCTCGACCCCATCAGCTGGTACGCGTTCGTCCCGGGCGGGGGAGAACTCATCCTGGCCGGCGGCCTGATCCTCGCGGCGCTCGGCCTGCTGCTCACGGTCCGCATGTACCGGGCGGGGCTCGCGGCAGGCCCGGTCCCCGCCGTCGCGATGGTGATCTTCGCGGTGTCGATGGTGCTCGTCGGCGCGTACCCGACCGATCCGCCGGACGCCACCACCGTGTCGATGTCCGCGCTCATCCACCGGGTCAGCGCCGCCACCGCGTTCTGCGTGCTCCCGATGGTCGGTCTCAGCCTCGAGCGCTCGATCCGTCAGCCGCGCTCTGCCCTCCCGCAGGGCCTGCGGGCTGCGGCGCGCGCGCTGGGCACCGTGGTCGCCCTCTTCCTCGTGGTGCACCTGTCGCTCGTGTTCTTCGCCGACTCCGGGATCTTCGCCTTCGGCCTCATCGAGCGCCTCGGCTTCGTCGTCAT
This sequence comes from Promicromonospora sp., assembly GCA_036010205.1. GTDB lineage: Bacteria > Actinomycetota > Actinomycetes > Actinomycetales > Cellulomonadaceae > Promicromonospora. The sequence goes on along the minus strand of DATGOB010000181.1, from coordinate 27,672 downwards.
GATCGGCTTCCTGTTCCTGCTCGGAGCCACGATCGACCGGGAGGGGCCCGCCGAGGACCCGGGCCCGCTGCTCGCGCTCAGCGTGCGGCGATCCGCAGGCCTCGCGGAGTGATCGCGAAACCGGCCTCGACGAGAGCGCGCGCCGCCGGCTGACGGCGCGCGGCCTCCAGGGCGCCCTCGCCGTCGACGCGCTGGACCGTGAGACGGCCGAGGCGGCCCTCGCGGACGGTGCGGGCGAGGGCGGAAGCGGCCCCCGCGAGGCGGACGGGGTTGTCGGTGAAGGAGAGGACCGTGCGCCCGCCGCGCTCCACGAACAGCGTGAGGTCGCCGTGCGTGAGCACCACGACGGCGCCCGCCTTACGTCCCGGCCGGTGCGTGGCGGGCCGTCCGTCCGAACCGGTGCCCTGGGCGCCCTGGTCCGCACCGTCACGCGCGGCCTCGTGGGCAGGCCCGGCCGGCCACGCGAGGGCCGCACCGTACGGGTTGGCGGGATCCATCGCAGCGAGGACGACCGTACCGCTCGCCCCGTTTCCGGCCGGGCCCGGAGCCGCAGGGGCGCCGTCCGGGCCGACGTCGGTCCGCGCCCGCTCGGCGATCTCCAGCTCCGCCTCGACCAGCCGCGTCCGGTCCTGCGCGTCCACGCGCAGCCGGTCCACCGCGCCCGGCAGCGCGAACTGGGACCCGCCCAGGTGCTCGACGAAGTACCCGCGGCGCACCGCCCCACGCTCCTCGAGGCCCGACAGCACGCGGTACACGTCGCGATACCCCGCGCCGACACCCTCCGCCGCCGCCCCGGACCGGGTCAGCACGCCGTGCCGCTCGAGCAGCACCTGCGTCAGCGCGTGGGCGCGCAGCGTCGGGTCGGTCTCCCGCGCCGGCAGCGCCGCCCAACGGCCCCCGCCGCCGGGTACGCCCGTGGCCGTGCGCAGCGCGGCTGTGGGACGGCCGGGGGAGACGGCGAACCGGGACCGCCGCACGGGCCGGGCCCGGGCGGCCGTGCGCGGCGCGCGGTGGGCGCCCGCGCCGCTCACGCGCTCACGCAGCGCGCCGAGACCGTCGTTCGTCACCTGACCGGCCCACACCAGGTCCCAGAGCACCTCGAGCACCGCGCCGGTCTCCGCACCGGCGAGCTCGGCGATCCGGGGCAGGAAGAACCCGCCGGACCCGGTGAGCAGGTCGAGCACGGCCCGGTGGAGGTCGGTGTCCAGCGGGCCGTCCTCCTCGACCGGCGCGAGCTCGGGGAGCGTGACCGACGCGCCGTCGGCGAGATGGAGCGAGACGAGCCCGTCGCCGCCGCCCGACCCGGGCAGCCGCGCGTGCCCTGCCCACAGCACCTCTCCTGCGACGGTGAGCTCGTCGAGCAGGGCGGGGGAGTAGTCGGCCACGCGCGCGGGCAGCACCAGCGTCTCGAGCGCGCTCGCGGGGACCGCGGCACCCGCGAGCTGCTCGATCGCCTGCACCAGGCCGTCCGCGCCGCGCAGCAGGCCCGTGGAGACGTTCTGCCAGCGGGGCAGGAACGCGCCGAGGGCCTCCTGCTCCACGGGTTCGACCTCGGCGCGCAGCACGGCGAGCGAGCGGCGCCGGAGCAGGCGCAGCACGCCCGGGTCGCACCACTCGTCGCCGGTGCCGCCCAGCGACGCCGGGCGCAGGCTGCCGCGGGCCAGCAGCCCCGCCGCCTCGAGCCGGGTGAGCCCCTGGACCACGACGGCGACCCCCAGCCCGAGGCGCTGCGCCACCGACGTCGCCCCGAACGGCCCGTGCGTCCTGGCGTGCCGTCGCAGCAGGTCGCCCAGGGGGTCGGGGACGAGCTCGGTGAACGCCTCGGGGATCCCGACGGGCAGCGCCACACCGAGCGCGTCGCGCAGCCGCCCGGCGTCCTCCGTGACCGCCCACTGCTCCTCGCCCGCGAACCGGACGCGGATCACGCGCCGGGACGTCTCGAGCTCCTGGAGCCAGGACGCGACGGCGTGCCGGGAGTCCTCGCGCGTGCGGGCCCGCAGCGCGGCCAGGTCGTGCGGACCCGTGCGGCGCAGCAGGTCCCACAGGCCCTCCGCGTCGCGGGCCTGGCGGTCGGGTGCCAGGCCGGTCAGCTCGGCCTCCGTGCGCTCGACCGCCCCGGGGTCCAGCAGCTCGGACAGGTCGGCGGTGCCCTGCTCGCCCAGCAGCTCGGCGAGCAGCTCGGGGTCCAGCGACAGGGCTGCGGCGCGGCGCTCCGCCAGCGGGGCGTCGCCGTCGTACAGGAACTGGGCGGTGTACCCGAACAGGAGCGACTGGGCGAACGGTGAGGGAGTCGTGGTCGTGACCTCGACGACCCGGACGTCACCCGAGCCGATGTCCCGCATGAGCCCGGTGAGCGCGGCGACGTCGAAGTCGTCCTGCAGGCACTCGCGGGCGGCCTCGAGCACGATCGGGAAGTCCGGGTACTGGCTCGCGACCTCGAGCAGCTGCGCCGAGCGCTGGCGCTGCTGCCACAGCGGCTGGCGCTTGTCCGGGCGCCGCCGGGGCAGGAGCAGGGCGCGCGCGGCGGCCTCACGGAAGCGGGCGGCGAACATGACCGACGAGCCGAGCTCGTCCCGGACGGCGCCCAGCACCTCGTCCGGGTCCAGGAGCAGGTCCTCGAGCGTGACGCGGCCGGGCACCTGGGCCGCCGGTTTGCCACCGTCGTCGAGCACGACGGGCGACCCGCCGGCCTCGTCGTCGCCCTGCCGCGGGGCGTCGGTCGGGAAGCCGTCGTCCACCGGGCCGAGGTCGTACAGGTCGTCCCAGCTGCTGCCCGCGTCGGGCAGGCGGAGCACGATCCCGTCGTCGGAGTGCATGGCGGCGACGTCGAGGCCGAAGCGTGCCCGCAGACGCGCGGAGATGACCAGCGCCCACGGCGCGTGCACGCGGGCGCCCAGCGGCGAGTGGATCACGACGCGCCAGTCACCGAGCTCGTCGCGGAAGCGCTCGACGACGATCGTGCGGTCGTCGGGGACGCGCCCGGTGCCCTGCCGCTGCTCGGTGAGGTACGCGGCGAGGTTGTCGGCGGCCCAGGGGTCCAGTCCCGCGGCGCGCAGGTGCTCGCGCCCGGCCTCCGGGTCGGCGGCGAGCGCGGCGTCGGCCTGGCGCACGAAGGCACCCACCGCGCGTCCGAGCTCGGCGGGCCGGCCGGGGGCGTCGCCCTTCCAGAAGGGCAGCCGGCCCGGCAGCCCGGGAGCGGGGGTGACGAGCACGCGGTCGGTGGTGATGTCCTCGATGCGCCATGTGCTCGACCCGAGCGTGAACGTGTCGCCCACGCGGGACTCGTAGACCATCTCCTCGTCGAGCTCGCCGACGCGCCTGCCGCCGCGGGTGCGCCCGCCGGAGCCGGGCACGTCGTCGGCAAGCGTGCCGTCGCCCGACGCTCCCTCCGTGGCGAGGAAGACGCCGTACGCGCCCTTGTCGGGGATGGTGCCGCCGCTCGTGGTCGCCAGGCGCAGCGCACCGGGGCGGCCGCGCAGCATGCCGGTGGCACGGTCCCAGGTGATGCGGGCGCGGAGCTCGGCGAAGTCCTCGCTCGGGTACCGCCCGGCGAGCATGTCCAGCACCGCCCGCCACGTCGCCTCGCCGAGGTGCGTGAACGGGGCGGCGCGGCGTACCAGGGCGAGCAGGTCGTCCTCGGCCCAGTCGTCCACGGCCAGGGCCGCGACCACCTGCTGGGCCAGCACGTCGAGCGGGTTGGCGGGCACGTGGAGGTGCTCGATGGCGCCGGAGCGCATGCGCTCCGCGATGACGGTGGCGGGCACGAGGTCGCCGCGGAACATCGGGAAGACCACGCCCTTGGAGACCGCGCCCACCTGGTGGCCCGCGCGGCCGATGCGCTGCAGGCCGCTCGCGACCGACGGCGGCGCGCCGACCTGCACGACGAGGTCCACCGCCCCCATGTCGATCCCCAGCTCCAGCGACGACGTCGCCACCACGGCGGGCAGCCGGCCCTCCTTGAGCTCCGTCTCGGTGCGGGTGCGCTCAGCACGGCTCATCGAGCCGTGGTGGGCGCGCGCGAGCGTCAGCTCGGTCGCGGGGACGGCTTCCGGCAGCCCGTCGTGCGCAGGGGCAGGCCGTGCCGCGCCTGCGGCGGTCCCGGACTGGCCGGGGACCAGTGCGGCCCACGTGCTGGCCGGGTCGGCGACCTCGAGGCCCTGCCGCTGGGCCCAGACCTCGTTCATGCGGGCCGTGAGCCGCTCGGCGCCGCGGCGGTTGTTCGTGAAGACGATGGTGGAGGTGTGGTCCGCCACCAGGTCGACCACCCGCTCCTCGACGTGCGGCCACACCGAGGCGCGGCGCGGCGGGCCGGTGGCGGCGCCCGAGAGGTCGACCTCGTCGTCGCCGCTGCGGGGCGCCCCCGGGCCGCCCGCCGCGTCGCCCGACGAGCCGACGGCGGGCGCGCTGTCCAGGTCGGACAGGTCCGGAACGGGCACGACGACGTCGATCGCCCACTCCTTGTGCGACGGCGGCTGGACGACGACGACCTCACGGCTGCCCTCGCCCGTCCGTGCGCCGCCGAGGAACCCCGCCACGGCGTCGACCGGCCGGACCGTCGCCGACAGGCCGATGCGCTGGGCCGGCCGGTCCAGCAAGGCGTCCAGGCGCTCGAGGCTCAGGGCGAGGTGGGCGCCGCGCTTGGTGCCCGCCACCGCGTGGATCTCGTCGAGCACCACGGTCTCGACGCCCGCGAGGCCCGACCTGGCCGACGACGTCAGCACGAGGAAGAGCGACTCCGGCGTCGTCACGAGGATGTCCGGCGGGCGGGTCGCGAAGGCGCGCCGCTCGTTCGCCGGCGTGTCACCGGTGCGCATGCCCACCGTGACGTCGGGCACCTCGAGGCCCTCGCGCGCGGCGGCCTGGCGGATGCCGGTCAGGGGCGAGCGGAGGTTGCGCTGGACGTCGGCCGCGAGGGCCTTGAGCGGCGAGACGTACAGGACGCGGCAGCGCCGGGCGCGGTCCTCCGGCGGGGGTGCCGACATGATCCGGTCGATCGACCAGAGGAAGGCCGCGAGCGTCTTGCCCGAGCCGGTCGGGGCGACGACGAGGGCGTGCCTGTCCCGTGCCACGGCGTCCCACGCGCCCGCCTGGGCGGCGGTGGGCTGCGCGAACGCACCGGTGAACCACGCGCGGGTGGCAGGTCCGAAGCGGGACAGCGGGTCGTCGGGCTCTGGCATGGGGCCATTGTGTCCCGGACCACCGACACTGACCCGTCGGTCCGTTCCGGCGCCCGGCCGGGCGGACGTAGGGTTGTGGGGTGCGTGAGAGCGACTTCTGGCAGCTGGTCGACGAGGTGTTCGGCCGTGCGTACGGGCGCGTGCTGGCCCGGGAGCAGGTGCTGCCCGCGCTGGACGGGCGCACCCCTGTCGCCGCCCTCGAGGACGGCGACGAGCCGCGGGACGTGTGGCACGCGCTGTGCGACGCGCTCGACGTCCCCGACGCCGAGCGCTGGGGGACCGACAAGTACCGGCAGGCCCCGCCGCCGCGCCGCTGAGGGGCCGGAGCCGCGCGTTCCCACCCGCGTGTCGCGCCTTGCCTCGAACACGCGTTCGGCTAGACTTCCACCACAGGCACGGATTTCGGAACGTCGTCCACAGGCGGCGGCCGGAGAAGGCGTCCGTGTCAGTGGCTCCGCGTACGGTCGGTCTCGAACGTACCGGCTGTACGGACGTACGGAGCCATCCACGCAGGCGCAGAGAGCGCCCCGACCACGAAGGTGTCGCACATGCCCGCACCAGCAGATCGCGAGAAGGCCCTCGAGGCCGCCCTCGCCCAGATCGACCGCAACTTCGGCAAGGGTTCGGTCATGCGCCTCGGCGACGAGACCCGTGCCCCGATCGAGGTGATCCCGACCGGGGCCATCGCCCTCGACGTGGCACTGGGGATCGGAGGACTGCCCCGCGGCCGCATCGTCGAGGTGTACGGCCCGGAGTCCTCCGGCAAGACCACCATCGCGCTGCACGCGGTGGCCAACGCCCAGCGCCAGGGCGGTATCGCGGCGTTCATCGACGCGGAGCACGCCCTGGACCCCGAGTACGCCAAGAAGCTCGGTGTCGACACCGACGCCCTCCTGGTCTCGCAGCCGGACACCGGTGAGCAGGCGCTGGAGATCACGGACATGCTGATCCGCTCCGGCGCGCTCGACATCATCGTGGTCGACTCGGTGGCGGCCCTGACGCCCAAGGCCGAGATCGAGGGCGAGATGGGTGACAGCCACGTGGGCCTGCAGGCCCGCCTCATGTCGCAGGCCCTGCGCAAGATCACCGGTGCGCTCAGCGCGTCCGGCACCACCGCGATCTTCATCAACCAGCTCCGCGAGAAGATCGGTGTGTTCTTCGGTTCGCCCGAGACCACGACCGGTGGCAAGGCGCTGAAGTTCTACGCGTCGGTCCGCCTCGACATCCGGCGCATCGAGACCCTCAAGGAGGGCACCGACGCGGTGGGTAACCGCACCCGCGTCAAGGTCGTCAAGAACAAGATGGCCCCGCCGTTCAAGCAGGCCGAGTTCGACATCCTGTACGGGGTCGGCATCTCCCGTGAGGGCGGACTGATCGACATGGGCGTGGAGCACGGCTTCGTGCGCAAGTCCGGGTCGTGGTTCACCTACGAGGGCGACCAGCTCGGTCAGGGCAAGGAGAACGCCCGCTCGTTCCTGCGCGACAACCCCGACCTCGCCAACGAGATCGAGAAGCGTGTCAAGGAGAAGCTGGGCGTCGGCCCGAAGGTGGACGCGCCGGCGGACGCCCCTGCTGCCCCGGCGATCGACGCGGGGCCTGCCTCCGGCACGGTCGCCGCGGCGAGCTCGTCCACGCGGACGAGCGCGACGGCCAAGGCCACCAAGGCCCCCGCCTCGCGCTCGAAGGCCACCAAGACCGCCGCGGCGAAGACCGCGGCCAAGGCGGAGGCGGCCGCCGAGAAGGCGCCGTTCTGACGTGCAGTACGGTGATCCAGCGGACGGTCCCGGCGTGGGGAAGCGTCGGGGTCGTCCCGCTACCCGGGACGGGGGCGGACCGGGAGGTCCGGGAGCAGCCCGCCGAGGCGGCAGGGGCCGGGGCGGGGGTGCCGACAGGGCGCCCCGGCGCACCGTGGCCGAGCGCCTCGAGTCCGGCGAGATCAGCCGGGACGAGGCCGTCGAGAAGGCTCGCGAGGTCGTCCTGCGGGTCCTGACGGCCGCGCAGAAGTCCCGCCGCGAGCTCGAGCAGTCGCTGGCGCGCAAAGGCTACCCCGAGGACGTCGCGAACCAGGTCCTGGACCGGTTCGGTGAGGTCGGCCTGGTCGACGACGCGACGTACGCGGAGACCATCGTGCGCACCCGGCACGCCGAACGAGGGCTCGCCCGCCGGGGGATCGCCGCCGAGCTGCGCCGCCGGGGCATCGACGAGGACACGGCGACCGTGGCTCTCGACCAGCTCGACCCGGACGACGAGCGCGCCGCGGGCGCACGACTGGCCGGCAAGCTCGTCGCACGCACCCGGGGCCTGGACCGCCAGGTGCGCGTCCGCCGCGCCGTCGGTTCGCTGGCCCGCAAGGGGTACCCGCCGGGCCTCGCGTTCGAGCTGGTGCGTGATGCGCTGGCCGAGGAGGGCGAGGACACCGACGACCTGGGGTACGCCGAGGACTGAGCGGGCCGACGGGGGTTCGCCGCGCAGAAGACACGGCAGACGACAGGAGGCGCTCCCGCACGCGTGCGGGAGCGCCTCCTGTCGTCTGCCGTGTCCGTGCCGGTCACCCGGTCGACGGGGAGCCGTCAGGTGCCGGAGCCCGGACCGGCGCCGCCGCCGACGAACCCGCCGGCCGCGGTCGGGTTCCCGATACCCGTGCCCTCGACCGTCGCGCCGGCCGTGCGGCTGGACAGCAGCTTGGCCAGGCGGTGCGCCACGACGGTGAGCAGCAGGTTGAGCAGGATGAACACCACGGCGACCACCGCGAGAACCTGGAGCGGGTTGCCGTCGGCCGAGTACACGATCTGGCCGGTGCGCAGCAGCTCCTGGTAGCCGATGAGCTGGCCCAGCGCCGAGTCCTTGAGGACCACGACGACCTGCGACACCATCGCGGGAAGCATCGCGACCAGGGCCTGCGGGAGCTGGATGGACCGGAGCGTCTGTCCTACGGTGAGCCCGATCGCGAGCCCGGCCTCACCCTGGCCCTTCGGCAGGTTGCCGACGCCTGCGCGCACGAGCTCCGCGATGACGGAGCCGTTGTACAGGACGAGGGCGACGACGACGGCGAGGAAGGCGTTGTCGTCCGAGCCGCGGAAGAGCTGCCCGAACAGGCCGTAGAAGAACACCATCATGAGCAGCACGGGCACGGCGCGGAGGAACTCGACCACCAGACCGGAGAGCCACCGCACGGGGCCGATCTGCGACAGGCGGCCCACGCCGAACACGAGGCCGAAGACGATCGCGCCCACGATGGCGAACGCGGCGGCGCGCAGCGTGTTCTGCAGGCCGGGGAGCAGGTAGTACTGCCACGTCCGGGCCGTGAAGACGTCGGCCCAGAGGTTGCCGGCGAGCTGCCCCTTGGCGCCGAGCTGGATCAGCACCCACGCGACGACGGCCAGGGCGACCACGGCGGCGAGCACGTTGCCGCCGACGATCATCCGCCGGGCCCGGGGGCCGGGCGCGTCGAAGAGGACGGAGCTGCTCATCGCTTCACCGCCAGACGCCTCGACAGCCACGTGGTCGCCAGGCCGATCGGGATCACGAGGATCACGAACCCGATGGCGAACATCCCGAAGATCTCCCAGCGGTAGTTGGCGTTGAACTCGAGCATCGTCTTCATCGTGGAGGAGGTCTCCCAGGAGACGCTGGCCGCCGCGGCGACGGTCGAGTTCTTGAGCAGTGCGATCAGGGTGTTACCGAGGGGGGCGATCGCGCCCCGGAACGCCTGCGGCAGGATGATCAGCCGGGCGGCGGGCAGGAACGACAGCCCGATGGCCCGCGCCGCCTCGGCCTGCCCGATCGGCACGGTGTTGACGCCGGAGCGGATCGACTCGCAGACGAACGCGGCGTGGTACACGGCGAGGCCGACCACCGCGAGGCGGAAGAAGTTGGTGCTGAAGTCGCTGCCGAGGTTGATCTGGAGGGCGGTCCAGACCCCCATGACCATGAAGGTCATGATGATCGTGAGCGGGGTGTTGCGGAAGGTGTTCACGTACAGGGCGCCCACCCACTGCAGCGAGGGGATGGGCGAGATCCGCATGAGCGCGAGGAGCGTACCGAGCACCAGGGCGAACAGCGCGCCCCAGAACGTCAGCTGGATGTTGGTCCAGAACGCCCCCAGGACGTCGTACTGCTCCCACAGCGCGCTGAGCCCCGACAGATAGTCGTTCACAGGTCACCTTTCGGGTGAGGCGCTGCCCCGCAGGGCCCGCCCCGGTCGGACAGGTCGTGGGCGGCGGACGGGCCGCCCGCAGCGAACGGGACCGCGCCTGACGCGGCAGGCGCGATCCCGGTCACCGCAGGGACGTCAGGCGCAGGGGGCCGGCGTCGGCGGGTTGAGGTCCGCGTTCGGGGTGTAGTCGGCACCCTCGGTGTTCGCGGCCACGGCCTCCTCCCAGGCGCCCTCGTCGATCATCTTCGTGATCGCCGCGTTGATGTCCTCGCACAGGTCGGAGCCCTTCGGCAGGCCCACACCGTAGTTCTCCTCGGAGAACGGGTTGCCGACGACCTTGAGGTTGCCGTCACCGTTCCGCGCGGCGAGGCCCGCGAGGATGATGTCGTCCGTGGTGACGGCGTCGACCTGGCCCGCGACCAGCGAGTTGACGCACTCGGCGTAGCCGGGACGCTCGAGCAGCTGGACACCCTCGGCGTAGTCCGTCTTGATCTTCTCGGCGGAGGTCGAACCGGTCACCGAGCAGAGGTTCTTGCCCTCGAGGTCCTCCGGGCCCGTGATGTCGCTGTTGTCGGCGGAGACCAGGAGGTCCTGGCCGGCGACGAAGTACGGGCCCGCGAAGTCGATGACCTTCTTGCGGTCGTCGGTGATCGAGTACGTCGCGAAGATCATGTCGACCTCGCCGTTGTCGAGCATGCTCTCGCGGTTCGCCGACGGCGTCTCCTTGAACGTGATCTGGTCCTCGCTGTAGCCCAGCTCGTTCGCGACGTACCGGGCGACGTCCACGTCGAACCCGGTGAACTCGGCGCCGTCCTTCAGACCGAGGCCCGGCTGGTCGTACTTGATGCCGATGGTGATGCCGTCGCCGGCGCCCTCGGACGACCCGCCCTCCGGCTCGTCGCCGACCTCGGCGCCGCCGCAGGCGGAGAGCGCGAGGGTCGATGCCGCGGCGATCGCCAGCAGCCCCATGGTGTGCTTGCGCATGATTCCCCTTCGGTAGTTCGGGTCCGGGCGGACCCCTGGTCAGTGGGTCAGGATCTTCGACAGGAAGTCCCGCGCCCGCTCGCTCTTCGGCGCGGTGAAGAACTCCTCCGGGGGAGCCTCCTCCACGATCTGCCCGTCCGCCATGAAGACGACGCGGTCGGCGGCCTTGCGGGCGAATCCCATCTCGTGGGTGACGACGATCATCGTCATGCCCTCCTGCGCGAGCGCGACCATCGCGTCCAGCACCTCGTTGACCATCTCGGGGTCGAGGGCCGAGGTCGGCTCGTCGAACAGCATGACCTTCGGCCGCATCGCGAGGGCACGGGCGATGGCGACGCGCTGCTGCTGGCCGCCCGAGAGCTGGGCGGGCATCTTCTCGGCCTGGTTGCCGACACCGACGCGGTCGAGCAGCGAGCGGGCCAGCTCCTCGGCCTCCTTCTTGCCCATGCCGCGGACCTTGCGCGGGCCGAGGGTGACGTTGTCGAGCACGGTCTTGTGCGCGAAGAGGTTGAACGACTGGAACACCATGCCGACCTCGGCGCGGAGCTGCGCGAGGGCCTTGCCCTCGGCAGGAAGCTCCTTGCCGTCGACGGTGATGGTGCCGTCGTCGATGGTCTCGAGGCGGTTGATCGCCCGGCACAGCGTGGACTTGCCCGAGCCGGACGGCCCGATCACGACCAGCACCTCGCCCCGGCGGACGGTGAGGTCGATGTCCTGCAAGACGTGCAGCGCGCCGAAGTGCTTGTTGACGTGCTTCAGCTCTACGAGGGGCGCCCCGAGGGTGCGGCCCGGCGTCGGGGCGTCCACGGGCTCGTCGGCCGCCGGTTGGCCGGTGGTCGAGGTGGTCTGGTCCATCCCTTGAACCTAACGATCCGATGTTTCAGGCACCAAGTCCACGGGTCATCCGTCCACAACGGTTCGGTAACAGATGGCCGCGACCAGCCGGAACTTTCACCTGCCGGGCTCGTCGCGGCGACCCGGCGGCCCCGTTCGGCGGTGCCGCCGGGGGGTCGTAAAATCGACCCCGATGTCCACGACCGCCCTGCCCCCAGTCCTGCCCCACGCCGCTCCCGACGCAGGGCCCGCCGACGCGCCCGACCGTCCGCGCACCTATCTCGTGCGCACGCTCGGCTGCCAGATGAACGTGCACGACTCCGAGCACATGGCCGGCATGCTCGAGCAGGCCGGCTACACGCGTGCGTCCGCCGCGGACGAGGCGGCGGGCACGGCCGACGTCGTCGTCATCAACACCTGCGCGGTGCGCGAGAACGCCGCCACACGGCTGTACGGGAACCTCGGCCAGCTCGCAGGCATCAAGGCGGAGCGGCCGGGCATGCAGATCGCCGTCGGCGGCTGCCTGGCGCAGAAGGACCGCGGAGACATCGTCGCGAAGGCGCCGTGGGTCGACGTCGTGTTCGGCACCCACAACCTCGACGCCCTGCCGGTGCTGCTCGAGCGTGCCCGGCACAACGAGGCGGCGCAGGTCGAGATCGCGGAGTCGCTCCAGGTCTTCCCGTCCACGCTGCCGACCCGGCGCGAGTCGGTCTACGCCGGCTGGGTCAGCATCTCCGTCGGCTGCAACAACACGTGCACCTTCTGCATCGTGCCGCACCTGCGTGGCAAGGAGCGCGACCGCAGGCCGGGCGAGGTGCTGGCAGAGGTCGAGGCGCTCGTCGCGGCCGGTGCGGTCGAGGTCACGCTGCTGGGCCAGAACGTGAACAGCTACGGCGTCGAGTTCGGCGACCGCGGCGCGTTCGCCAAGCTGCTGCGCGCGTGCGGGCAGATCGAGGGCCTGGAGCGCGTCCGCTTCACCTCCCCGCACCCGGCCGCGTTCACCGACGACGTCATCGCCGCCATGGCCGAGACCCCGAACGTCATGCCGCAGCTCCACATGCCGCTGCAGTCCGGGTCCGACCGCGTGCTGCGCGCGATGCGCCGGTCCTACCGGTCGGAGAAGTTCCTCGGCATCCTCGACCGGGTGCGTGCCGCGATGCCCGACGCCGCGATCACGACCGACGTCATCGTCGGCTTCCCCGGGGAGACCGAGGAGGACTTCGCCGAGACGCTGCGCGTCGTGGAGGCGTCCCGGTTCAGCTCGGCGTTCATGTTCCAGTACTCGCCGCGCCCCGGCACGCCCGCCGCGACGATGGCGGACCAGCTCCCCAAGGAGGTCGTCCAGGAGCGGTTCGAGCGTCTGGTCGCGCTCCAGGAGCGGATCAGCGCCGAGGAGGCCGACAAGCAGGTCGGCCGCACGCTCGAGGTGCTGGTGGGCGAGGACTCCGGCCGCAAGGACGGCGCGAGCGGGCGTGTGTCCGGGCGGGCGGCGGACAACCGCCTCGTGCACGTCGGCCTGCCTGACGCCGACGTGCTCACGGGCGCTCCGACCAGCCTGGACGACCCGCGCCTGGCCGCGGAGGTGCCCGCGGGCCTGCCGCGCCCTGGCGACATGGTGACGGTCACCGTGACGAAGGCCGCACCCCACCACCTCATCGCCGACCCCGCTGGCCCCGGGCCGCTGGCGGTGCGCCGTACGCGCTCGGGCGACGCCTGGGCCGAGCGGGAGAAGGTGCGGCTCGGCGGCGGCGAGGACACGCACGCCCACGGCACGCCGGCGCCGTCGGGCCCGGTGTCCCTCGGCCTGCCGACCGTCCGGGCGCGCTGACCCCGGCCTGACGTCGGATGGCCCCCGCGGCGCCTCGCGCGCGGGGGCCTTCTGCTGCGTGCTCGCCGTGCTCCGGCGTCGTGCCGGCGTCGCTCCAGGGCTCAGGACACGTCGGGCGTGTCCGGGTCCGCCGGGGGCGCGAGGGACGCGACCGTCGAGAAGAACTGGCTCGCCGTGACCAGGCCGCACGACACGGTCTGCGCGAGCTGCTCCTCGGTCGCGCCGTGCTCGAAGTCGACCGACACCTCGGCGTACAGCGCGAGGCCGCCGCCCTCCTCGCGCGTGTAGACCTTGGGCCAGATGCGCTCGCGGTTCCAGTCGTTGGCCGCCTGCAGGACGGCGAGGCGCGCGCCGGGCGGCAGCGCCCCGGCCCAGCGACCGCGCACCTGCAGGATCTCGTCGTGCTCGCCGAGGAGCAGGAACCAGAACCGGTTGCCGTCCCAGGTGCCGGTGACGTCGCCGTCGTCGTCGATGCGGAACCGGTAGCCGCGGCGCGCCAGGTCGTCGCCCACGCGCTGGGTCGTCAGGGGGCGCGGCTTGTCGGCAGGGGCCTTGGCCAGCGTGCGCGTCTGCGTCCCCTGGGCGCGCCGCGCGGCCGGTGCACCCGGGTTGAGCAGCCGTGCCAGCCAGCGGCCCGCGCCGCCTCCGCTCCGTGCCGGGCTCATGGCGCCGACCTCAGCGGGTCCGGGAACGTCTCGTCCAGGTGCTCGAAGAACATGGACCCGGTCGTGAGCCCGCACTGCAGGAGCTGGTCGAGCTGGTCGTCCGTGACGCCGTGCTCGAGGTCGACCGTGACCTCGGTGTAGACGAGGACCGCGCCGTTGTCGCGCACCCGCACGTACGTCTTGGGCCAGATGCGCTCGGCGTTCCACTCGTTGCAGATCTCGAGGATCTCCTCGAGGCGCTCGATCGTCAGGTCGCGGTGCCACTGCCCGCGCACCTGGAGCACCTCGGAGCTCTCGCCGACCATGAGGAAGTAGAACAGCCACCCGTGCCAGAGGCCGCCGACGTCGCCCTCCGAGTCGACGAAGTAGCTGAAGCCGTTGTCACCCAGCCACTCCACGACGCGATCGCGCGTCAGGGGCCGTGGGATCGAGGACGAGTCGTCGAGACCGCCCGTCAGCTCCCGGAGCAGGACGCCCTCGACCTGGGCTCGCAGCTCGTCGTCGTCAAGTTCCCTGGGCTCGGGCTGATGCGGGCTGATGGCCGCACGGTCGCCGTCGCCCGCCGTGTTCCGGCGTCGTGACCCGAAGAACCTCACCTGACCACAGTACCCGCCGGAGGCACTTGCTCGCTGCGGAGGTTCGTGCGCAAAGCGGGTGGAATCGCCTGTCCGCCGCGCGGCGGTGCTCCCACCGGCCGCTGATCCGTGCCGACGCCGCCTGCCCGTGCCGGACGCCGGTGCTAGTTTCCCGAGGTGTGCGCGCCGTGATCCTGCCTGCGACCCCGCTGCTCGTGCCGGGCCTGGTGCCTGCGCGACGGCCCGACCCGCTCGCGGCGGTGCGCGACGTGGTGGTCGGCGCGCTCACCGAGCTCGTGGACGACCTCACGGGAATGGCCCTCCCGCTCGTCGTGGCCCACGGCGGCGACCCCCGGTACGGCCCGCTGCGTCCGTCGCTCGCGGGCTCCGGGATCTCCGATCGCTGGCTCCCACCCGGTCTCCCGGCCGCCTGGGCGCCCGGTGACCGCGCCCCGGCCGGCACGGGCGCGTCGGTGGCGCTGCTCGCGCTCGCCGCGGTGCTGGGTGAGCGCGCAGGCGCCGTCCCGACGCTCGAGCTCAGCGGACCACCGGACGAGGCCGCGTCCGCGGCGCTGCGTGCCGCCCCCGCGCTCGTGGTCGCGGGCGGGGGAGCGCCCGGCAGCCAGGACCGCGACCCGGCTGCCCTCACGCCGGGCGTGCGGGCGGCGCTGCGGGAGGCCGGCGTCGAGCTGACGAGGGCGCGCGTGCGCGTGTTCCCGCAGCGGCACGACCACCTGCCGTCCGCGTACACCGTCACCACGGCGTGACGGTTCGTCACCGGTCCGGGCCGACCGTAGGGTGACGGCGTGAGAGTCGTCGCCGTCGTGGGCCCCACCGCCACCGGGAAGTCGGACCTCGCGCTGGACCTGGCCGACGCGCTGGGTACCGACGCGGCGGCCGCCGAGATCGTCAACGCCGACGCCTACCAGCTCTACCGCGGCATGGACGTCGGCACGGCGAAGGTGCCGCTCGCCGAGCGGCGCGGCATCGTGCACCACCAGCTCGACGTGCTCGACCCGGTCCAGGACGCCTCGGTGGCGCGCTACCAGGAGGCGGCGCGCGCCGACCTGGACGCGATCGCCGGGCGGGGGGCGCGCGCCGTCGTCGTCGGCGGGTCCGGCCTGTACGTGCGCGCGCTGCTCGACCACATGGACTTCCCCGGCACCGACCCCGAGGTGCGTGGCCGCCTGGAGGAGCGCGCCGAGACGGAGGGCCGGCGCGCCCTGCACGCCGAGCTGGCGCGCCTCGACCCGCGGGCGGCCGAGAGCATCGGCCCTCACAACACCCGCCGCATCGTGCGCGCGCTCGAGGTCATCGAGCTCACCGGCCGGCCGTACACCGCCAACCTGCCCCGCCAGGAGTACGTGCGCCCCGCGGTGCAGATCGGGCTCGACTGCTCGCGCGAGGTGCTGGACGCCCGCGTCGCCGCGCGCGTCGACCGCATGTGGGACGCCGGGCTGGTCGAGGAGGTCCGGACGCTCGCGAGCCCCGAGCAGGGCGGCACCGGGCCGGGCCTCGGCGTGACCGCCGCCCGCGCCGTCGGGTATGCGGAAGTGCTCGCCTGGTGGCGCGGGGAGCTCACCGAGCAGGAGGCCCGCGCCGCCGTCGTGGCCAACACGCGCAGGCTCGCGCGCAAGCAGATGGGCTGGTTCGGGCGCGACCCGCGCGTGCAGTGGCTCGACGCCGCCTCGCCCCGCCTGCTCGACGAGGCGCTCGCGGTCGTCGCGGCGGCCGACGACGGCACCCTCCCGGACGCCGGACGGATGCCCGGCGACGCGCCGGTGCGCCGTAGCCTGGGATCATGACGCAGTCAGCGACCACCTCGGCGCCCGCAGGCCCCACGGCCGGGACCCTCGCCTTCACCAAGGGCCACGGCACGCACAACGACTTCGTGCTGATCGCCGACCCGGAGGGTGCGCTGGACCTGCGCCCCGAGCAGGTGCGGAGGCTGGCCGACCGGCGCGGCGGCGTGGGCGGCGACGGCGTCATCCGCCTCGTGCCGACCGCGGCGCTCGCCCGGGCGGGCGAGCGGACCGCGCAGGAGGCTCTCGAGCAGGAGCCGGGCGCGGTGTGGTTCATGGACTACCGCAACGCCGACGGGTCCGTCGCGGAGATGTGCGGCAACGGGGTGCGCGTCTTCGCCGCGTTCGCCGAGCAGCTCGGGCTCGCCGACCTGACCACCGGCCCGCTGAGCCTCGGCACGCGCGCGGGCGTCAAGCACGTCACCAAGGAGCCGGGCGGCTGGTACGCCGTCGACATGGGTGCGTGGTTCCTGCCGGCCGGCGACACGGCGGTCGCCCAGGGGTACGACGCCGCCGTCGCCGTCCGGGGCTGGACGCAGCCGCGGCCGGCTCTGAGCGTCGACCTGGGCAACCCGCACACGGTGGTCGCGCTGTCGAGCGTCGAGGAGCTCGAGGGCCTGGACCTGGGGCGGGCGCCCGAGGTCGCACCCGTGCCGCCGCACGGCACCAACGTCGAGCTCGTGGTGCCGCTCGGGGAGGAGGACGGTCCGGACGGGCCTGTCGGCCGACTGCGCATGCGCGTGCACGAGCGCGGCGTGGGCGAGACGCCGTCGTGCGGCACCGGCGCGTGCGCCGCCGCGCTCGCGGTGCGCACCTGGCAGGCGGGCTCGTCGGGGACGGGCGCTCCGGACACGTGGCGCGTCGAGGTGCCGGGCGGTGAGGTCCGCGTGCGGGTGCTCGCCGGTGGCACCGTGGAGCTGGCCGGTCCCGCCGAGCTGGTCTACTCGGGCGAGCTCACGCTCTGACGCCGGGTGGGTTGACCGGCGTCAGCGGCCGACCCGCAGCACCCGGAAACCCTTGGACGACGCCTCGCGCTCGACCGGCAGGTCCAGCGTCTCGGTGATCCAGCGGGCGAGGGAGTCGGAGCCGAGGTTCTTCTGCACCACGAGCCACGCCGCGCCGCCGTCGGCCAGGCGCGGGAGCCAGCGCGTGAGCAGGGCGTGCAGCGCGTCCTTGCCCACCCGGATCGGCGGGTTGGACCAGCACGCGGCGAAGGCGACGTCGTCCGGCACGTCGTCGGGCAGCACGGCGCGCACGTTCGGCAGACCGAGCCGCTCCGCGTTGCGGCGCACGAGGTCGAGCGCGCGCTCGTTGACGTCGACGGCCCACACCGTCGCCGCGGGCGCCTCCAGGGCGAGGGTCAGCGCGATCGGCCCCCACCCGCACCCCAGGTCGAGCAGGTGGCCCGACGACGGCGGCTCGGGCACCCGGTCGAGCAGCACCGCGGTGCCCTTGTCGAGGCCGCCGGGCGAGAAGACGCCCGCCGCCACCTCGACGTCCACGTCCCGCCCCGCGAGGCGGACGGTGCGGACGCGGCGCTCGTCGTCCGAGGCGGGCTGGGCGGTGAAGTAGTGGTCGGTGGGCACCGGAGAATCGTAGGCGCTTGTCATCGCCTGGCCCATCGGGCCGAGGCCGATCACGGTGACGGGTGCGCCGTTCATCGGCCGCCACCGACCGGCGCGTCGGCGGTGCGGACGCTCTCAAAGATCCTGGCGAATCCTTCGGAACCGTGTCCGGCGGCGATCTGGCGGCTGATCAATGCCTGGACCGCGGCGAGCGGCGCTGGGTTCACGCCCTGCTCCTCGCTGGCGCGCACAAGGTGGGAAAGGTCGGAGAAGTCCAGGCTCTGCTGGCCGGGAACGGTGTAGTCGCCGCCGTCGATGATCTGCGCGAACCCGGCGAAGCCTTCGGTCATCGCGCGGAGGAACGGTGTCGCGCGGGTGGCGAAAGCCGTCGCGCTCACGCCCTCGGATCCGACCATTGCGGCACCGTGGATGAAGCCGGCGAACATCTGGTACATCGCGGACAGCATGGCCAGGTCGATCAGCGACGCCCTGCCCGCATCCGTACCATCGAAAGTACTGGTCGCCCACGCGTCGAGAACCTCACGGTACTGGTCGAACGCGTTCTGCGAGCCACTGTAGAAGACCTGCGCGCCAGGCGATCCGATCATGGCAGGCACTGCCAGAACTGCGCCGTCGAGATAGTCGATGCCGTGCGCCGCGGCCCAGGCGGCCGTCTCGCGTGCCTCGTTCGGGGTGGTCGTGGTGAGGTTGACCAGCGTCTTGCCGCGCAGGTGGTCGACGACGGGGTCGAGGGTCTCGTGGACCGAGGGGTGCCGAAGCAGACAGGCCACGACGAGCGGCTGCACGGCGACAGCGTCGGCGACGGTCGCACCGCGTCGCGCGCCCCGGGCGACCAGGTCTGCGTCGCGGCCCGCGGTCCGGTTCCATACGGTGACCGGGTGGCCGGCGTCGAGGAGCCGGTCGGCAAGGGCGCTGCCCATCGCCCCGAGCCCGAGCATGGTCACGCCGGGTCGCGCGTCAGGGGTTGTGGTCGATGAAGTCATGCATCCATGCTGGACAGCAACCCCGGTACGGGGAAGTACCCACTATCTGCTGCGGTACTTACCAAACCGTCAGTGAGGAGACTCCGGTGGCGAGACGACCGCGCTCCGGGCCGTACATCTGCGGGATCGACGCTGCACTCGACGTCGTCAGCGGCAAGTGGAAAGGCCTCGTCCTGTGGGAGCTGTACGCCCACGGCACGCGTCGGTTCGCTGCACTACGCCGCGCGTTGCCCGGCGTCAGCGAGAAGATGCTGACCCAGCACCTCCGGCAGATGGAAGAAGACGGTCTGATCCGTCGCCAGGTCCATGCAGAAGTGCCGCCGAGAGTCGAATACTCCCTCACCGACGCAGGCGCCTCCCTGAACGAGGCCCTGCGCCCGCTCGGCGAGTGGGGACGAGACCGGCTCAGCCGCGAGGGCCTGGACGTCGGCGAACCTGCGCCCCCATCTGCGTCAGCAACGTCCTGACCCGCAGCAGCCGGCCATGCGGATGGAGATCGTGCCCGCGACGACGGACGCCTGGGACGACGTGCAGACGGTGTTCGGCCTGCGCGGCGGCGCGCACCACTGCCAGTGCCAGCGGATCCGGCTCGGCGACGGCGCGTGGTGGCACCTGTCGGTCGAGGAGCGTGCCCACCACCTGCGCGAGCAGCTCGACGTCGAGCCCGGCGGCCTGACCTCGGGCGCGCTGCTCGGGTACCTCGACGGCGAGCCGGCGGGCTGGGTCGCCGTCGCGCCGCGCACCGAGTTCGTGCGCTACCGCGGCAGCCAGGTGCCGTGGGCCGGGCGTGCCGAGGACAAGGACGACGCCGGCATCTGGGCGGTCACGTGCTTCGCGGCCCGGGCGGGGTTCCGCCGGCGGGGGCTGATGTACGACCTGGCCGCCGCGGCCGTCGGGCACGCGCGCGAGCAGGGTGCGCGAGCCGTCGAGGGCTACCCGATCGTGCCCGCTCCGGGCCAGGAGGTCTCGTGGGGCGAGGTGAACGTCGGCACGCCCGGGCCGTTCCTCGCGGCGGGGCTGGCCGAGGTGAGCAGGCCGACCAAGCGCCGGCGTGTGATGCGCCGGGACTTCCCAGCGGTGTGACCTCGCCCGCGACCCGGCCGGAAACACATGGCCGCGGGACTTTGTGGCGTGGGATCCTTGTTGTACATCGTGGTTGGAACCCGTACCAGCCACCACCGAGAGTCAGGAACTACATGACCCACACCCCGACAGAGCCCGAGCTCCCCGAGCAGGAGACGCCCGAACTCCGCGAGTCGCAGGCACAGGCCCAGGCGATCGCGAACGATGTCGTGGCACGGGTTCTCGCTCGGGCGGGGACCGCACGTGCCGACGGCGGGACCGTGCACACCGACGCCGACGGCGACCAGCTGGACCTCGAGGAGCGCAGCGCGCTGCGCCGTGTCGCGGGCCTCTCGACGGAGCTCGAGGACGTCACGGAGGTCGAGTACCGGCAGCTGCGCCTCGAGAAGGTCGTGCTCGTCGGCCTGTACTCCGGCGGCGAGCGGGCCGCGCAGGAGGCGGAGATCTCGCTGCGCGAGCTCGCGGCGCTCGCGGAGACAGCGGGCTCGCAGGTGCTCGACGGGCTGCTGCAGCGCAGGCAGAAGCCGGACCCGGGCACCTACCTGGGCTCGGGCAAGGCGCAGGAGCTGGCCGAGGTCGTGCTGGCCACCGGTGCCGACACCGTGGTCGTGGACAGCGAGCTCGCCCCGTCGCAGCGCCGTGCGCTGGAGGACGTGGTGAAGGTGAAGGTCGTCGACCGGACCGCGCTGATCCTCGACATCTTCGCCCAGCACGCCAAGTCCCGTGAGGGCAAGGCCCAGGTCGAGCTCGCGCAGCTCGAGTATCTCCTGCCGCGCCTGCGCGGCTGGGGTGAGTCGATGTCCCGCCAGGCCGGTGGCCAGGTGGGCGGCGCGGGTGCAGGCATGGGCTCGCGCGGCCCCGGTGAGACGAAGATCGAGCTCGACCGGCGCCGCATCCGCAACCGCATGGCCAAGCTGCGGCGCGAGATCGCCGCGATGAAGCCCGCGCGCGAGACGAAGCGGCTGAGCCGCCGGCGCAACGCGATCCCCGCGGTGGCGATCGCCGGGTACACCAACGCCGGTAAGTCGTCGCTGCTCAACGCGCTGACCGGAGCGGGCGTGCTTGTCGAGAACGCCCTTTTCGCGACGCTGGACCCGACGGTGCGGCGCACCCGCACCGAGGACGGCCGCGTGTACACGCTGGCCGACACGGTCGGGTTCGTGCGGCACCTGCCGCACCAGCTCGTGGAGGCGTTCCGGTCCACGCTGGAGGAGGTCGGCGACGCCGACATCCTGCTGCACGTGGTCGACGCGTCCCACCCGGACCCCGAGGGACAGATAGCGGCGGTGCGCGAGGTGCTGTCGGAGATCCCGGCGTTCGAGGACGTCCACGAGATCGTCGTGCTCAACAAGGCCGACGTCGCCGATCCCACGGTCGTGGGGCGCATCCAGCGCCGCGAGCGGCACACCGCCGTCGTCTCGGCGCACTCGGGCGAGGGGATCGCCGAGCTGCGCGCACGGATCGCGGCCGAGCTGCCCCGGCCGGGCGTGCAGGTCGACCTGGTGGTCCCGTACGACAGGGGCGACCTGGTGCACCGCGTGCACGAGCACGGTGACATCGAGCTCACCGAGCACGTCGCGGCGGGCACCCACGTGCGCGGGCGCGTCGACGAGCAGCTGGCCACCGAGCTGCAGAAGGTGGCCGTGGCCTCGTGACCGCGGCCTGACCACGTCGGGCACCCGGCGACCGGACGCAAGCCGTTTGCGTGACTGTGCAAGTCACGCAAGCGGCTTGCGTTGTTCGTGGCTAGGATCGAGCCATGTCGAGACGGCTTTCGGATGTGGCGAAGAAGGTGGGCGTGAGCGAGGCGACGGTCAGTCGCGTGCTCAACGGCAAGCCGGGGGTGTCCCAGGGCACGCGGGACGCGGTGCTCACCGCCCTGGACGTGCTGGGCTACGAGCGGCCCACCAAGCTGCGCGGCAGCCGCGGCCGGCTGGTCGGCCTCGTGCTGCCAGAGCTCGTGAACCCCATCTTCCCGGCGTTCGCCGAGGTGATCGGGGGAGCGCTGGCCCAGCAGGGGTACACGCCGGTGCTCTGCACGCGGACGGCGGGCGGCATCACCGAGGCCGAGTACATCGACCTGCTGCTGCAGCAGCAGGTGTCCGGGGTGATCTTCGCGGGCGGCTTCTACGCCGAGCGGGAGGCCGACCACGCTCACTACCGCCGCCTCGAGGAGCTCGGCCTGCCCGTCGTGCTCATCAACGCGGCGATCGAGGACCTGTCGTTCCCGAGCGTGGCGTGCGACGACCTGGTCGCGGTCGAGCAGGCGCTCGGCCACGTGGTGTCGCTGGGTCACGAGCGCGTCGGGCTGCTGCTGGGTCCGGCCGACCACGTGCCGTCGGAGCGTAAGCTGGCCGCCGCCCGGCGGTTCGCCGAGCGCGCGGGCCTCGAGCTGGACCCCGACCTCGTGGTGCACTCGCAGTATTCCCTGGAGAGCGGCCAGGCCGCGGCCAACCGCCTGGTCGACCGCGGCGCCACGGCGATCGTGTGCGCGAGCGACCCGCTGGCCCTCGGCGCCATCCGCGCGGTGCGCCGGGTGGGGCTGACCTGCCCGGGGGACGTGTCGGTCGTCGGCTTCGACGACTCGGCGCTGATGAACTCCACCGACCCGGCGCTGACCACGGTGCGGCAGCCGATCGAGCCCATGGGCCGCGCCGCCGTCGACCTGCTGGCGGCTCTCGTGGACGGCAACGACGTACCGCGCGACGAGCTGCTCTTCGAGCCCGAGCTGGTGGTCCGTGCGTCGACGGCCGCCGCCCACGCGCGGGCGAAGTCTGTCGCAAAACGATAAACCTTCTGTCGAGTTCTTGCGCGTGCATTGTCGTGTGACTTACGGTTCACGGCATGACGACGATGTCCGCGCCCGGCGCACCCCGGCCCGCCTCCTCCGACTGGT
This sequence comes from Promicromonospora sp., assembly GCA_036010205.1. Classification (GTDB taxonomy): domain Bacteria; phylum Actinomycetota; class Actinomycetes; order Actinomycetales; family Cellulomonadaceae; genus Promicromonospora. The sequence goes on along the minus strand of DATGOB010000181.1, from coordinate 5,103 downwards.
GGCGGAGCGCCGTGATCTACCAGGTCTACCCCCGCAGCTTCGCCGACGGGAACGGTGACGGCACCGGCGACCTCGCCGGCGTCCGCTCGCGGCTCGGCTACCTGCGCGACCTCGGCGTGGACGCGATCTGGTACACCCCCTGGTACGCCTCGCCCCTGGCCGACGGCGGGTACGACGTGCGCGACTACCGCACGATCGACCCGGCGTTCGGCACCCTCGAGGACGCCGAGGCGCTCATCGCCGAGGCGCTGGAGCTCGGGATCCGCACGATCGTCGACGTCGTGCCGAACCACGTCTCCTCCGAGCACGAGTGGTTCCGCGCGGCGCTCGCGGCGGGTCCCGGTTCGCCCGAGCGGGAGCGGTTCTGGTTCCACGACGGCAAGGGCCCCGACGGCGCCGAGATGCCGACGCGGTGGGTGTCGAGCTTCCAGGGCGACACGTGGACCCGCACCACGAACCCCGACGGCACGCCGGGCCAGTGGTACCTGCACCTGTTCACGCCCGAGCAGCCCGACGTCAACTGGAACCACCCCGACGTGCGGCGCGAGCACGAGGACGTGCTGCGGTTCTGGTTCGACCGGGGCGCCGCGGGCATCCGCATCGACTCGGCAGCGCTCATCGTCAAGGACCCCGCGCTGCCCGAGGTGCCCGAGGCGCCCGGGCCGGGGGAGCACCCCCACCTGGACCGCGACGAGATCCACGACGTCTACCGGTCCTGGCGCCGTGTCGCCGACGCGTACGACGAGCCGCGCGTGCTGGTCGGCGAGGTGTGGCTCGCCGACCACGAGCGGTTCGCGCAGTACCTGCGCCCCGACGAGATGCACACGGCGTTCAACTTCGACTTCATGGCACGGCCCTGGGACGCCAAGGAGCTGCGGGAGTCGATCCGCACGACGCTCGAGGCGCACGCCCCCGTGGGCGCTCCGGCGACCTGGGTGCTGTCCAACCACGACATCACGCGCCCCGTGACGCGCTACGGCCGCGAGGACTCGTCCTTCGACTTCGCGGCCAAGCGGTTCGGTACCCCGACCGACCTCGACCTGGGCCGACGGCGGGCCCGGGCCGCCGCGCTCCTGGTCGCCGCGCTGCCCGGCGCCCTGTACGTGTACCAGGGCGACGAGCTCGGCCTGCCCGAGGCGGAGGTGCCGCGCGAGGCCATCCAGGACCCGATGCACTTCCGCTCCGGCGGCGTCGACCCCGGCCGCGACGGCTGCCGCGTGCCCCTGCCGTGGGCGCGCACCGGGTCCGGCCTCGGTTTCGGCCCCGACGGCGGCGCCGACCCCTGGCTGCCGCAGCCCGCCGCGTGGGCCGACCTCTCCGTCGAGGCACAGGACGGCGACCCGGCGTCGATGCTCACCCTCTACCGCAGCACCCTGCACCTGCGCCGCGACCTGCCCGCGCTGCACACCGCCCCGCTGACATGGCTCGACCACGGCGGCGACGACGTGCTCGCCTTCGCCCGCGGCGACCGCTTCGCGTGCGTCGTCAACCTCGGCACCGAGCCCGCCCCCCTGCCCGCCGGAGCGTCGGTGCTCCTGGCGAGCGGCCCCGTCGACGGCGCGGTGGCGCCCGACACCGCCGTCTGGCTCGAGACGGCGCACTGACCCTACCGACCTGATCCCTTCCCTCATGTGCCGTCCCCAGCGGCACCAGACCAAGGAGTGACAATGAAGTCAGCACGCAGCCGCGCGGCGTTCGCCCTGGTGGGCGTCCTGTCCGTCGGGACACTGACGGCCTGCGGGTCGTCGTCCGATGCGTCGGACGACCCGACCGGACCCGTGACGATCGAGGTCGCGATCGACGCGGGCCTCGAGCAGGCAGCCCTCGACGCGTTCGACGAGCGCATCGCCCAGTTCGAGGAGGCCAACCCGGACATCCAGGTGGAGACCAAGGAGTTCACCTGGTCCGGCACGACGTTCGCGGCCGAGCTCGCGGGCGGCACCCTCCCCGACGTCTTCCCCATCCCGTTCACCGACGGGCGCGGGCTCATCGAGGCCGGCCAGATCGCCGACATCAGCGACCTCGTGGCCGAGCTGCCCTACGCGGACGACTTCAACCCGACCATCGCGGCGGCGGGCCAGGCCGCCGACGGCGGCATGTGGGCCGTGCCGATCGCCGCCTACAACCAGGGGCTGCACTACAACCGCCGGCTCTTCGAGGAGGCCGGGCTCGACCCCGACAGCCCGCCCGCCACCTGGGACGAGGTCCGCGAGGCCGCCAAGGCCATCGCCGAGAAGACCGGCCAGGCCGGTTACGCGCACATGACGCAGAGCAACACCGGCGGCTGGATCCTGACCACCGAGACCTACGCGCTCGGCGGCCGCATCCTCGAGGGGGAGGGCGAGGACGTCACCGCGACCGTCGACAACGAGGCGACCGTCCAGGCCCTGGAGATGCTCCACGACATGCGGTGGGAGGACGACTCCATGGGCTCGAGCTTCCTGTACGACTGGGGCACCATCAACCAGGACTTCGCGGCGGGCAAGATCGGCATGTACGTCTCCGGCGGCGCCAACTACCCGAACCTGTTCACCCAGAACCAGATGGACCCCGACGAGTACGGCGTCACCGTGCTGCCCCTGGAGGGCGACGACGCCGGCACGCTCGGCGGCGGCACGCTCGCCGCCGTGAGCTCCGCGGCGTCGGAGGCCGAGCAGGCCGCCGCCGTGAAGTGGATCGACTTCTACTACATCTCCAAGCTGACCGACCAGGAGGCCGCCGTCGCCGAGGCCGAGGTCGGCGCCGAGACCGACCAGCCGGTGGGCGCGCCCGCCCTGCCGATCTTCGACCGGGAGACGTACGAGGAGCAGCAGAGCTGGATCGCGGAGTACGTCAACGTGCCGCTGGAGAACTTCGCGCCCATGACGGACAAGATGTTCGACCAGCCGGTCGTCCCCGAGCCGCCCGTCGCGACCCAGGACGTGTACGCGGCGCTCGACCCTGTGGTCCAGGCCGTGCTCACCGACGAGGACGCGGACATCGAGGCGCTGCTCGCCGACGCCCAGGTCCAGGTCCAGACCCTGATCGACCGCGCCTGAGGCGATGACCACCCTGACCGGCCCTGTGCGGGCGACGACGGCGGCCACCCCGCCGTCGTCGCCCCCGCCCCGCCGGCGTGCCCGCCGCACGCCCGCGGGCTGGCTGCGCGACGGCGGCCTGAGCACCCTGGTCATCGCGCTGCCGATGATCCTCGTGTTCGGGGTCTTCTCCTGGTTCCCGATCGGCCGCGCGCTGGTCATGAGCGTCCAGCAGACCAACCTCGTCACCGCCCCCGAGTTCGTCGGGCTGGAGAACTTCGCGTTCGTGCTCTCCGACCCGCTGCTCGGCAAGGCCGTGGCCAACACCCTCTGGTTCGCGCTGCTCGCGCTCGTGTTCGGCTACCCGGTGCCGCTGGCCGCCGCCGTCCTCATGAGCGAGGTCAAGCGGATGCGCGGCCTCTACTCGGCGCTCGCGTACCTGCCCGTCGTGGTGCCGCCCGTCGTGGCGGTGCTGCTGTGGAAGTTCTTCTACGACGCCTCGCCGACCGGCGTGTTCAACGTGATCGCCGGGTGGTTCGGCCTCGGGCCCTTCCCGTGGCTGCAGGACGCGACCAGCGCCATGCCGTCGCTCGTGCTCGAGGCCACCTGGGCCGCGGCGGGCGGCACCGTCATCATCTACCTCGCCGCCCTCGTCGGTGTGCGCACCGAGCTCTACGAGGCGGCGGAGGTCGACGGCGCCGGCGTCTGGCGCAAGATCTGGCACGTCACGCTGCCCCAGCTGCGCGGCGTCCTGTTCATCACCCTGATCCTGCAGATCATCGGCACGTCGCAGGTGTTCCTCGAACCCTTCCTGTTCACCGGCGGCGGGCCCGCCAACGCGACCCTGACGATCCTCATGCTCATCTACGACTACGCGTTCGGCAGCAGCCTCGGCGGCAACTACGGCGCCGCCACGGCCCTGAGCCTCATGCTCGCGGGCGTCCTCGCCGTGCTGTCGGCGATCTACTTCCGCGTCACCCGACCCTGGAGCTCCTGATGGCAGCAGCAGACACCGCCGAGCGCGGCATCGTCTCCGCGCACGACCGGCGCAGGCCGTCCGTGCGGGCCACCCTCGGGGTGCTCCAGGGCGGGCTCCTGGCCGGCCTGCTCCTGGTCGGCCTCGGCCCGATCCTCTGGCTCGCCAAGGCGGCCGTGACCCCCACCCAGGACACGCTGCGCACCCCGCTCGCGCTCTTCCCGAGCGGCATCGACTGGGCCAACCTCGTCACCGCATGGACCCGGGCCGAGATCGACCACTACTTCCTCAACACGCTGATCGTCGCGGCGGGCGCCTGGTTCTTCCAGCTCCTCGTGGCCACGACCGGCGGCTACGTGCTGTCCGTGCTGCGGCCCCGGTACGGCGGGGTGGTCCTCGGGCTCGTGCTCGCCACGCTGTTCGTGCCGTCCGTGGTGCTGCTCGTGCCGCTGTACCTCACCATCCTCGACGTACCGCTCGCGCACGTCAGCCTGCTCAACACGTTCTGGGCCGTGTGGCTGCCCATGGCCGCCAGCGCGTTCAACGTGCTGATCGTCAAGCGGTTCTTCGACAGCCTGCCCCGCGAGGTCTTCGAGGCCGCCCGGGTCGACGGCGCGGGCCCCTTCCGCCTGCTGTGGAGCGTCGTGCTGCCGATGTCGAAGCCGATCCTCGGCGTCGTCTCGGTGTTCGCGGTCATCGCGGCATGGAAGGACTACCTCTGGCCGATGCTCGTGCTGCCCGACCCGGAGAACCAGCCGCTGTCGGTGCGGTTGCCCGCCATCGCGCCGTACCTCGAGCTCGACGTGTTCCTCGCGGCGCTCGCGATCTCGACGGTGCTGCCGATCGCCCTGTTCCTGGCCTTCCAGCGGCTGTTCCTCAGCGGCGCTGGGCTGGGCGGGGCGGTGAAGGGGTAGGGGGCAGGCGACGCGGCGGCCGCACGGCGTGCCGGGCTGTGGAGGCGGCGGGGTTGATGTCGGAGGCCCGGCCTAGGATCGAGGGCGTGACCAGCCTTCCCGACGCACCCGCCGACAGCACCGACACACCGACCGGAACGGCCGAGATCCCCGAGGTGGGCGAGCTCCTCGACCTCGCGGTCGGCGAGCTGGGCGG